>NZ_JAOCLR010000003.1:0-345215 GCF_029845405.1 Pigmentiphaga sp. GD03639
TTGCCGCAGCGCCGGTGCGGGATGCTTCGCCGGGCACAGTATTCGTAGAGCAGGTGCTTGCCGCGCACGCACCACCCGGCCTTGAGCGAGCCCGGGGGGTAGTAGATGCCGGCATGGATGACCTCGCTGTTGCGTGAGCTGGTGCCGGTGCCTATCCCCAGCTCCTTCTCCAGGACGATGGTTTCCAGGCCCCGGGCGGCCAGCGCGCGGGCGATGGCAAGGCCCACCACGCCGGCCCCGATGACGATGCAATCGACTTGTTCCATCAGCGGGCGTCTCGTCTTCTTCCGGAAGCAGACATCGTAATTCACGGCCGTTATGTCGTCCGGATACCTTCTGTTACGATCGCCGTCGTTTCTTCAAGGACGCTCCATTGGCTTTGCTGATCATGAAACCGCGCCTGGCCCGGCTGGCGGCGCTGGCGACCGCGGTGCTGGCGCTTGCCAGCTGCGGCGGCGACGGCGCCGTCGCGCCCGAGACCGCCTGTGCGCGCCAGGTCAACGACACGGAAGACAAGCTGCTGGCCTGCATGACGCTCGACGGCGTCATGGCCCATCTGCGGGAGTTCGCGCGCATCGCAGAGGCGAACGCGGGACACCGCGCCTCGGGATCGCCCGGGTACGATGTCTCGGCGGCCTATGCCGAGCAAGTGCTGCGCGGCGCCGGCTATGCGGTCACGCGCGAGCCCTTCGATTTCGTCCGGTACGAGGACCTCGGCGGGAGTCTGCTGCGCCAGGTGGGGCCGCTACCGGCGATGGATATCGAGCACGGGGTAATGACCTATTCCGGATCGGGCGACGTCTCGGCCGGCGCGCACGCCGTGGGCAGCCGTGGCTGTGCCGCCCGGGACTATGCCGGATTCCCGGCGGGCGGTATCGCCCTGATCGAACGGGGCGATTGCAGCTTCGACCAGAAGATCGGCCTTGCCGTGGCGGCGGGGGCCGCGGGCGTCGTGGTCTACAACAATGCCGAAGGCATGGTCCACGGCGCGTTGGGACAGAGCCTGGGCATCGAGGTCCCGGTGCTTGAGACGACCCAGGCGCTGGGCCGGCAACTGATCGCCACGCCTGGCCTGGTGCTGCGGGTGGCCGCCTCGACCCGGCGCGAGCCCGCGACCACCTTCAACCTGATCGCCGAGGGCCGCGGCGGCGACGAGAACCACGTGGTCATGGTGGGCGCGCACCTGGATTCGGTATCGACAGGCCCGGGCATCAACGACAACGGCAGCGGATCGGCGGCCGTGCTCGAGACCGCGGTACAACTGGCGCGCACGCCGACCCGGTACCGGTTGCGCTTCGCCCTGTGGGGCGCCGAAGAGGACGGCGTGCTGGGTTCGGCCGACTACGTCGGCAAGCTGGCGCCCGAGGCGCTGGCGAAGATCGCCATGTACCTGAATTTCGACATGATCGGATCGCCCAATCCGGGGTATTTCATCTATGACGGCGACAACTCCGATGGCCGCAGCGACGGGCCGGGACCGGCCGGCTCCGAGGTGATCGAGCGGACCTTCGAGCGCTTCTACGCGATGCGGAACACGCCCTTCAAGGGAACGCCGTTCGACGGCCGTTCGGACTACGGCCCGTTCATCGCGCTGGGCATCCCCGCGGGCGGCATTTCCTCGGGCGTGGACGAGATCAAGACCGAGGCGGATGTGGCGCTGTGGGGCGGCACCGCCGGCATCACGTTCGATCCCTGCTACCACGCCGCCTGCGATGACCTGTCGAACCTGGACCCGGCCGCGCTGGCGTTGAACAGCCGGGCGGTGGCGGCGGCGACGCTGCACCATGCCAACGATCTGCAGGGCATCCTGCGGGCCGCGCCGGCGGACGGCGCCCGGCGTTCGACGCGCGCCGCCTACACGCCGCCGGCCGATATGCGGCCGCGGCACCTGCCCGCGCTGCGTTAGCCGCGCGTCAGCCTTCGGACGACGATCGGCCGGCGCCCCATAGAACGGCCACGCCGATCAGCGAGGACAGGATGGAGCCGATGAAGACCGCGACCTTGGCCGCGGCGAAGTCGGCTTCCACCGGGAAGGCCTGCCCGGAAATGAACAGGGACATGGTGAAGCCTATGCCGGCCAGCGCCCCGGCGCCCACCAACTGGCGCCAGGAATAATCGGCGGGCTTGCGCGCGATGCCCAGCCGGACGGCGATGACCGAGGCCGACACCAGCCCCAGCGGCTTGCCGAGGACCAGCCCGGCAATGATGGCCAGCGACAGCTGGCCATGGCTGGACAGCACGTCGGGTGCCAGCGCCACGCCGGCATTGGCCAGGGCGAACAGCGGCAGCACGACATAGCTGGAGCGCGCGCCGGTCGTGCGCAGCAGCCGGTCGGCGGGCGATTCCAGGCGGTCATGGATGGCATCGAACGCGGCCAGCGCGGGCAGCGACGGTCCCTGCCGCAGGACTTCCCCGCTGCGGCGTGCCTCGGCCGTCAGGATGGCATCGGCCTGCGCCACCAGCGTGGGCAGGTTGGGAGGCGGCCGCGTCGGGATGAACATGGCCAGCAGCACCCCGGCCATGGTGGCGTGCAGGCCGCTGGCATGGACGCAGGCCCACAGCAGGATGCCGGTCAGCGCATAGGGCGCGACGCGGTAGATGTGGGCCTTGTTGAGCAGGGCCAGCACGCCCACCAGGGCCGCGGCGGCGGCCAGGTAGCCCAGGTTCAGCGAACCGGAATAGAACAGCGCGACCACGACGATGGAGCCGATGTCGTCGACGATGGCCGCTGCGGTCAGGAACACCCGCAGCGCGGTAGGGACGCGGCTGCCCATCATCGCGATCAGGGCGATGGCGAAGGCCGTGTCGGTGGCCATGGGCACGCCCCAGCCGTGCGACCACGGCCCGGCGGGAACGATCAGGCTGTAGACCAGCGCCGGCACGAGCATGCCGCCCAGGGCCGCCGCCACCGGCAGCGCGGCCGAGCGCAGGTTGGCCAGGTGGCCGACGGTGAACTCGCGCTTGATCTCCAGCCCCACGACCAGGAAGAAGATCGTCAGCAGGCCGTCGTTGATCCAGTGCAGCAGCGACATGCCGAAGCCGGCCTGCCCGAACGAGATCGCCAGGGGAGTTTCCCACAGCGCGGCGAAGGACTCGCCCAGGCCGGAATTCGTCAGCAGGACTGCCAGCGCGGCCGCCAGCAGGAGCAGCACGCCGGCCGAGGGCGCCCAGCCGGCGAAGTCCTGCGCCACGCTGCGCAGGCGATGGCCCGGCGTGCGCAGCATGGCGTCGGTGAACGAGCTTTCGTCCCAGGGGCCGTCGTAGCGGCGGCCGTTGATGAAGAAGGTGGGCGTGACCATGACCCGGCTGGCCCGGGCGCCGGCGACGTCGGCATCGACCCGGGCCCGGGCCGCCTCGTCGTCGGCCGTTTGCCGCGCGCCGGCGGGCGGGATGCCGAGCTGGCCCGCGACCAGGGACAGGTTTTCCTCGGAGAGCGTGCGCGAATGCGTCATCAGCGTGACGTGGGCGTCCCAGAACTGGCGGGCGTCGCGCGCGTGTTCGGCCAGTTCCGCGGCGCGGCGCGCGATGTCGCTGCCCGGCAGCGGATAGTGGCGGAATACGTAGCGCAGCCGGTCGCCCAACTGGTGCCGGATTTCGGCGATGCGTTCGTTGGCGGCCCGGCAGTACGGGCAGGCGTAGCTGCCATATTCGACCAGGGTGATGGCGGCATCGGCAGGGCCGAGGACGTGGTCCCGGCTGTCGTCCACCGGTTGCTCCAGCCTGGCGGTCAAGCTCTCTTCGGACACGTGATTCCTTGGGTGGAGTGGCTCGGCCTGCTCAGTGGGCCTGCGGCGCGGGTTGCCGGGCGCGCCTCTGCTTGAGCCTGCGCGTCTCCCACAGGCCCACGGCCGTCAGGACCGCGGTGGTCAGCCAGCCCATGGCCAGCAACGTCGCGGCATAGCCCACGGGCACCAGCACGAGCAGCGCCACCGCGCCGGCCAGGTGCGACCCCGGGATGGAACCGTAGACGACTTTCTTGTAGATGGCGCTGCCCAGCAGGTAGATGGCCGGACCGGCCACCAGCACGACGACCTGTGCCGTCCCGAGGGCTTCATGCGGATGGGCCATGACGAGATCGTTGCCGACGGCGGTGACGATGATGCCGGCCACGAGGATGGCGTGGATGTAGTGGAAATAGGCGCCGATGCGGCCGGGGTCGTCCGAGCTCGTGATGGCCTCGGTGGCATCCTTGCTGGAGGTGCCGAAATACAGCCACCACATCGCCAGGGTGCCGAGGAAGGTGGCCAGGACGCCGGAGACGACGGCCGCGTTCCAGGCTTCGGTGTCCGCCAGCATGACGCCGGTGGCGAGCAGCGTCTCGCCCAGCGCCACGATCACGAACAACTGGCAGCGTTCGGCCAGGTGGCCGCCCTCGATGGTCCAGTCGCGGGTATGGGAGCGGCCCATGCCCGGCAGGGCGAAGCCGAACATGGGCGAGCCGTATTCGCACAGCACCGCGACCAGCCACAGCAGCGCGCGCAGCTCATGCCCTTCGGCCATCGCCCCGGCGATCCAGAAGACCGCGGCGATGACCAGCCACCCCAGCATGCGCCGGTAGTTGGCGGCCAGCGGATGGCCGGCGGGCAACTGGCAGACGATGAACGCGGTCCGGCCCACCTGCATCGCGGCATAGGACCCGGCGAACAGCAGCGCCCGGTCGCCGAAGGCCTCGGGCAGGCTGGCCGCCATGCACAGCGCCAGCAGCATCGTGGCGAAGAGCAGGCCGCGGATGCGCGGCGTTTCCGGGTCGAACCAGTTCGTCACCCAGCAGGTGTACTGCCAGCCCAGCCACACGGCCAGCCAGAGGATCAGCGACTCGATCACGCCGGTGAGCGTCAGGTGGTGCAGGAGTTGATGGCTGATCTGCGTGACGGCGAAGACGTAGATCAGGTCGAAGAACAATTCTTCGAAGGTGACGCGGGCATGGTGCCCGTCGCGGTGGCGCAGGAGAGGATGGCGATGGGGAGCGGATGACATGGCGGGGCGGGACGGCCGGTGCGGGAGGCCAGCCGGTCGGGGTCGGACACGCGGTTTAAGATAGCCGGAAACGCCCGCGCCGCGCCACGGGACCTGACTTCGCGCCCGAGGATCAGGCGGGGTTGTTGTCTTAGCACAACTTCCGTCGCGGCATGGGGGCCGCTTGCACCGGCCGCGCCAAGGAGCATCGCCCATGAGAATCCCCGTTCCGCTCAACGCCTTGCGAGCCTTCGAGGCCGCGGTCCGCCACCGCTCGATCAAGGAGGCCGCGGCGGAGCTGGGCGTGACGCCGTCGGCCGTCAGCCACCAGCTTCGGGCGCTGGAGGAACTGCTGGGGGTGCAACTGTTGAAGCGGATCGGTGCGCGGCTGGAGCCGACCGAGGCCGGCCGCAGGCTGGGGCCAGGGCTGAGCCAGGGGTTCGATCACATCGCGCAAGCGGTCGCCGCGGTACGCAGCGAGCGGCGGGAAGGACCGTTGCGAGTGGACATGCTGCCCTCGTTCGCCACGCAATGGCTGTCGCCCCGCCTGGCGCGCTATCCCTTCGAGCGCCATGGCTTTTCCTTGCAGATATCGACCACCCAGGAAGGCGTGGACCTTGCCGCCGGGGAGGCCGACGCCGGTATCTGGCTGGGGGCGGGGCAGTGGCCGGGGCTGGTGGCCGAGCGGTTGTTCCAGGCATCGGTGGATTTGTACGCCCGGCCCGGCCATGTCGGGGGAACGCCGCGCGAAAGGCTGCGGGCGCTGCGCGCGTCCAATCTGTTCGTGTCGCGGCATTGCCCTGGCTGGCGGGACTGGATGGACAGCTTGCCGGCCGGCCGCTTCGAACCCGCATGCGTCACGCTGGTGGACTCGGGCGGATTGACCCTGCAGGCGGCGGCCGATGGCGCGGGCGTGGCGATCGCGGTGGCGGAACTGGCCGATGCCGGCGTGCGCGCGGGGCGGCTGGAATCGGTGTTCGGGCACCGCATGCCCGTGGGCATGGGCTTCCATCTGGTCTATCCGCCGGCACTGCGGGAAGACCGCAGATTGGGGAACCTGAGTCGGTGGCTGCACGCCCAGGCGGCGGCCATGCGGGCAGAGCCGTCGGGGGAAGGCGAGACGGACGACAGCCTGGCCTGCGCGGGCGGATGAGTCAGGCGGAATCGGGAGCGCCGTACAGGGCCTCGCCGCGCACCTGGACGCCGTCCTGGAACTGCATGATTTCGCAGGCGCGCGTCCGCCTGCCGCCCTGGAGCGCCACGTAGTGCACCACCAGGACCTGGGCCGTCTCGTCGCAGATGGCGGTCACGAGTTCGAACCTCAACCCGGGGCGGTCGGCCAAGGCCGCTTCCCAGTAGCGGCGCAGCGCGGCCTTGCCTCGCACCCGGCTCGTGCCGGCGTAAGGCAGGGCGAGGGCGCTGGTGAACTCCGCGTCCTCGGCGAAGGTGGCCAGGACGCCATCCACGTCGGCCCGGTTCCAGGCCGAGATCCAGGCGTGCGCGTGGGCTTGCAATTGGCTGCGGGACAAGGTGGTCATGTCTGCTATATCCAGAACAGGATGATGGTGAGCCCGGTCAGGGCGGCCATGGCGCGGTTGATCCGCAGCGCCACGCCGGGGCGGCGCAGCCAGGGTTTGAGCGCGGCGCCGAAGCCGGCCCAGATCGCGATGCAGGGCAGGCCGACCGCGACGAACACGAGGCAGATCACCAGCAGGTGGGACAGGTAGCCGCCGCCCGGCGGCGTGAATGCCGCTATGGCGGTGGCCGCGGCCAGCCAGGCCTTGGGATTGACGAACTGGAAGACCACGGCCTGGAGCAGCGTGATGGGCCGGCTCGCGCGGGCCTCCTCCATTTCGGCGGCGCGCCACAATCTGGCGGCCAGCCACAGCAGGTAAAGGCTGCCTGCTGCCTTCAGCGCCAGCTGCAACCCGGGCTCCATCGCGAACAGCACGCCCAGCCCGGCTGCCACCAGCCACAGTTGCGCGATCATGCCCAGCGGGATACCCAGCATGTGCGGACAGGTGCGGCGAAAGCCGAACAGGAGGCCCGAGGACATCAGCATCACGTTGTTGGGCCCCGGCGTGATGGACATCACGCAGACGTAGCTGACCAGGCCGAGCAAAAGGCTGTTCTCCATCGTGCTTCTTCGTGCCGGGATCGCGGGACGGATCCCCGTTGCGCATTCTGGCCCGCGGTGCCCGGCGCCGGCCAGCGAGATTTTTTCAGGCGGCGTTGAGTTTTGCGGCGCGCCGGGGTTCGCTCTCGCAGGGGCCGCGCGCCGGGCTGGTTTCGCTGGGCGGCGTGGCCCTGGGCTTCGTGTTCTACATGCTGTGCGCGGCACTGGGCATCACCGCCCTGGTCATGGCGGTGCCCTATGCCTACGATACGTTGCGCGCGGGCGGCGCGATCTACCTGCTCTACCTGGCATGGCAGGCGGTCAGGCCGGGCGGGCGTTCGCCGTTCCAGGTGCGCGAGCTGCCACGCGACGGCCCCGGCAAGCTGTTCGCGATGGGTTTCCTGACCAATCTGCTGAACCCGAAGATCGCGGTGATGTATCTGTCGCTGCTGCCACAGTTCATCCGGCCCGAGCAGGGCAGCGTGCTGGCGCAGTCCTTCGCCTTCGGCGCCACGCAGATCGCGATCAGCATCAGCATCAACGCCACGGTGGCCATCATGGCTGGCTCGATCGCCACCTTCCTGGCGCGCCGCCCGCTGTGGCTGGTGGTGCAACGGTGGCTGATGGGCACGGTGCTGGCGGGGCTGGCCGTACGCATGGCCACCGAGGCACGCCGCTAGCGGGCAGCCCCGGCGGAAGGACTACCTGCCCGGAGGCATCGGCGCATCGGCCGGATCCTCGACCAGCGAGTCCGGATCGGCCAGCCAGTCCTCGTCGTCGGCGCGGCGCAACGCATTGCCGTCCAGCAACAGGCCCTTGGTCAGTTCCAGGGCCTGCTTCTCGAACAGCCGGCGATAGACGCCGTCCTCGATGCGGATCAGCGCCTCGTGCGTGCCTTCCTCGACGACGCGGCCCTTGTCCATCACCAGCAGGCGGTCGAGCGCGCGGACGGTGGACAGCCGGTGCGCCACGACCAGCGTGGTGCGGCCTTCCATCAGGCGTTCCATGGCCTGCTGGATCAGCACCTCGCTTTCGCTGTCCAGGCTGGAGGTGGCCTCGTCCAGGATCAGGATGGGCGCATCGGCCAGGAAGGCGCGAGCCAGCGCGACGCGCTGGCGCTCGCCGCCGGACAGCTTGACGCCGCGCTCGCCCACCAGGGTCTCGTAGCCGTGGGGCAGGGCCATGATGAAGTCATGGGCGCTGGCCAGTCGCGCGGCGCGCTCGATTTGAGCGCGCGTGGCGTCAGGCCGGGCATAGGCGATGTTCTCGGCCAGCGAGCGGTGGAACAGGATGGGTTCCTGCTGCACGATGGCGATCTGCTGGCGCAGCGAGGCCTGGCGCACGGCGGAGATATCCTGGCCGTCGATGGTGATGCGGCCGCCGCTGACGTCGTACAGGCGCTGGATCAGCTTGATGAACGTCGTCTTGCCCGAACCGGAGTGGCCGACCAGGCCAACCCGCTGGCCCGGCGCGATCCGTATCGAGAAGTCGCGGTAGAGCGGCGTGTCGTGGGTGCCGTAGCGGAAGTCCACGTGCTCGAAGCGGATCTCTCCGGGGCCGATGGCGATGTCCGGCGCCCCCGGGCGGTCCTCGATGCCCAGCGGCTGGCGTTCCAGCGCGACCAGCTCTTCCATGTCGTTGATGGAGCGTTGGAGGTTGCGGATGTCCATGCCCACGTCGCGCAGGTAGCCTTGCAACATGAAGAAGGTCGTCAGCGCGAAGGTGATGTCGCCCACGCTGGCCTGCCCGCGCGACCACAGCAGCAGCGCCGTGCCCAGGATGGCGGCCTGCATCAGCACGAGCATCGCGCCCTGGACGCCGCCGTTGATCGTGCCGCGCACCCAGGTGCGCCGGGTACGCATGCGCCACTTGCGGATCACCCGCGCCAGGCGGGTTTCCTCGCGGTCCTCGGCGCCGAAGGCCTTGACCACCGCGTTGCAGGTGATGGAGTCGGCCAGCGCGCCGCCCATGCGCGTGTCCCAGGCGTTGGCCAGGCGCGCGGCGGGCGCGACGAAGCCGAGCGACAACATGACCGTCAATGCCACGTACAGCAGCGATCCCAGGCCGATGACCGCGCCCATCAGCGGCCAGGTGGCGCCCAGCAGGACGGTCGCTCCCGCCAGCATGACCAGGGACGGCAGCAGGGCGACCAGCAGCGTGTCGTTCAGGAGGTCGAGCGCCCACATGCCGCGCGTGATCTTGCGCACGGTGGAGCCGGCGAAGCTGTTGGCATGCCAGTCGGTCGAGAAGCGCTGCACGCGATGGAAGGCGTTGCCCGCGATCTTGCTCATCATCTTGAGCGTGAGGAAGGTCAGGCTCAGGAATACCACCTGGCGCAGCAGCGTGGCGCCCACGCCCAGCGCGGCCAGTATCCAGAATGCGGTGATGGCGGCCTGCCAGGCCGCCGTGTCGCTGGCTGCGCCGGAGGCCACGGCATCGACCAGGCGGCCGGCGTACAGCGGCGTCACGACACTGGCCAGCGTGGACAGCAGGACCGCGACGATGATGGTCAGGATGCGCCAGGGCTGTTCGGCCCAGTGGCGAAAAGTGAAGCCAAGGACGTCCTTGTAGGACTGTCCGCGGAAGTCGAGTTTCTTCGATGCCATTTGCGACAGCCCCGGCTCGCGGTGGAGCGGGGTCTCCAAAGTCGGAACAGGAAACGGACGGGCCATCGCGCGCTTGTGGCGTGCGCAGGGCAGGAAACCGTCCGGGAGTGATTGCAGGCAGGAAAACCGCCCGCGGGGGCAACCTAGAGGTGCCGGGGAGCCGGTCCGGAGACGACGATGCGCGTATTGATCATTTTGCGTCTCCTGGATGGGTTGTGAAAGTGATGGCAAAAAGCCGAACATAAAGTCTAGCAGCCCGTGCCCGGGCGGGGCAATGGCGCAGGCGGGCGAATGTGGCCGCCGGCATACACTTGTGCTGCGGCATGGCCTGCCGGAACGAATGACTCCAGTTGCAGAGGTGGACATGAAGATAGCAGTGATGGGAGCCGGCGCGGTCGGCAGCTACTACGGCGCGATACTGGCCCGCGCCGGCCACGACGTGGTGCTGGTGGGCCGCGCCGCGCACGTGGAGGCGGTCCGGCGGCAAGGCCTCTTGCTGGAGACGAAGTCCTTTCAAGGGCACGTGCCGGCGCGGGCCAGCGAAGATCCCGCGGACGTCGCCGGCGCGAAACTCTTGCTGTTCTGCGTGAAGTCCACCGACACCGAGGACGCGGGCCGGCAGGTCGCCCCGCACCTGGATGCCGACGCCGTCGTGCTCAGCCTGCAGAACGGGGTCGACAACGCCGAGCGCCTGCAGGCCCTGCTGCCGCAGCCGGTGGTTCCGGCCGTGGTCTACGTGGCGGTGGAGATGGCGGGCGCGGGGCACGTGCGCCATCACGGGCGCGGCGAGCTCGTGCTGGGGCCGTCGCCCCGCAGCGACGAGGCGGCCGGTGTCCTGAGCGCCGCCGGCATCCCGGCCACGGTGTCAGGCAATGCCATGGGCGAGCTCTGGGCCAAGCTCATCCTGAACTGCGCCTACAACGCCTTGTCGGCCGCGACGCAATTGCCCTATGGCCGGCTGGTGGAGGGCGAAGGGGTGCTGGACGCCATGCGCGACGTGGTGGACGAGTGCCTGGCGGTGGCGGCCGCCGCCGGCGTGGCGGTGCCGGGGGATACCTGGGAGGCGGTGCTGCGCATCAGCCGCACGATGCCTACGCAACTGTCGTCCACCGCGCAGGACCTCGCGCGCGGCAAGCCGAGCGAGATCGATCACCTGAACGGCTACATCGTCCGCAAGGGCGGCCAGCTGCGGGTGCCCACGCCGGCCAACCGCATGCTCCACAGCCTGGTGAAGCTGCTGGAGTCGCGCAGGGGCTGAGATCGGCTCCGGGAACGGAACGTGCTGCCGGGCGGGGCTGCCCATGGACGTTATCCGGAGGTGAACGATGAATGCCGTACCCAAGGAAATGCAGGTGTGCGTGGACGCCTGCCTGCGTTGCTACCAGTCCTGCCTGGGTTCCGCCATGAACCATTGCCTGGAGCGGGGCGGGGCGCACGTCGCGCCGCCCCATTTCCGCCTGATGATGGCGTGCGCCGAGATATGCCGCATCGCCGCTCATTTCATGTTGATCGGCGTTCCGCAGCATCGCCACGTGTGCGCCGACTGCGCCTCGATCTGCCGGCAGTGCGCCGACAGTTGCGACGGCCTGGACGGCATGGACCAGTGCGCGGCCGACTGCCGTAGCTGCGCCGATGCCTGCGAGCGCATGGCGGCCTGAGCCGGCGGCCCCGGGCGCCTTGGCGGGTGCCCGGCGCTTATCCTATGATTCCCCATGCCAGAGCGTGCGGGCCGCCGGACCGCGCCTGGCGCGGGAGCGGGCGTGGTCCAGGACACTCCATCGACGAAGCGCGAGCACGACATCGCCGAAGCCTTCGGCAGGCCGGACAAGGGATGGAGGCGGTCGCTGTATGCGGTGATGTTCGAAACCGGCACGGCCGCCGGCAAGCGATTCGACCAGTTGCTGTTCGTGGCCATCCTGGCCAGCCTGGCCGTGATCATGGCCGACAGCGTGGCCTTCCTGTCGCAGCGCCTGGGCGGGCTGTTCGGCCCCCTCGAATGGGCCTTCACCGTCCTGTTCACGATCGAGTACGTGCTGCGGCTGCTGTGCGTGCGGCGCCCCTTGCGCTATGCGACCAGCTTCTACGGCGTGGTGGACCTGCTGGCCTTCCTGCCCACCTACGCGGCGCTGCTGGCCCCCAACCTGGCTTTCCTGATCGGCATACGCGTGCTGCGCCTATTGCGCATCTTCCGGGTGTTCAAGCTGCGCCTCTTCACCGAGGAGTACCTGATGATGGGCCGGGCGCTGCGCGCCTCGTCCCGCAAGATCATGGTCTTCCTGTCGGTGGTGCTGCTGATCGTGCTGGTCATGGGTACGATCATGTACGTGGTGGAAGGTCCGCGGTACGGCTTCACCAGCATTCCCGTGGGCGTCTACTGGGCGATCTCCACCATCGCCACGGTGGGGTTCGGCGACATCACGCCGCATACGGCGCTGGGGCGGTTCATCGCCTCGGTCATGATGCTGCTGGGCTGGGGCATCCTGGCCGTGCCGACCGGTATCGTGACCATGGAGATGACGCTGGCCGAAAGCGCGCGGCGCCGGGCGGCGGCCCGTACCTGCCAGGCATGCCTGACGCCGGGCCTCGACCATGATGCGAACTATTGCAAGCACTGCGGCGCCGCGCTGGAGCCGGCGGGGCGCGAGCGCTGAGGCTCGGGCACTCCGGCGCTCATTTCGCGTCGGGCGCGATGCCGTAGTAGCCGTAGGTGTCGGTGTAGCGGTTGCGCTCGCGCCGGTTCAGCCACAGGCGCATCAGCCAGCGCTTGCGTTCGTCCTCTTCCCAGTCCAGGAATTCGGTGCGCGAGTGCAGCGTCATGTGATTGTTCAGCCACTGTATGTCGCCGGGCAGGAACTCCATGGACAGGCACAGTTCGGGTGATTCCGCGTAGTGATCGATCAGCTCCAGCAGCTTGCGGTGGCGCTCGGTCAGCGGCGGCGCGCCCTCGTAGCGCTGCGCCGATTCGATGAAGTTGCGCAGGTACATCATGGACAGCTTGCCGTTGGTCCAGCCGCAGATGGACGTGACCCAGTAGGGCTGGCCGGTGACCGCGTTGCGCTCGCCCCGGTGGTCGAACCACAGTGGCTCGTACAGCAGCGGGATCATGTCGGGGTGGTCGCGCAGCAGCGCGTTGTAGATGCTGGTGGAACTGACCACCAGGCTGGCGCCGCCGGCCTTGGCGGTGCGCACGCACATCAGGCCGACGATGTCGGCGCCGTCCACGTGGAACGGGGCCGCGCGGTTGGTGTGGTAGAAGCGCGTGTTGGCATTGGTCTGCGGGTCGGCGCCGGCCGTGGTGTCGCGCACGTGGCCGAACAGCTCGCCGCGCGCGTTCTGCACCACCGCGTCGCCCAGGTATTGTCCCAACCCCCAGTAGGCGATGCTGCGCTCCTCCAGGCTCCAGTCTTCCACCGGCAGGCCGCGCCACATCTCGAAGCCGCGACCGTTCTCCAGTTCCTCGCCCAGCGCCGCCAGCCGGTCCGACAGGCCGGCCAGCGGGAAGTCCGCGCGCGAGATGGATTCCAGCGGCTTGCCCGTGGCCCGGGCGGCGGCGACCGCGCCGCGGATCTCGTCGACCTCGGCCGGCGACAGCGTGTAGATCCAGCTCTTGTCGGCCTCCATCTGGGGGCGGGTCCAGGCGCTGGGGCCGGTATAGGGCTGTTGCAGCATTTCCGTCATGGGTGGCTCCTGTGTGGGGTGGACGGAGGGCTCATCCGGCGATGGAGCCGGCGCGGGCGCGGCCCCTGAGGATGGGCCAGCCTATGGTGGCGAGGACGAAGAGGCCGGTGACCAGCTTGAGGTCGGACGGCATCAGTCCGAAGGACAGCACCAGCGAACTGAGCTGGTAGTACAGCAGCGAGCCGACCACCGGCGCGCACAGCTGGCGCAGCAGCGTGCGGCGGCCGATGATGGCCTCGCCGATGATGAGCGCGGCCAGGCCGTTGATCAGCATGCCGAAGCCCATGTTGACGTCGCCGTAGCCCTGGCTCTGGGCCAGCAGCGCGCCCGCCGCGGCGGTGATGGCGTTGGCCAGCCCCAGGCCGAACACGATGTAGCGCGTGGAGTCGACCGCGAGCGCCGGCGCGAGCTGGCTGTTGGCGCCGACGCCGCGCAGGGCCAGGCCGACGTCGGTGTGCAGGCCCCACCACAGCAGCAGCACCAGCACGACCAGCGCCGCCAGCAGCAGTCCGCCCTGCAGCGCCAGGCTTTGCATGATGGCCGGGTCTATCCAGTCGTACAGGTTCGGCAGCCCGAACAGGGGGGTGTTGGGCTTGCCCATGACACGCAGGTCGACGCTCCACAGCATGGTGATGGTCAGGATGCCGGCCAACAGCGAATGGACGCGGAATTTCAGGTGGATCAGCGCGGTGACGGCGCCGGCCAGGAAGCCCGCGCCGGCCGCCGCCAGGGTGCCGAGGAGCGGGTGCAGTCCCGCCGTGATCAACGCCGCGACCAGGCAGCCGCCCAGCGGAAAGGCGCCCTCGGCGGTCAGGTCGGGCACGTTCAGCAGCCGGAAGGGGATCATCACGCCCATGGCGACGAAGGCATACAGCAATCCCTGGACGGCCGTGATGGGGACGAGGTGATAGAAGGTGTTCAGGACTTCCACGTTCAGCTCCGTAGGGCGGCGGGCATGCGGGAGGACGCGTTCATGCGCTGGCCTGCAGCAGGATCTGGTCGTCGGCCTGGCCGAAACGCTGGACCAGGTCGTTGATGGTCAGGCGCGGCTTCTCGTCGCGGCCGATGTCCAGCTTGATGCGTCCGCACTCCATCATCAGCAGGCGGTCGCCATAGTCCAGCGCATGCGCCATGTTGTGCGTGATCATCAGGGTCGTCAGCCGCTGCTCGGCCACGATGCGGCGGGTCGCCTGCATGACGAGTTGCGCCGTGCGCGGATCGAGCGCGGCGGTGTGCTCGTCCAGCAACAGGATGCGCGGACGGTTCAGCGCCGCCATCAGCAGCGCGAGCACCTGCCGCTGGCCGCCCGAGAGCAGCCCGGCGGGCGCGCCCATGCGGTTTTCCAGGCCCAGGCCGAAGCGCGCGAGTTCGTCGCGGAAATGGGCCCGGTTGCGCGGATTGAGCGCCATGCGCAGTCCGCGCCGGCGGCCGCGCATGGCGGCGAAGGCCAGGTTCTCCTCGATGGACAGCGCGGGCGCCGTGCCGACCATGGGGTCCTGGAATACGCGCGAGACCCATTGCGCGCGCCGATGCACGGGCCAGGACGAGACATCGGTACCGTCGATGACGGTACGGCCGGCGCGCGGCCGCACCGCGCCGGCCAGCACGTTCAGCAAGGTGCTCTTGCCGGCGCCGTTGGTGCCCACCACGACACAGAAGCTGCCGTTCTCCAGGGCCAGGTCCAGTCGGTCGAGCGCGATGCGTTCATCCGGAGTGCCCGGATAGAACACGACGTCGACGGCTGCAAGCTCGATCATGAGGAACTCCGGCGCGTCAGTCGACGACGCAGTTGCAGTTCTTCAGCGACTCCGGTAGCGCGATGCCGAGGTCCTTGAGCCGGCGCCCGCTGATCTTGACCGCATGGTCTTCCACGGCAGGGACCGATACGGGAATGTCCGAAGGCTTCTTGCCGCGCAGGATGTCGGCGGCGATGCGGCCCACGCTGGTTCCCAGGCTGCTGTACTCGACCGTCATCGCGGCCAGGAAATGGTGCTGGGCCACGTTATCGACATTGGGGCTGTAGGTGGGCAGCTTGATGCGGTTGGTGACCGAGGCGATGGCGGCGGCGGCCGGAATCAGCATGCTCGAGGCCGGCACCATCAACGCGTCGGCGCGCCCTTGCAGCGACGAGACGCGGGTAGGTATGTCGTTGGCGTTGTCCACGCCCACCTTCACCAGGGTGAGGTCGTACTTGCCGACGACCTTCTCGAGCGCGTTCAGGAAGCCGAGATCGGCATCGTCGCCGGGGTTGTAGATGAAGCCCAGCCGCTTGACCCCGGGCGTGAGCTGCTTGATGAAACCGACCGACGCCTCCATGTTGGGCAGGTTGGAACCGCCGGTCATCAGCGTGTCGCCCCGGTCCCAGGATGGCACCAGCTTGGCGGCGACGGGGTTGGCGACGGCGCCGAACACGATGGGGAAGCTGCGGCTGGCGAGCACCTGCTTGGCGGTCTGGGTGAGCGGCGTGGTGATGGTCAGCATGAGGTCGGGCTTGCCCGCGGCTTCGCGGTTCAGCAACTGGGGGGCGAGCGAGCGGTCGAAGTTCACGTGGCCTTCGTCGTAGACCACCTTCAGTCCCTGCCTGGCCAGTTCCTTCTTGAAGCTCGACACCAGCGTGTCCAGCGTATGGTCGGGACCGAACTGCGCGATGGCGACCTTGTAGGTCTGCTGGGCGTGGGCGATCGATGCGGCACAGGCCAGCGACACGCAGGCGGCGAGTCGCGCGGCTTGGAGGATCAGGACAGGCTTCATGGCAGCTCCGGGGCAGGACGGGTGGAGGAGGGTGGGCGGGACAGGCCGAAGACGCGGTCCCGGCCGAGCATGGCGCCGGGATCGAAGGCGAGTTTGATGCGGCGCATGGCGTCGAGCTCCGCGGCCGGGTAGAGCGACTGGAAGACCCGGTTCTTTTCGAGCCCGATGCCGTGTTCGGCCGAGATCGAGCCGCCGCAGCGCATCACCTCGTGGTAGACCAGATGCTCGACGTGTTCGGCGGCAGGGCCTTCGCAGCCGACCAGCAGGTGCACGTTGCCGTCGCCCAGGTGGCCGTAGGTCAGGCGCCGCAGGGCGGGATCGATGGCGTCCAGGCCCGCGTAGATGCGCGGCAGGCAGGCCTGGAGCTCGCCGGTCGGAATGCTGACGTCGAAGGACAGGTAGGCGCCGAGGTGGCGTGCCGCTTCGCCGGATGCGTCGCGCATGCGCCAGAGCTCGGCCGCCTCGGACAAGGACTTGGCGACGACGACGTGGGGGGTGCCCAGGCTGTCGGACAAGGCTTCCAGCGCGTCCATGATGCGTGCCTCGTCGCGCGCCGGCTGGCGGTCGTAGCAGGAGAGTTCGAGCAGCACGACATAGCTACAGGCACCGCCGAAGGGATCGCGGCCCACGCCCAGTCCCCGCGCGACGAAGTCCACGAAATCCCGCCACATGACTTCGAACGAGGTCAGCATGGGGCCGAAATCGGCGCGGCAGCCCGCCAGCGCGCGCAATACCTGGTCCAGGTCCTGGAGGCCGAGCGCCACGGTTCCTATGTCCGCAACGGCTCGTCCCCCCGACCATGGCGAAAGATCCGAGCTCCTTCGTGCCCTTCTACCAGCCGCCGCAGGCCGAGCCGGCCCGTTCCGGCAGCGTGTCGGATTTCGTGCTGAACGAGATCGCCCGCCGTATCGTCGATGGGGTCTACAAGCCGGGACAGCGCATCGTCGAGACCGACGTCACCCGGGACCTGGGCGTAAGCCGCAGTTCGGTCAGGGAGGCCTTCCGGCGCCTGGAGACCAATCGCTTCGTGCGCATCGAGCCCAATCGGGGCGCGACGGTGGCCACGCCCGGACGCGAGGACATCGTCGCCCAGTTCCGCATCCGCGAGGTCATCTCCGGCCTGGGCGCGCGTGCCGCGGCCGAGCACGCGGACGAACCGGGCAATCGCGAGATCGTCCTGGCGCTGCTGGACGACATCGAGACCCAGAGGCGCGCCGACGACCCGCGCAACCATCGCGCCGAGAACGGCCGCTTCCATCGGGCCATCAACAACATGTCGGGTATCCCGGACGTGGGCGAACTGCTGGACCAGTACAACTACCCGATCCTGCACACGATCTACTTCAGGGACCTGAGCCGCGAGAACTGGCTGCTGAACCTGTCGGACCACGTCGACATCGCCCGCGCGGTGCTGCACGGCGACCCGGTCGCGGCCGAGCATTTCGCCCGCCAGCACATGCGCCGGATGGTGGACATCGCGATCGAGATCGCGGAGCGGCTGTTGGAAGAAGCGCGCCAGCGCTGAACGGCGGCCTCAGGCGGCGACCGCGGGGGGCTCCAGGTCCGCCAGGAAGTGATCGCGCCACTGCTTGATGCTGTTGTCCTTGAGCAGTTGCATCATGTGTTCGTGGCGCTCGCGCCGCTCCTCCAGCGGCATGTCCAGGGCGCGGTCCAGGGCGCGGGCCATGGCGTCGATATCGTAGGGATTGACGATGATCGCGCCGTCGGCAAGTTCGTCGGCGGCACCCGCGAATTCGGACAGGACCAGCACGCCGGGATCCTCGGGCTCCTGGGCCGCCACGTATTCCTTGGCCACGAGGTTCATGCCGTCGCGCAGCGGCGTGACGAAGCCGACCTGCGAGGCACGGAAGAAGGACAGCAGCGCGGCGCGTTCGTAGGCGCGGTTCATGTAGCGGATGGGCGTCCACGACAGTTCCGTCCAGCGGCCGTTGATGTGGCCGGCCGTGCTTTCGAGCTGCCTGCGGATGTGGCGATAGCCCTCGACGTCCGAGCGCGAGGGCGGCGCGATCTGCAGGAAGCTGACCTGGCCGCGATAGGCGGGCCGGGACTCCAGCAGCCTTTCGAAGGCGTTGAAGCGTTCGACCATGCCCTTGCTATAGTCCAGCCGGTCCACGCTGATGATGAGCTTGCGCTCCTGCAGCCCCTGCTTGAGCGTGGCGACCAGCTTGGAGCGGCTGCGCGCCTTGGATTTGCTCTGGATGTCGTCGGGCAGGATGCCGATGGGATAGTGGCCGACGCGCACCGGTCCTGACGGCGCGCGTAGCGTGTCGCCTTGCATGGGCAGCCCGAGACGCCTGTGTGCGTAATCCAGGAAGGCCTGCGCATCGCCGCGTGTCTGGAAGCCCACCAGGTCGTACTCGCACATGGCCTCGATCAGGTCGCGGTGGGGCGGGACGGTGCGCAGGATGCCCTCGGACGGAAAGGGCGTATGAAGGAAGAAGCCGATACGGTTGCGCATGCCCAGGCGCCGGCATGCGCGGGCGAAGGGTATCAGGTGATAGTCGTGTATCCAGAGCCGGTCGTCCTCGCCGACCAGTTCTCTGAGCATGCCGGCCAGCCGCTCGTTGACGGCCAGGTAGCCCTCGTATTCGCGGGCATCGTAGCGGCTGAGGTCGATGCGGTAATGGAAAGTCGGCCAGAGCGTGCCGTTGGCGAACCCGCGATAGTAGAGGTCGTACTCGCTACGCGACAGGGCGGTGGTCGCGCAGTCGATACGGCCGATGCGATGGAAGGAGACCTCCGCGTCGGCGCTGTCCTCGATCTTGCCGTTCCATCCGAACCAGAGCCCGTCCTGCCGCTTGAGGGCATCGAGCACGCCGACGGCCAGTCCGCCGGCGCTGCTCTTTCCTTCGGCCGCGGACGCTACACGATTGGAAACGATCACGAGTCTGCTCATGTCCTGGTCCTTTATTCGTGGCGCGAAGCATCGTCCGGCCCGCGCGTGGACAGGCCGTCCAGCCAGCGGGCCAGGGAAGGGGGATCGGGCAGCCGCCACGATGCCGACGTGTCGCCATCGCCGATCTTGATCGAGACGCCGCCCAGGCGCGCCACGACGGCGAACGCCGCCTCGTCGGTCAGGTCGTCTCCCGCCATGACGGGCAGCCGGGACGCGAAGGGAGCGACGGCCATGAATCGCTCGACGGCGCTTCCCTTGTCCGCGCCGCGCGGCTTGACCTCGGCGACCATCTTGCCGAACTGCAGCACGTAGTCCGGCGCGAAGGCCGAGGCGGCCTGCGCGACGTCCCGGCGGATCCGGGCTTCCTGGTGCGGCGCATGCCGGTAGTGGACGGCGAACGAAATGCCCTTGTCCTCCATGTGTACGCCCGCCAGCCCGGCGGCGATGTCAAGCAGGCGCGCCTGCAAGCGGGCCGCCCGCTCCCGGTCCACGGGCAGCTCCCATACCTGGCCGTCGGGGCCGCGCCACTGGATGCCGTGCAGGCCTGCGACCGGCAGGCGCAACGGATGCAGCAGGCGGTCGACCACCTCTATCGAGCGGCCCGACACCACGGCCAGCGCGCCGCCGGTGGCCGGCGCCAGGCGCCGCAGCAGGGCCAGGGTGGCGCCGGGAATCCGCGCCGCATCCGGGCTGGGGGCGATGGGGGCCAGCGTGCCGTCCAGGTCGAGGAACAAGGCGCATCGCGCCAGGTCCAGCGGGGGAGGTCTGCCTGCTTCCGATCCGGTCATCGTTCGTTGACGCGTCATCCGCGTATCGTTTTGACAACAGTCACAGATGGAATGGTAGGGAAGGGTGTCGCAGGGAGGGTGTTCATTTTGCGCGTTTTTGTTTCCATTTATCTCCCCGTGCCATGCGGCGCGGGGCCTGGCGGGGGCGGGCGGCGAACGCGCGGTTTTACGGTACGCTATCGGGCAAACGACAAGAGCGGAGCGAGACGAGGACATCATGCAGCTGGTGCATCTCCATGAACCCGTGCGGAAGACGGCTCGTGGCGCCATGCCCGGGAACGCGCGTCCTTCGCGATGGCGGGAGTCATCGGCTGCCTGGGCCACGAGGATTTCGACACCGCCGCGCTGCGGCAGCTCAATGCGGCGATCGCGCTGTGCTGGTGGTCGACCTACAGCCTGCACAAGCACCGCCCGCCGGAGCTGCATGCCACCGGCAGCTTCCAGGCTCCCGACCACACCCGGGACGCGTTCCGGTTCTACCGGCAAGGCGTGTACCGTTACGACCAGACGTTCGAGGCGGCCAGGGAGCGGGTGCTGCACGGCGGCGCGGTGGTCACGCACTGGCACGCGGCCGAGCTGCCGAGCGAGCATCGCGACGGCATCTACACACGCCATGCGCTGCGGGAGCGGGTGTCGCTGGTCACGGCCTGGGAAGAGGACGACCTGATCGCCATCAGTCTCTACCGCCGCGACGAACAGCCCGCGTTCAGCGACGCGGAGCTGGACCTGATATGCGGCCTCGCGCCGCCGCTCATCGCCTGCATAGAAAGCTACCTGCGCAGCCGCCGGGCCGCGGCCCGCCCGCCGGCGTGCCAGCCGGCCCCGCTCGCGGCCCTGCCGCGCCGCGAGCGCGAGGTATGCGAGCGGCTGCTGCGCGGCTGGACGCACGAAGGCATCGGCGCCGATCTGGGCATTTCGGCGGGCACGGTCAAGACCTATCGCGACCGGGCATTCGAGCGGCTGGGCATCCAACATCGCAACGAACTGTTCACGCTCGCGCTGGACGGCCTGGCGCCTCCGTCCCAGGCCTAGGGTTGTCCCGGTCCCCAACGCAGGGGACAGCCGCGTCCGCGTCTTCTCTTTAGGCTTCTTCCTGCCGTTCCTGCGCGAGCGGCCCATGACAGGAAGGAGACCGCTTGAAGACGCCTGCCATCAGGTGCCTGGAGGACATCCGGGCGATCGAGTCGCAGCCCTATGCTGCATTCATGCCGCACCACAGCGTCCACGAGGCGCTGGAACACGCCGCCGCGACGCATGCGCAACGGCGGGCGCTGACCTTCATCGAGTCGGCCGATCCCGCGGTGCCCGCCGGCAGCTGGACCTATGCCGAGCTGCTGGCGAGGGTAAGGCGGGCGGCCCGGGCCTTCCGGCGGCTGGCGGGCGACACCCAGCCGCGCGTGGCGTTCCTGCTGCCGGCCATCCCCGCCGCATACGTGACGCTCTGGGGCGCCGAAGCCGCGGGCATCGCCTGTCCGGTCAACTACCTGCTCGGCGAAGAACACATCGCCGATCTGCTGCAGCATGCCCGGGTGAACGTGCTGGTCGCGCTCGGGCCGCACCCTGAACTGGACATCTGGTCCAAGGTGGCGGGCGTCAGGCGCCGCTGTCCCGGCCTTGCGCACGTCGTGTCCGTGGGCAGGGCGCAAGGCGCGTCCGACCTCGACGAACTGCTGGCCGGCGAAGAGGGAGGCCCGCTGGACGAGAGCTATCGGCGCGGGCCCGACGACATCGCCGCGCTGTTCCATACCGGCGGGACCACCGGGCGGCCCAAGCTCGCGCGCCACACTCACCGCAACCAGCTTCATGCGGCGTGGGGGGCGGCCTGCATGTATGGCGCCAGCGAAGCCGACGTGACGCTGAACGGTTTCCCTCTGTTCCATGTGGCCGGTTCCCTGGTCTACGGGCTCTCGAGCTTGCTGGCGGGCGGCGAGGTGGTCTTGCCCACGCTGCTGGGCATGCGCAACACGGCCTTCGTGCGGCGCTATTGGCAGTTCGTCCAGCGCGAGCGGGCGACGCTGCTGGCCGCCGTGCCCACGGTCATGGCCAGCCTGCTGGACGTACCCATTGGCGAGGCGGACCTGTCGCGCGTGCGCTGCCTGTTGACGGGCGGCTCGCCGCTGCCCACCGAGCTGGCCGATGCCTTCGAGCAGCGCACGGGGGTGGGCGTCCGCAACATCCTGGGCATGACCGAGTGCGCGGGCGTCATCGCCATCGAGCCGGTCGGCATGCCGCGCACCGCCGGAGCCGTGGGGCTGCCGCTGCCCTTCACGGAGGTCGGCATCGATCCCGACGGCGCGTCGCCGGACGGACGCGAAGGCATCCTGCGGGTCAGGGGGCCCAACGTCGGGCCGGGCTACACCGACGCCCGCAACGACGCCGGAGTCTTCGGCGAGGACGGCTGGCTGGTGACCGGCGACGTGGGACACATCGACGAGGCGGGCAGGGTCTTCGTGACCGGCCGGGCCAAGGACCTGATCATCCGCAGCAGCCACAATATCGATCCGGTGGTGATCGAGGATGCGCTGCTCGGGCATCCCGAGGTGCAGATGGCCGCCGCCGTGGGCGCGCCCGACGAATATGCGGGAGAGATACCCGTGGCCTACGTGGCGCTGCGCCAGGGCTCCCGGCTGACCGCCGCCGATCTCGCGGATTTCGTGCGCGACCGCATTCCCGAGCGGCCCGCGGTGCCCAAGGCCATCTTCGTCGTGGATGCGCTGCCGATGACCGCGATCGGCAAGCTCTACAAGCCCGAGTTGCGGGCGCGGGCCGTGCGCTGGACGTTGCAGGAGCGCCTGGCGCGCGGCGGATTGGCGGCGCGCGTGACGGTGGATGTCAGCGCCCAGGCCAAGGGATGCGTGGCGCATTTCCGCGCGGACGGCGACGATGCGGCGCGCGTGCGTGCGCTGATGGCGCCGTTCGCCCTGGCCTATCGGATCGACGGCCCCGGGGCCGGGGAAGAGGGCGCATGAGCGTGCATGTCGAATACGAGAAGCGGGGGGCCGTTGCTCTGGTCCGCCTGGACCGGCCGGCCGCCCGCAACGCGTTGACGCCACGGATGCTGTGCGAGCTGGCCGATGCGTTCGTCGACGTGGCGCGGGACGATGCGATACGGGTGGCGGTACTGGCTGCAACCGGCGACGCGGCGTTCTGCGCGGGGGGAGACCTGGGTACGACCCTGCCTTTGCTGACCGGCGCGCGGCAGCCGGAGAATCCCTACGACCGCCGCCTGCTGGAAGATCCGACAGTGATGGCGGCCTCGTCGCTGCGCGGATTTCCGTTGCACAAACCGGTCGTGGCCGCCATCAACGGCGCATGCCTGGCAGCGGGCATGGAGTTGATGCTGGGGACCGACATACGCCTGGCCGCCGAACATGCGACCTTCGGCTTGCCGGAGGTGCGGCGCGGCCTCATCCCCTTTGCCGGGTCCATGGCCCGACTGCCCAGGCAGATCCCGCAGGCGGTCGCGATGCATATGCTGCTGACAGGCGAACCGCTGACGGCGACGCAGGCACTGCAATGGGGTTTGATCAACCGGATCGTGCCGCTGGCCGACTTGCCGGATGCCGCGATGGAGGTGGCCGAAGGAGTCGCCCGCAACGGGCCGCTGGCGGTCCAGGCCGTCAAGCGGACGGTGATCGAGGCCAGCGGCGTGCCGCTGGAGCTGGCCTATCGCCTGGAGGATCACGCGCGCGAGTGGGTCCTGGCCAGCGAGGACGCGCGCGAAGGCCCGCGGGCGTTCATGGAGAAACGCAGTCCGGTCTATACGGGAAGATGAAATGAATCAGGATGCAGCCATCAGGCTGGACGGCAAGGTCGCCATCGTGACCGGCAGCGGCCGCGGACTGGGCCTGGCGTTCGCGCGGGCGCTCGCGGATGCGGGCGCGGCGGTCGTGGTCAACGATGTGGATGCCGACGCGGCGGCCGAGGCCGTCGCCTCTATTCGCGGCCAGGGGGGCCAGGCCGTGGCCGAGGTGGTGCCCGTGGGCCAGGCCGAGGCGGCCGAGCGGCTCGTGGCCCGGGCGGTGGAAAGCTTCGGCCGCCTGGACGTGATGTGCGCCAACGCCGGCAACCTGCGCGATCGCATGATGTGGAATTTGAGCGACGAGGATTTCGATTCCGTCATCGCGACCCATCTGCGGGGCACCTTCACCTGTGCCCGCGCGGCCGTGAGACGCATGCGCGTGCAGGAAAGCCCGGGGCGGCTCATCCTGGTGGCTTCGCCGGCGGGGCAGCGCGGCAATCCTGGCCAGACCGCGTACGCCGCGGCCAAGGCCGGCATCGCGTCGTTCGCACGGACGTGGTCGATGGAGTGCGCGAAGTCGGACATCACGGTCAACGCCATCGTGCCGGTCGCGCTGACCCGCATGGTCGCCACGATGCCCGCGTTCGCACCGATTGCCGAATCGATCTCGCGCGGCGAGCCGTTGCCCGACACGCTGCGCCAGGGCGCCGGGTTGGGGATGCCCGAGGACGTGGCACCGCTGGTGGTGTTCCTCGCCTCGGACCAGGCCGCCGGAATCAGCGGCCAGTGCATAGGATTGGGGGGAGACAAGCTCAGCCTGTGGTCCCACCCGCAGGAAATACACAGCGCCTTCCGCAGCGGCGGCTGGAGTGCCGAGGCGATCGCGCGGGCGTGGCCGGCCACGCTGGGAAACCGGCTGGAAAGCGTGGGGCTGCCCCCCTTTCCTTGAGGGCGGCCGGACCAGGAACGACAACCATGGAGACATCATGAAAACCGTCAAGCCATTCCGTCTGTTGCCGATCGCCTGGGCGGCGGCCTGCGTCGCGGCCGCCGCGCCGGCCACCGCCACCGATGCCTATCCTTCGCGTCCGATACGGCTGGCCGTGGGATTCGCGCCGGGCACCGGGCCCGATATCCTGGCGCGCACGCTGGGCCAGAAGCTGGGCGAGTTGATGGGGCAACCGGTGGTGGTCGAGAACCGCGCCGGCGCGGGCGGGCAGATCGCGGCCCAGTTCGTCGCCAAGGCTCCGCCGGACGGCTATACCGTGCTGATCGCCGACGTCAGCGCCATCAGTATCGCGCCGGCGGCGTTCTCCAAGCTCGGCTACGATCCCGTCCGCGAACTGGCTCCGGTGTCGGAAGTGGTCAAGACCGATTTCATCCTGGTCGTGCCCAACACGTCCGCCGCGCGTTCGGTGGAAGACTTCGTCAAGCTCGGCCAGAGCCGTGACAAGGTCAACTTCGGTACTTTCGGCGCCGGAACCCCCGGCCATTTCGGCGCCGAGATGTTCGCGGAGCTGGGCCGGTTCCGCATCGAACCCATCCACTACCGCGCCACGGGCGACGCCGTATCGGCGGTCGTGAGCGGCGACGTCAACGGCGTGTTCATGTCCACGGCGCTGGCCACGGCCCAGGTCAAGGGAGGCAAGATGCGGGCCCTGGCGACCACCGCGCCCCGGCGTTCGCCCTTGCTGCCGGAAGTGCCGACATTCATCGAGGCCGGATATCCCAAGGCCGATTTCTCGGCCTGGTTCGCCCTGTTCGTGCCGGCGGGCACGCCCGAGCCGGTCATCGCCACGCTCAATGCCAAGGCAGTGGCCGCGGTGCAATCGCCCGAGGCGCGCCAGCGGCTGGAAGAGGCCGGCTTCAGCATTTCCGGCACGAGCGCGCAGGAGACGCGCCGGATGATCGAGGCCGAGACCGAACGATGGAAGAAGATCGTCGCGGCCACGGGGTTCAAGGGCGACTGAGACGGCGAACTTCACCCTTCCTGCATCAGCGAGCGCCGGTTGCGATTGCGCATCTCGCTGGCCACCTCTCGCATGACGTCGATGAAGAGCCGCGCCCCCTCGGGCAGTTCGCCCGTGCCGAGAGTGGTCAGGCCAACCGCCGCCGACGTGGGGCTGGTGTCCACGGGCAGGGTGCGGGCCAGGCCGTCGTCCAGGTCGAGTTCGATCACGCCGTAGGGTACGAACCAGATCGCATCGCCGGTCCGCATCAGGCTGCGCGCCATGGTCGAGGACAATGTCTCCACCAGTTGCTGAGGCATGCCTATGCCGCTCGATTGGAGGAAGGTCTCGGCCGCGGGCCGGATGTAGGTCCCCTTCATGGGCAGCACCATGGGATAGGCCCGGACGTCGGCCGGCTGCAGCGCGGGGGCGTCCAGCAGCGGGTGGCCGGGACGCACCGCCATGACCAGCGGCTCCATGTACAGATGCTCGAAGGAAATGCCCACCATCTCCGATGGATGGCTGATGCGGCCGATCACCAGGTCCAGCTCCCGCAGCTTCAGGCGCACCAGGAGGTCCGCGTTGGTACCGCCGTGCGCGGTGACCACGAGATGGGAATAGCGCGCCTGCATCTGGCGGATCGCGTTCGGCACCAGGGTGGCGGCGGCGGTGGGCAGGATGCCTATGCGCACGTGCTCGGGCGCCTTTTCGCCCGTCCCTAGCAACTCGAAGCCATCGCGCAGCGCGCCGATGGCCTGCGCGGCATGGCGCAGCAGGATGTGGCCGGCCGGCGTCAGCTCCAGCCCTTTGCGATGTCGTAGCGCCAGCGTCTCGCCGGTGATCGCCTCCAGCTCGGCCAGGCTCTTGGAGACCGCCGAGGGCGTCTGGGCCAGGGCGTCGGCGGCCTTCAGGACACTGCGGTGGCTGGCCAGGGCGACCAGGCATTGCAAGTGGCGCAGGCGCAGGCGTGGGTCGAGGGTGCGCAGCATGATTTCCTTTTGCTCAATCAATTTCCAAAAAGATCAACCAATATTAGCTCCTGCGCTTCTATGATGGCGCCGACAGGCCGGTGCCCCGGAGGGGGCATCCGCATAATCAGGAGGAGTGGGAAATGTCGAAATCCATGGTTCGCGCGCTGGGACTGGCGCTTGCATTGTCGGCCTCGGCGGGCGCGGCGGCGCAGGGCAGCTATCCGGACCAGCCCGTCAGGTTCGTCGTGAACTTCACCGCCGGAGGGCCCCTGGACATCATGGCGCGCATGATGGGCGAGCGGCTCAACGCGATCTTCAAGCAGCCCTTCGTGGTGGAGAACAAGACCGGCAGCGGCGGCAACATAGGCGCCGCCGCGGTGGCCAATGCCGCGCCCGACGGCTACACGGTGCTGATCGGCCTGGATTCGACCTTCACCGTCAATCCCAGCCTGTATTCCTCGCTGGGCTTCAGGCTGGATCAGCTCAAGCCGGTGATGCGCCTGGCATCCTCGGGGATGCTGATCGCCGCCCACCCGTCCGCCAAGGCCGACACGCTGAAGGGCCTGGTCGAGCGTGGCCACAAGGATCCGGTCACGTTCAGCTCGGCGGGCAACGGTTCGCCCGGCCACCTGAGCCTGAGCATGCTGCAGCAGGCCACCGGCATGAAGATCAACCATATCCCGTATCGCGGCAACGCGCCGGCCGTGCTGGCGCTGGTGTCGGGCGAGGTTCAGGCCGCCGCGCTGGCCACGCCTGGCCTCTTGCAGCACGTCAACGCCGGTACCCTGAAGGCATTGGCCGTGACCGGCAGCCAGCGTTCGCCGCTCCTGCCGTCGGTGCCGACCACGGCCGAACTGGGCTACCCCGAGGTTCGCCAGGATGTGTTGTATCTTGCGATGGTGCCGGCGCAGACGCCGGACGCCGTCGTCCAGACCCTGCGCAAGGCGATGGAGCAGGTGCTGGCGCAACCCGACGTGCAGCAGCGCCTGCGCGCGATGGACTTCACGCTGGGGACCCTGGACGGCGAGGCCGCCGCCAAGGAACTGGAGGGCGTGCGGGAACGCTATGCGAAGATCATCAAGTCGGCCGGCATGAAGGTCGATTGACAACGGAACCGGTACAGTTCGCATGACCAATTTCATCTTCATCCTGGCCGACGATCTCGGCTACGCCGACCTGGGCTGCTATGGCGGCCGCAAGCCCGTGTCGCCCAACCTGGACCGCATGGCCGCGCGCGGGATCCGCTTCACGCAGGGCTATTCCAATTCGCCCGTGTGCTCGCCCACGCGTTTCGGCCTGATCACCGGCCGCTACCAGTACCGCCTGCGCGGCGCGGCCGAGGAGCCCATGACCGGCAGGTTCCGGGGCAGCACGGAGATCGGCCTGCCGCCGGCGCATCCCACCCTGCCGTCGCTGCTGCGCGAGCGGGGATACCGCACCGCCCTGATCGGCAAGTGGCACCTGGGCTATCCGCCGCATTTCGGTCCGCAGAAGAGCGGATACGAATACCACATCGGCCCCCTGTCGGGCGGCGTGAGCTATTTCAGCCACGTGGATCGCATGGGCAAGCACGACCTCGTGCGCGACGGCGAACCCGTCAACTACGACGGCCACTACCTGACGGATCTCTTGACCGACGAAGCCGAGAGCTATCTGCGCGCGCGCGCGGGCGATCGCCAGCCGTTCCTGCTGAGCCTGCACTACACCGCGCCGCACTGGCCGTGGGAGGCGCGCGAGCAGGGGCGTTCCAATCCGGAGACCGATCAGGACATCCGCCACCTGGACGGCGGTTCCATCCACGTCTACGGCGAGATGATCAAGGCGCTGGACGAGGGCTGCGGACGCGTGCTGAAGGCGCTGGACGACCTGGGCCTGGCCGACGACACGGTGGTCATCTTCACCAGCGACAACGGCGGCGAGCGTTTCTCGGACACCTGGCCGCTGGTGGGAGGCAAGATGGACCTGACCGAAGGGGGCATCCGCGTTCCCTACATCGTGCAGTGGGGCGACCGGATCGCGTCCGGCTCGGTATCGGCGCAGCACTGCATGACGATGGACTGGACCGCGACCATGCTGGACATCGCCGGCGTGCCCGCCCATCCCGATTATCCGTTCGACGGCGTGTCCATGTTGCCGGTGCTGCGGGACCCGACGCACGAGTTTCCGCGCGAGCTGTTCTGGCGCATGAATTATCGCAGCCAGCGCGCCTTGCGCGATGGGCCGTGGAAGTACCTGGCCATCGAGGGCAACGAGTATCTGTTCGACCTGTCGGTGGACGAGCGCGAGCGGGCCAACCTGGCGCGCCGCCAGCCCGAGCGCCTGGCGCGGATGCGTGGCCGCTGCGACGAGTGGGATGCCGTGTTCGGCGCGATTCCCGCCGATGCCCGCAGCGAGCTGGTCTATACGGACAAGGACATGCCCAGCCGGTGACGCCGGCACGCCGGCCGGGAACCGGAGACGGCGGCTCCCGGTCGAAGCAGCATGCGGCCCGGGAGCGGCGCCCGCATGCAGGCAGGCGTACATGGCCAAATGGTCATGGACGTGTCACCGTCCCGCGGATAGAATCGCGCCGTTCATCAACTGTGGAGACCCTGACGTGGGTACTTGTTCGAGTGGCAGTAGTCGGCCGGTCCTGGTGATCGGCGAACTCTCGGCGAGATAGCGCGCGGGTTTCCTTCGCCGCCGTCTCGCCGCAAGGCGGGAGGCGGCTCCGGCCGCGGCGTTCGCGCGCGGCCATCCCCTTCCTGATACTGTCTGCCGCCAGGCGCGGCGGCTCCGTCACGCCCGTGTCGTGTCTCCACCTCGATTCCCGAGGAGGAACCGTGCGCATCGACCATTTTCCATTCCATGGCCACCGCGCCGCCGGCCCGCCCCCCTGGAGGCTGGCGTTGGCTCTTGCCGCCTGCTGCGCGAGCGGCCCCGCCCAGGCGGCGCGCCCCATGATCACCGACGACGCCCGCATCGTCGACGCCAAGGTGTGCCAGGTGGAAAGCTGGATCCGTCGCGGTGGCGACGGCAACGAATACTGGGCGATGCCCGCCTGCAATCCTACCGGCAACCTGGAACTGACGCTGGGCGGCGCCCGCGGACCGGTGGACGGGCACGTGCGCACGACGGACGTGCAGTTCCAGGTCAAGACGCTGCTCAAGCCCCTGGAGACGGACAGCTGGGGCCTGGGCGTGGCGGCCGGGACGGTCCGCCATCCCCATGCGGCGGGGACGTCGCGCGATTGGTATGCCTACGTGCCGGCCAGCGTTTCCTTTGCCGCCGACCGGCTGGTCGTGCACGGCAACCTGGGATGGATGGACGCCGCCGATACGGGCAGCCGCCACGCGACCTGGGGCCTGGGGTTCGAGGCCCGCCTGGCCCAACGTACCTGGCTGATTGCCGAAACCTTCGGGCACGACCGGCGCCGGCCGTCCTACCAGTTCGGCCTGCGCCACTGGCTGGTGCCGGACCGCGTGCAGATCGACGTGACATACGGCAACCGCATGGGCATGGGCAGGGAAGAACGATGGATCTCCCTGGGCCTGCGCCTGTTGTCGCCGGCCTTCCTGCCCTGACGGACTTTTCATCGACACACGAGAACCATGCCCGACCCAGAACATCCTCCGCCTGCCTGACCGCGCGACGCAGCGTGAAGCAGGCAGGCCGAACCGGAGAAGAAAAATGAACTTCATGCTGCTCAAGGCCTTTTTCGCGGGTTTTCTTCGCACCCGCCACATTTCCCGCCACTTCCGCCGGCTGGCGCTGCTGGACACGCTGGCCCGCACCGGCGTCAGCCGCGAGCTGCCGCCGGGCCTGACGAAAATCCTGGTTGCCGCGGCCAAGGCCGACGCCGGCGAACTGCTGAAGCACCTGGACAGTCACGAGGACGGCTTGTCGGAGAGCCAGGCCGCGGCCATACGCGAGCGCGTGGGCCCGAACGAGGTCGAACACGAGAAGCCGCTGCCCTGGTGGAGGCATCTGTGGCATTGCTACAGAAATCCGTTCAACCTCCTGTTGACCCTGCTGGCGGCGATCTCCTATCTGACCGAGGACACCAAGGCCGCGCTCGTCATCGGCACGATGATCGTGCTGTCGACGCTGCTGCGCTTCTGGCAGGAAGGCAAGTCCAACCGCGCCGCCGATGCGCTCAAGGCCATGGTCGGCAATACCGCCACGGTGGTGCGGCGCGACGCTACCGAGGACGCCGCACGGCTTTTCGAGCAGTACTACGGCGTCCACCTGCGTGCCCGCGCGGCCCGGCGGGTGGAACTGCCGATCCGGCTGCTGGTGCCGGGCGACGTGATCGCGTTGGCGGCGGGCGACATGATTCCGGCCGATTGCCGCATCCTGTCGGCCAAGGACCTGTTCGTATCGCAGGCGGCGATGACGGGCGAGGCCATGCCGGTCGAGAAGTTCGCGCTGCATCGCGACGCCGGAACGGTGAACCCGCTGGAGCTGGAGAACATCCTGTTCATGGGGACCAACGTGGTCTCGGGCGCGGCCACGGCGGTAGTGGTGGGCACCGGCAACCAGACCTATTTCGGCATGCTGGCCGGCCGCGTCACCGCCGTCGACCGGGGCCAGACTTCGTTCCAGGCCGGCGTCAACAAGGTGAGCTGGCTGCTGATCCGCTTCATGTTCGTGATGGCGCCGCTGGTGCTGCTGATCAACGGCTTCACCAAGGGCGACTGGATGGAGGCGCTGCTGTTCGCGCTGTCCATCGCGGTCGGCCTGACGCCCGAGATGCTGCCGATGATCGTGACTTCCACGCTGGCCAAGGGCGCGGTGTTCCTGTCGCGCAAGAAGGTCATCGTCAAGCGGCTCGATGCCATCCAGAACTTCGGCGCGATGGACGTGCTGTGCACCGACAAGACCGGGACGCTGACGCAGGACAGCATTTTCCTGGCCCGGCACGTCGATGCCTGGGGCGAGGATTCCGATGCCGTACTGGAGCTGGCCTACTTGAACAGCTACTACCAGACGGGGCTGAAGAACCTGCTGGACGTGGCCGTGCTGGAACACGCCGAGATGCAGCGCGAACTGGAACCCGCCGCGAATTTCCGCAAGGTGGACGAGATTCCGTTCGACTTCGAGCGGCGCCGGATGTCGGTGGTGGTGGCCGAGTATGACGACCATCACCTGATCATCACCAAGGGCGCGGTCGAGGAAATCCTGTCGGTCTGCACCCGGGTGCGCCACGGCGAGGACACCGAGGCTCTGACGCCCGCCGTGCTGGCGGACATCCGCAGGGTGACGGCCGAGTTCAACGGGGAAGGGCTGCGGGTGGTCGCGGTGGCGGCCCGGGAACAGCCGCCGGCGCAGGAAACCTTCGGCGTAGCCGACGAGCGGGACCTGACCCTGATCGGCTACGTGGCGTTCCTGGATCCGCCCAAGGAGTCCACCGCGCCGGCGTTGGAGGCGCTGGCGCGGCGCGGCGTGGCGGTCAAGGTGCTGACCGGCGACAACGAACTGGTCACGGCCAAGATCTGCCGCGAGGTGGGGCTGGCGCAGCAGGGCATGCTGTTGGGCGGCGACATCGAAGGCATGGGCGATCGCGAGCTGGCGCAGGCCGTCGAGCGCTACAACGTTTTCGCCCGCCTGACCCCCGCGCACAAGGAGCGCATCGTGCGTCTGCTCAAGGCCAACGGCCACGTGGTGGGATTCCTGGGCGACGGCATCAACGACGCACCGGCGCTGCGCGCCGCGGACATTGGCATCTCGGTGGACACGGCGGTGGACATCGCCAAGGAAGCCGCCGACATCATTCTGCTCGAAAAGAGCCTGATGGTGCTGGAGGAGGGCGTGCAGGAAGGGCGCCGCACCTTCGCCAACATGCTGAAGTACATCAAGATGACGGCCAGCTCGAATTTCGGCAACGTGTTCTCGGTGCTGGTGGCCTCGGCCTTCATCCCGTTCCTGCCCATGCTGCCCATGCACCTGCTGGTGCAGAACCTGCTGTACGACATCTCGCAGATCGCCATCCCGTTCGACAACGTGGACGACGAACTGCTGCAGAAGCCGCAGCGCTGGCAGCCCGGGGATATCGGTCGTTTCATGGTGTTCTTCGGGCCGATCAGCTCGGTGTTCGACATCACGACCTACGCGATGATGTGGTTCGTGTTCGGCGCCAACTCGCCCGCGCACCAGACGCTGTTCCAGTCGGGCTGGTTCGTGGTGGGGCTGCTGACCCAGACCCTGATCGTGCACATGATCCGCACGCCCAGAATCCCCTTCATCCAGAGCCGCGCCGCCGTGCCGCTGATGGCGATGACGGCCGCCATCATGGCGATCGGCATCTTCCTGCCCATGGGGCCGCTGGCGCACTACTTCAAGCTGCAGGCGCTGCCGCCGCTGTACTTCGCCTTCCTGCCGGCGATCTTGCTGGCCTACATGGGACTGACCCAGGCCATGAAGGGCATCTACGTGCGTCGCTACGGCTGGCAGTAACCCCCGCCAGCCTGTTTTGGGGGGCTGCCGCGTAGCGGCTGGGGGCCCACCATTCTGGGCGCGCGTCAGCGCGTAGGGGGGGACCTACATCGGCATCATGTTCGCGTTCATGTTGTGCAGCACCCATGCGGAGCCGCCGACGATGATCGCGATGATCAGCACGGTGAAGACGAAGGACGACAGATTCTCGCGCTGTTCGGGCGAGGTGCCCATGTGCAGGAAGAACACCAGCTGGACCAGCAGTTGCAGCACGCACAGCACGACGATGGCCGAGACGGCGGCAAAGCCGGTCAGTGCGCCGGTCATTACCACGCCGAAGGACAGCGCGGTCAGCACGATGCAGAGGACGAAGCCGACCAGATAGGACTTGACCGAGCCGTGGCTGGCGTGGGAATCGTGGCCTTCGGCGGTGGAGGAGTGTTGCGCCATTACAGGGCTCCCATCAGGTAGACGAAGGTGAACACGCAGATCCAGACCAGGTCCAGGAAGTGCCAGAACAGGCTCAGGCAGGCCATGCGCCGGCGCACGATGGCGTCCAGGCCATGGCGGCTGATCATGTGCATCATCACGGCCATCCAGATCAGGCCCGAAGTCACGTGCAGGCCGTGGGTGCCGACCAGGGTGAAGAAGGCCGACAGGTAGGCGCTGCGCTGCGGACCCGCGCCCTCGGCGATCAGGTGATGGAACTCATAGATTTCCATGCCGATGAAGCCGGCGCCGAACAGGAAGGTCACCGCCATCCAGGCCAGCACCTTGCCGCGCTGCCCGGCATGCATGGCCAGCATCGCCATGCCGAAGGTCACGCTGCTGACCAGCAGCAGCATGGTTTCGGTCAGCACGAACGACAGGTCGAACAGCTCGCTGCCATGCGGCCCGCCCGCGGTCGCGCCCGACAGCACGGCGAACGTCGCGAACAGCACCGAGAAGATGAGCAAGTCGCTCATCAGATAGATCCAGAACCCCAGTACGGTCTTGGACCCATCGTCGTGATGCTCATGCCCCCCATGGGCATGATGATCGCCACCATCCTGGCGATGCGTATGAAGAATTGCTGCGCTACTCATATTGATCTTTATAAAACCGGCGCTTCGCACCGACACACTGCTACACGACCCAGGATGCGGTGGATCCGGCTTTGCCGGTCCACCCGCATCGCCCCCTGGGGGGCGCGCGTAAGCGCGTAGGGGGGGGCTCTACGCCGCCTGCTTCAGCGACTCGTAGTGGGCGTTCTCGATACGCGCCACTTCGTCGGCCTTGACGTAGTAGTCCACGTCGCGGTCGTAGGCGCGGGCGATGAAGGCGCCGATCATGCCGGCCAGGCCCAGGCCCGCCAGCCACCAGATGTGCCAGACCAGGGCGAAGCCGAGCAGGGTGCCCGCCACGCCGATGTAGACGCCGGCGCCGGTGTTGCGCGGCATGTGGATGTCTTCGTAGTGGGCGGGACGCTGGTAGGCGACGCCGGTTTCCTTGTCATGCCAGAACTGATCGAGGTGGGACACTTGGGGCACCTTTGCGAAGTTGTAGAACGGCGGAGGAGAGGGAATGGACCATTCCAACGTACGGCCACCCCACGGGTCGCCGTCGAAGTCGACGTTCTTCTTGCGGTCGCGGATGCTGACGAAGATCTGCAGCAGCAGGAAGAAGATGCCCAGCGCGATGATGACCGCGCCCACCCAGGCGACGATCAGGTACGGCTGCCAGGCCGGATTGTCGTAGTGGTTCAGGCGGCGCGTCATGCCCATGAAGCCGAGGATGTACAGCGGCATGAAGGCCATGAAGAAGCCGATGAACCAGCACCAAAACGAGTACTTGCCCAGGCGTTCGTTCAGCTTGAAGCCGAAGGCCTTGGGGAACCAGTACACCATGGCGGCGATACACCCGAACACGACACCGCCGATGATGGTGTTGTGGAAGTGGGCGATCAGGAACAGGCTGTTGTGCAGCACGAACGACACCGCGGGGATCGCCATCAGCACGCCGGTCATGCCGCCGATCACGAAGGTGATCATGAAGCCCAGCGTCCACAGCACGGGCGTGGTGATCTCGACCCGGCCGCGATACATCGTAAACAGCCAGTTGAAGATCTTCACGCCCGTGGGCACCGAGATGATCATCGTCGCGATGCCGAAGAAGGCATTGACGTTGGCCCCCGAGCCCATGGTGAAGAAATGGTGCAGCCAGACCAGGAACGACAGCACGCCGATCGCGGCCGTGGCGTAGACCATGGACTTGTAGCCGAACAGCGACTTGCGCGAGAAGGTGGCGATGATTTCCGAGAACGCGCCGAAGCAGGGCAGGATCAGGATGTAGACCTCGGGGTGGCCCCAGATCCAGATCAGGTTCACGTACATCATCACGTTGCCGCCCAGGTCATTCGTGAAGAAGTGCATGCCCAGGTAGCGGTCGACGGTCAGCAACGCCAGCGTGGCCGTCAGCACCGGGAAGGCGGCGACGATCAGGATGTTGGTGACCAGCGCGGTCCAGGTGAACACCGGCATCTTCATCATCGTCATGCCGGGTGCGCGCATGCGCAGGATGGTGACGATGAAGTTGATGCCGCTGAGCGTGGTCCCCAGCCCTGACAGCTGCAAGGCCCAGATGTAGTAGTCGACCCCCACGCCCGGGCTGTAGTCCAGGCCGGACAGCGGCGGATAGGCCAGCCAGCCGGTGGCGGCGAACTCGCCCACGAACAGCGACATCATGATCAGCACGACACCGCCGCCGAACAGCCAGAAGCTGAGCGAGTTCAGGAACGGGTAGGCCACGTCGCGGGCGCCGATCTGCAGCGGCACGACGATGTTCATCAGGCCCGTGATGAACGGCATGGCCATGAAGAAGATCATGATCACGCCGTGGGCGGTGAAGATCTGGTCGTAGTGGTGGGGAGGCAGGTAGCCGGCCGCGTCGCTCGAGGCGATGGCCAGCTGCGTGCGCATCATGATGGCATCGGCGAATCCGCGCAGCAGCATGATCAGCGCCACGATGATGTACATGATGCCGATGCGCTTGTGGTCCACCGTGGTCAGCCATTCCTTCCACAGGTAGGTCCACTTGCCGTAATAGGTGACGGCGCCAAGCATGGCGGCGCCCAGAATGACGACCGCGGCCAGCGTGACCATGACGATGGGTTCATGGTACGGAATGGCATCCAGGGTCAGTTTCCCGAACATCGATTTACTCCGACAAGGCAATCTTGGGGGTGTTGGCAGGCGTGCACATTCCGGTATCCATGCCTGCGGAGGCCATGTACTGGTAAATGATGCCGTCGAACATGTTGGGCTCGGCGCCCGAGTAGTAGGCCACGGGCTCGTGCTCGCTGGGCGAGACCAGCGCCTGGTAGGCCTCGGGCGTCATCTTGCTGGGCGACGCCTGCGCGTTGCGGACCCACTGCTCGAAGTCCGCCTGGCTGCTGGCGATGGCCTTGAAGCGCATGCCCGAGAAGCCCGAGCCGCTGTAGTTGGCCGAGATGCCCGCGTAGGTGCCGGCTTCGCGCGCGATCAGGTGAAGCTTCGTTTCCATGCCCGCCATGGAATAGATCTGGCTGCCCAGCTGCGGGATGAAGAAGGAGTTCATGACCGAGGCGGACGTGATGCGGAAGTTGACCGGCGTGTCCACCGGGAACTGGATCTCGTTGACGGTGGCGATCTTGTACTCGGGGTAGATGAACAGCCACTTCCAGTCCAGCGATACGACGTCGATCTCGATCGGCTTGACCTCGGACTGCAGGGGACGGTAGGGATCCAGCTCGTGCGAGCTCTTCCAGGTCAGCACCGCCAGGATGCCGACGATGATGCAGGGAATGGTCCAGACCACCACTTCGATGGCGGTGGAGTGCGACCACTTGGGGTCGTACTTGGCCTGGGTGTTCGAGGCGCGGTACTTCCAGGCGAACCACAGGGTCAGGATGATGACCGGCACGACCACCAGCAGCATCAACCCGGTCGCGGTCAGGAGCAGGGTTTTTTCCTGGGCGCCGATGTCGCCCTTGGGATTCAGGATGTCCATGTTGCAGCCAGCCAGCAGCAACATCATGGCGCCGACACACAATGTGCGTCCCGCGTTCGCGAAGAAGGATTTACTCACGTCCAGCCTTGGTGTGTAGAAACGTTGGCGAAATCCGCCAGTTCCGCATCCTACTGAACGTGCCTAGAGGGGGCCTGCGACAAATAGTCGCGCGCGGCGGGGGTTGGCAGCGGTCCCCCGGAACGGCGCGGCCGGGCGCGCCTTGCATCGCACCATTTGTGGCGAATTGTGACCGTGGGGCCTAGGGAATAGCCCTGCGACAATATGTCGCACCGGTGTTCGCCTGGCGGGCGCTTATTCGGGTTCCGGACCCCGCTCCGGCCCGGGCCGCTTGGCCAGTTTGCGCTGCAGCGAGCGCCGGTGCATGTTGAGCAGGCGGGCGGCCGCCGAGACGTTGCCGCCGGTTTCGTGCAGCGCCTGCTGGATGTGCTCCCACTCCAGGCGGTGCAGGGGGATCATGGTCGATTCCACCGTGACGGCCTCGGCCTTCTCCAGGCCCAGCGCGCGCAGGATCATGTCGGCCGTGGCCGGCTTGGGCAGGTAGTCGTCGGCGCCGCGCTTGATGGCGTCGACGGCGGTCGCCACGCTGGCGTAGCCGGTCACGAGCAGGATGCGCATGTCAGCGCGCAGGGCGCGCAGCGGCTTGATCAGCGTGAGCCCGGAGTCGTCGCTGCTGAGCTTGAGGTCGACCAGGGCGAAGCCGGGGCGGATCTCGTCGGCGATGCGCAGGGCCTCGGCGATGGTGGTGGCGGTGCGGGTTTCGAGCCCGCGCCGTGCCAGGCTGCGCTGCAGCGTGCGCAGGTAGAGTTCGTCGTCGTCGACCAGCAGGCCGATATCCAGGTCAGTCATCATGAGGTCACAGTGGTTTCCACGGGCAATTGGAACTGGATGCGCACGCCGCCGCCCTCGGCGGCGGTCATGGTCATCTCGCCGCCCAGGCGTTCGACCGTGGCGTGCGACAGCGCCAGGCCCACGCCCAGGCCGCCGGGCTTGCCGCTGCGGAACAGCGTGGCGGGCAGGAGCGGCTGGTCGGGATTGAGGCCGCGTCCATAGTCGCGCACCACGCCGCGCACCATGCCCCCCTTGCATTCCAGGTGCAGGTCCACGTAGGGGGCGCCGGCCTGGACGCCGGCATCGGCGGCATTGTTCAGCAGGGCCTGGAGCAGGTGGGCGACCGAGGGCTCGACGCGCAGGCCGCGCGGCAGGACGCCGGTGCGGTGCAGTTCGACCGTGGGGCGGACCAGTTTCCACTGCTCCACCACGCGTTCCAGTTCCACCTCGGTTGGGACAGCGAGATTGCGCACGCGTTCCCGGCACAGGGCCAGCAGCTCGGTCAGCATCTCGGTGTCGGCGCGCAGGTCGTCGGTGTCGGCCTGGGCGGCGATCTCGTCGGCCAGCAGCGTCATGGTGGCCAGCGGCGTGTTCAGCTCGTGCGCCATCGAGGCGGCGTGGGTGGCCAGTGCCACGATGCCTTCGTTGCGGGCGAAGCGTTCGCGCAGGTCGGCCAGTTCCCGTTCACGGTTGCGCAGGTCGGCGGCCAGCCGGGTCGAGAAGATCAGGATGACGCTGACCGAGATCAGGAAGCTGGCTGCGATGCCCCACAGCAGCAGTTCGTAGGCGTCGCCGGGGGCGTGCAGCGGATGGCCGAAGATGGCCGCCGCGGCGTAGCCGACCACGCCCGCGCCCGCGGTGGCGTAGGCCCAGCGGTTCGGCAGCGCCATCGCCGCCAGGGCGATCAGCACCAGGAACAGCAGGCCGAAGGGATTGCTGATGCCGCCGCTCCAGGCCACCATCCACGCCAGCACGACGATGTCGACCAGCATGTGCAGGAAGGCCGTCGCGTGCGAGGGTTCGTCGCCGGTGCGCAGGCGCCAGCCGGCGTAGAGATTGAACAGCACGAGGGTGGCGACGCCGCTCCACAGCATGCCCAGGGGCAGGTCCACGCCCAGGGGGCCACTGGCGATGAAGATGGTGGCGGCCTGGCCGCCTATGGCAAGCCAGCGCAGGCTGGACAGCGTGCGGAGGAAGGAGATTTCTGTGCGGCTCATACGATGGGAGATGGCCGGCGGCGGACGCGCCGGCAAGCTCCATTATGACGCACGAGCAGTGGACGCCGCCGGGAGGCGGCGCGCGTTCAGGCCTGGGAGGCGGGCGGCTGGCCCCGGCGCAGCGCCAGGCCCAGCATGATGAGCGTGATGCCCTGGAAGAGCAGGTCCAGCGACAGCAGCAGGCCCAGTATCCACAGGCTGTTCTCGGGCCAGCCCATGGCCACCAGGAGTCCGGCCAGCAGCGTGACGGCGCCCGACAGCGCCAGCCAGCCCCAGCCCCGCTGGCCGCGATGCTGGAACCAGATCCACAGGCGCAGCGCGCCCGAGGCGATCAGGAAGGCTCCCAGCAGCAGCGTCAGCACCGCCGCGCCTGCCAGCGGGTTGTACAGGGCCACGCCGCCGGCGATGGCGTAGAGCAGGCCGCCCAGCGTCCAGAACAGGAAGCCGCGCCAGTCCTTCACGCGCCAGGCCTGCACCAGTTGCCCGATGCCCGCGACCAGCATCATGGCGCCGACGAACAGGACGCTGGCGACGGTGGCGGCCAGGACGTAGGCCCCGGCCACGAAGCCGAGGACCAGCATCAGCACGCCCAGCGCGACGAACCAGCCCCAGCGGGCGCCCAGCGCTTTCAAGGTTCCGGTCAAGTCGACGCCACCCGGCACAGGCGCGGGATTTGGAGCATCTGCCATGTCTGTTCCCTCCGTGGTTCGGCACGCCGCGCGTCCCCATACGCGGTGTATCCACCTCGTACGGTACCAGCGTCTAGCCGGGGGCGCCCAGCAAATCTTGTAACCGCTCGATCAGGGGGCGCTGCCCCTCGATCAGCTTTTCGCGCGCGGCATCCAGGCCGAACCACTCGGCGCGGTCCACCTCGGGGAAGGCCTGGAGGCGGCCGCTGCGCGGGGGCCATTCCAGTTCGAAGGTATTGCTGCGCAGCGTGGCGGGGTCGAAATCGCCTTGCAGGGCGAAGGCCACGACTTCCTTGCCGGCTTTCTGCCGGACCCGGCCCAGCGGCACGGGCGTGCCGGCCGGCAGGGTGCCCGTTTCTTCGTGGAATTCGCGCAGCGCGGCGGCCGCGTCGTCCTCGCCGGGTTCGGGCGCGCCCTTGGGGATGGACCAGGCGCCGGCGTCGCGCCTGCGCCAGAACGGGCCGCCGGGGTGGACGAGCAGGACTTCCCAGTCATGCGCGCCGCGGCGATACAACAGCAGGCCGGCGCTCGACGCGCGGGCCGGGGTGGATCGCGCGGCGCCGCTCATGAATGGCCGGTCCGGCCGGCGGGCAAGGGAGCGCGGCGCATGTCGGCGCAGGCCAGGCCGAAGATGGCCAGGCCGCCCGCGGCCAGCAGCAGGCCGACCCAGCCGGTGGAGGCCCAGCCCAGGCCGGCCGAGATCGTCAGGCCGCCCAGCCACGCGCCGAGCGCGTTGGCCAGGTTGAAGGCCGAATGGTTCAGGGCCGCGGCCAGCGTCTGCGCGTCGCCTGCGACGTCCATCAGGCGGATCTGCAAGGCCGGGCCGATGGCCACGACGGTGCCGATCAGGAAGACGTTGAACGCACCCAGCCAGATGCTGGAGGCGGTCAGGCAGAACAGCCCCAGCACCAGCCCCGACCAGACCAGCAGCCCGCCTATGGTGGGCATCAGCGCCTTGTCCGCCAGCCGGGAGCCGGCCAGGTTGCCGGTGACCATGCCCACGCCGAACAGCGCCAGAACGAAGGGGATCCCGTGCACCGGCAGGCCGGCCAGTTCCATCATCGTGGGCTTGATGTAGCTGAACACGGCGAACATGCCGCCGAAGCCGATCGCGCCTATGCCCAGCGTCAGCCAGACCTGCTTGCGGCGCAGCGCGCCGAGTTCGCGCCAGGGGCTGGCGCCTTCGCTGGCGGGGATGTCCGGAATCCAGCGCCAGACCAGCAGCGAGGCCAGGACGCCGATGACGCCCACCAGCGCGAAAGCGGCGCGCCATCCCAGCCATTGACCCAGGCCCGTGGCCAGCGGCACGCCGATCAGCGTGGCCACGGTCAGGCCCAGCATGACGTAGCCCACGGCACGCGCGCGCTGGCCCGCCGGCGCCAGGTGCGCGGCCACCAGGGCGGCTACGCCAAAGTAGGTGCCGTGTGGCAGGCCGGTCATCAGGCGCATCAGGATCATCGACAGGTAGCCGGGCGCCGCCGCGCTGGCGAAGTTGCCCAGCGCGAAGAAGACCATCAGCGCCACGAGCAGCGCGCGGCGCGGCATGCGGGCGCCCAGGACCGCCAGCACAGGCGCCCCCACGACGACGCCCAGCGCGTAGGCGCTGATCAGGTGCCCGGCGGTCGGGATGGAGATGCCGAGATCCTGGGCCGCGTCGGGAAGCAGCCCCATGATGACGAATTCGCCGGTGCCTATGCCGAACCCGCCCAATCCGAGCGCGAGCAGGGCGCGGCCGAAGGAGGGCGGCCGGGAGGAAGCGGCGGCGGAATCGGGAAGTGCTGCGGTCGGGGAGGCGGGGGCGTGCATGGAGGGGAGATATGGCCGCGGGGGCGCGAATGCGGGTCCGATAGCTTAGCAGGTGCAGGTTGCAGTGCACAAAAACATGGCCGCCGGACGCGGGCTATGATGCGGGGCTCGAACGCGGTTCCTTCCGGGGACCGCGGTGCAGGAATCACGACGGAGGCCCCATGAGCGACATCACCATCTATCACAATCCCGCCTGCGGCACCTCGCGCAAGGTCCTGGCCCTGCTGGAAGAGCGCGGCCTGGAGCCCACCGTGATCGAGTACCTGAAGACGCCGCCCAGCCGCGACACGCTCAAATCCCTGATCGCCGCGATGGGCCTGCCGATACGCGAGGCGATGCGGGTCAAGGGCAGTCCCTACGAGGAGCTCGGGCTGGGCGATCCGAAATGGAGCGACGACGAACTGCTCGACTTCATGATGCAGCATCCCATCCTGATCAACCGCCCCATCGTCGTGACGCCGCTCGGCACGCGGCTGTGCCGGCCGATGGAGACGGTGCTGGAGCTGCTGCCTGGGGCCAGTTCCCGCTAAAAAGAGGCTCGCTTGATCCACGCAAGGTACTGGCCTTAGAGCAGGATCCGGCCTTCGATGCAGTCGGCCACGTCGCCGCCCACCCAGATGTCATCTTCTTCCCGGCTGACGTGCACCCGGCCGGCGCGGCCCAGGGCGGTGCCCTGGCTGGCCACATAGCGGCCCGGGGCGAGCCCGGCGCCGATCAGCCATTGCGCGATGCCGGCGTTCAGGCTGCCGGTCACGGGATCCTCGGGCACGCCCAGGCCGGGGGCGAAGGCGCGTACCTCGAACTGCGCCTCGGTGCCATCCAGAGCGGGATCCCAGGGCGCGACGACGCCGATCTTGAGCGTGCCCATGGCTGCGTGGTCCGGCTTCAGCGCCAGGACCTGCGCGCGCGTGGCCAGCATGACCGCCATCCAGGCCGGTCCGTTGTCCACCCAGTTGGCGGCGCGTATGACATCGGGCGCGATGCCCAGGCCTCGCGCGGCCTGCGCGAGCGTGGCCGGATCGACGTCGCCCGCGCGGCGCAGCGGTGGCGCCGCGAATGCCAGGCGCCCCTGCGTGCGCCGTATCCGGACCAGTCCCACGCCGCATTCCTGCACGATGTCCGCTCCCCGCGGCTGGCCACCGGCCCGCAGCCAGGCATAGCAACTGCCCAGCGTGGGATGGCCGGCGAAAGGCAGTTCGCCGGCCGGCGTGAAGATGCGTACCCGGTAGTCCGCTCCGTCCTGGGTGGGGCGCAGCAGGAAGGTGGTCTCGCTCAACCCGGTCCAGCGGGCAAGCGCGGCCATGCGCGCTTCATCGAGATCGTCGGCGCCGTGCACCACGGCCAGGGGGTTGCCTTGCAGCGGGACGGCGGTGAACACGTCGACCTGGCTGAAATCGTGGAGAGAGGGGAGCGGTGTCGTCATGGATCGGGGTCAAACGTAGCTGGAAAGCAGGATATTGGTTTCGGTGTTGGCGATGCCGGGGATCAACCGGATGCGTTCCAGCGCGCGGTCGAAGTCCTCGAGGTTTCCGGCGCGCAACTCGGCCACGATGTCCCACCGGCCGTTGGTCGTGTGCAAGGCCTGGATGGCCGGTTCGCCCCGCAGCGACTGCAGGACCCGGCGGGCCGTGTTGCCCTCGATTTCTATGCTCATCCACGCGCGTATGCCGCGGGGTTCGGCGTCAGGCCGCAGGCGCACGGTGTAGCCGATGATGATGCCCTGTTCCTCGAGGCGGGCAAGCCGATTCTGGACCGTGCCGCGCGAGACGCGGAGCTTCTGGGCCAGCGTGGAGACCGGCGTGCGCGCGTTGTCGCGCAGCAGGGCGATCAGGCGATGGTCGACGTCGTCCATGATGGTGTCCCCCGGCGCGGGTGAGGATGGCAAAACGATAGCAGAGTCTGGCGTTATGGCAATCCGTCGGTAGAAATGCGCAGTTTCTTGCACTCCTTCTTGGCGGCACGGACGAGCAGAATAAGGCAAAGGCCAGTCCGGCCGCCCCAGGTTGAAAGGAGTGCGCGGTGAAGACCGAAGCCAGGATCCTGATGGTCGAACCCCGGTATTTCGACGTCAGCTATCGCATCAATCCATGGATGCAACCCGATGCGTGGGCGCGCGATCCCAAGGGATGCGCGGCCGCCGCGAACGAAGCGTCGCAAGCCCTGCGCCGCGCGCTGGCACGTGCCGGCTGCGAGGTGGTCGTGCGCGCGGGCAGCCCCGGCCTGCCCGACATGGTCTTTCCCGCCAATGCGGCCATCGTGCTCGATGGTCGTGCCCTGTTGGCCCGTTTCCGCTATCCGCAGCGCCAGGGCGAGGAAGCCGCTTTCCTGGCGATGTTCCGCGCGCTGCGCGACGAGGGCCTGCTGGCGGAGGTCGCGCAGTTTCCCGAAGGCTGTTTCCAGGAAGGGGCGGGCGACGCCATCTGGGATGCCCGCCGGCACTGGTTCTGGGCCGCGTACGGACCGCGGTCGTCGCGCGAGTCGCTGGCGCGCATCCGCGAATTCTTCGGCAAGGAAACGGTGGCGATGGAGCTGGTCTCCGATCGTTGCTACCACCTGGATGTGTGCTTCTGTCCGCTGGCCGGCGGCGAGATCCTGTACTTCCCGCCCGCGCTGACCGCGCAGGCCTTGCGCAACCTGCGCGAACGCGTGCCGGCGGAACTGCTGATCGAGGCCACGGAAGACGACCTGGCACGCTTCAGCGTGAATGCGGTCAGCGTGGGCCGGGAGATCGTCATGGCCACGCCCTCCGATCGCCTGCGGGCGGTGCTGGCCGAGCGTGGCTACCATGTGGCGCCGGTCGACCTCGCGCCCTTCATGATGTCCGGCGGGGGCGCCTATTGCATGACCTTGCGCCTGGATCGCGCGAGCCTGGCCGAGGGCGCCGAGCCCGCGCGCGCCAGGGAGGCCGCGGCGGCCTGAGGAGGGCGTATGAAGACTCTCTATCTGGATGCGGCCGCGGTGGCCCGCATGATCGCCGGATACGGGACGGTGCGCATGATCGAATTGCTGGCGCGGGACATCCGCGACGATTACGTGCGCTGGCCGGAGTTCGAGAAGTGCGCCCGGGTGGCGCACCATTCCAGCATGGGGGTGATCGAGCTGATGCCGGTGTCCGACGGCAGGCGCTATGCGTTCAAGTACGTCAACGGCCATCCCGGCAATGCGTTGAGCGGCCTGCCCACCGTGCTGGCCTTCGGCGTCCTGGCCGACGTCGCGACCGGGTACCCCTTGCTGCTGGCGGACCTGACCCTGGCGACGGCGCTGCGCACCGCGGCCACCTCGGCGCTGGCGGCGGGGGCCATGGCGCGCGCGGGCTCACGCACCATGGCGCTGATCGGCAACGGCGCGCAGAGCGAGTTCCAGGCGCTGGCCTTCCACGCGCTGGTCGGGATTACCGAGATCCGCGCCTACGACATCGACCGCCACGCCACCGACAAGCTCATGGCCAATCTGGCCGGGATCGAGGGGCTGCGCGTGACGGCCGCCGGATCGGCCGAGGAAGCGGCGAGGGGCGCGGACATCGTGACCACGGCGACCGCCGACAAACGTCGCGCCTCGGTGCTGCGGCCGCAATGGCTGGCGCCGGGCACGCATGTGAACGCGGTGGGCGGCGACAGCCCGGGCAAGACCGAACTGCATCCGGCCATCCTGCGCCAGGCCCGCATCGTGGTGGAGTACGAGGCGCAGACCCGTATCGAGGGCGAGATCCAGCAACTGCCGGCCGGCGCGCCGGTGGTGCCGCTGTGGCAGGTACTGTCCGGCGCCCAGCCGGGACGGGAAACGCCGGAGCAGACAACCGTGTTCGATTCGGTGGGTTTCGCGTTGGAGGACTTCTCGGCCCTGCGCTGCCTGCTGGACCTGGCCCGCGCCACCGGAGCCGGACAGGACCTGCAACTGGTGCCCGACCTTGCGGATCCGCGCAACCTGTATGCGCTGCTGGCGGCCCACGCCCGGGCCGCCGAGCCGGCGGCCGCTACATCCTGACCCAGCCGCGCGTCACCATCACGTGCAGCGCCAGGCCCAGCAGGAAGCCGGCGGCGACGTTCCACATGCACAGGGCGGCGGTGGCCAGCGCCACCAGGCGCTGGTTCCTGTCCGCCGGCAGGACGCTGCTGCCCAGGGCCAGCTGGGCACCGGTCAGGAACAAGATCACGCCCAGGATGGACAGCGGGAACAGCTTGAACAGCAGCGAGATCCCCGCGCTGAAGAACAGCGCGAGCACCAGCAGGATGACCCCCAGGATGACCAGTGCGCCCCCCGTGCGGGCGCCGAAGGCCACGTGGCCGGCCATGCCGCCGGCGCCGTGGCACATGGGCACCCCGCCGGCCACCGAGCTGAAGATGTTCATGATGCCGGTCGAGGTCGCCAGGCCGTTCTCGGACACGGGGCGCTGGGGGAACAGCCGGTTGTTCTCTTCCTTGACCGCGATGACGGCATTGCCCAGCGTGAGCGGGAGCTGGGGCAGGGCCAGCAGCACCGCGCCGATCGCCAGTTCGTGCAAGCTGATGTCCGACAGGGCGAACGAGGGCGTGGGCAGCCCCAGCGGAACCTGCGCCAGTTCATGCAGCAGCGTGGGCTGGCGCCAGGCGCCCACCGCCGCGCCGAAGATCAGCAGCACGAACATCGCGGGCAGCGTGCGATTGCCCATCAGCAGCAATGTGCCCACGCCCGCCAGCGCCGCGATGGGCCAGTCGGTCTGCATCATTTTCACGCCTTCCAGCATGAAGCCGAAGCCCAGGCCCAGCATGATGCCCAGGACCACGGCTGGCGGAACCAGGCGCGTCACCCGGGCGGCCATGCCGCTCAGCCCCAGGAACAGCCAGGCAACGCCGGTCGCGAGCGCGGCGCCGTAGACCGCTCCCGGGGTGACCACCGCGGTCTGGGCGGCCTGGGTGACCGCCACCGCGCCTATGGCTTTCATGGGCTGCACGGGGATGGGCGTCTTGTAATGGAGGCCACAGGCCAGCATGCACAGGCCGAAGGCGAACAACACGCCGAAGGGATCGAGCTTGAGCACGCCGATGTAGGCGGCGACGAAGGGAATCAGGGTGCCGAGATCGCCGAAGGCGCCCGCCCATTCCATGCGGTCGTAGCGATTGCCCGTGGCGGACGGTTGCGGCACGGAGCGACTGGCGGGCTCTTGCACCCGGACCCCCTGGCTATGCGGACGAAGGAAAGGACGATTGTCGGCCACGCTGCGAGGCGTGTAAACACGCGGGCCGTATGGCGGCCCGGCTGGGCCTCAGGCGCAGGCCCGCGCGCGCAGCGCCCGGGACATGCCGTCCAGCATGCGTGCCCAGTCCTTGCGGACGCGTTCGGCATCCGAGGCGTGTTCGACGTCCAGTTGCTGGGTGACCTTGATCTTGCAGCCGGGATCGGCGTCGATCAGCGCGACGGTGACGACGTCCGCGCGCGCGGCGTTGGCCGCATGCCATTCGAAGGCCACGCAATACGGCCGGTCCACGATCAGGTACGCGCCCTGGTCCCGCTCCTGGCCGACGGCGCGCCGCTGGGCGATGGCGGCCAGGCAGGCGTCGAAGGCGTGCTCGGCGGGAACGGGAAGATGCCGGATAGTGGAGACGTCTATCGTTCGGCTCATGCTGGAGTTTCCTGGCTGCGGGACACCCGGCGGGCGGAATCGCCGGGCAGGGAGACGCGCAGCGTAGCGAATTTTGTGTACAGTGTCCACAATATCCCGGAAGCCATGTCGGGATAGGTGGCGTGGCGGGCGCGATCGCCTACAAAGTGTTTCGGCGCCGGCAGGGACGCGCGGTTCCGGCGCGGGCGCGGGCGGATGAGCGCGCGCGAAGGTTGCATCTTTAACCGCGCGAGATGCGCCATGCCGCCGGAGGCGCCAAGCTGGGGCCATGCCCACCACGGCAGGGGACCGGCATGGAAGAGACCGAATCGGCGCGCAGGCGCGCATGCATGGTCGAGCGGCAGCTCGCGGGACGCGGCGTGGAGGACGCGCGCGTGCTGGCCGCGATGGGAGCGGTGCCCCGCGAGGCATTCGTGCCCGCCGACATGCGCGAGTTCGCGTATGACGACACGCCCTTGCCCATAGGGGAAGGGCAGACGATCTCCCAACCCTACATCGTCGCGCTGATGGCGGCCGCCGCGCGCCTGGATCCGCGCGACCGGGTGCTGGAGATCGGTACCGGCTCGGGGTACGCGGCGGCGGTCCTGGCCGGTCTCGCGGCCCGCGTGGAAACGGTGGAACTGAGGCCTGAACTGGCAGCAAGGGCCCGCGAGAACCTGCGCGCCTACCCGAACGTGGACGTGCATGTCGGGGACGGCACGCTGGGGTGGCCGCAGGGCGCCCCGTACGACGCGATCCTGGCCGCGGCCGGCGGTCCGGAGGTGCCCCCGGCGCTGGTCGGGCAACTGGCGCCGGGCGGGCGGCTGATCATGCCGGTGGGCGCCAGCCGCGAGCGCCAGCGGCTGTTGCGCATGGTGCGCGGGGACCATGGCCGCCTGGCCAGGGAGGACCTGGGGCCGGTGCGCTTCGTGCCGCTGGTGGGGGAACAGGGGTGGGACGATACGCGCGCGGCAAGCAAGCACGCGGCTACGCCCCGCGCCGAAAGCCTTTCCGCGCGCATGGGGCGCAGGGCCGAGGCGTTTGCCGGGTTGGACGAGGCTGCCGCGGGGGGCCTGTTCGACCGTTGGGGCGACCGGCGTGTCGTGCTGCTGGGCGAGGCCAGCCACGGCACGTCCGAGTTCTACCAGGCTCGGGCGGCCATCACGCGGCGCCTGATCGAGCACCATGGCTTCAACATCGTCGCGGTGGAAGCGGATTGGCCAGACGCCGCGGCCGTGGACCGCCACGTCAGGCATTTGCCGCACCTGGCCGTGGCGATGCCGGCCTTCCAGCGCTTTCCGCGCTGGATGTGGCGCAACACCGACGTCGCCGCCTTCGTCGAATGGCTGCGGGCGCACAACGAAGGGCGGGCGATGTCGCGGCGGACCGGTTTCTTCGGCCTAGACCTGTACAGCCTGTCGGACTCCATCGGCGCGGTCCTGGCCTACCTGGACCGGGTCGATCCCGAGGCGGCCGGTGTGGCGCGCGAGCGCTATGGCTGCCTGACGCCGTGGCAGAAGGATCCGGCCGTATACGGCCGCGCCGTGCTGACCGATGGCTACCGGGGCTGCGAGCAACAAGTGGTGGCGCAACTGAAGGACCTGCTGGCCCGGCGCATGGAGTATGCGCAAGGCCAGGATGGCGCCTTCCTGGACGCGGCGCAGAACGCCAGGCTGGTGGCCGCGGCCGAGCGCTACTACCGGGCCATGTACTACGGGACGGCGGAGTCGTGGAACCTGCGCGACACCCATATGTACGAGACGCTGGCCCATCTGCTGGAGGCCCATGGGCCGACGGCCAGGGCGGTGGTCTGGGCGCACAACTCGCACATCGGCGATGCCGCCGCCACCGAGATGGGACAGTCGCGCGGGGAGCTGAACATCGGGCAGTTGTGCCGCGAACACCTGGGCGAGGCGGCCGCGCTGGTGGGCATGGACACGCACACGGGTACGGTGGCCGCCGCGCACGACTGGGGCGGGCGGATGGAGATCATGGAGGTCCGCCCGTCGCGCGAGGACAGCGTCGAGCGCCTGGCGCACGAGTGCGGCATTCCCCGCTTCCTGCTGGACTTCCAGGCGCCGGGCGGCGAGGCGCTGGCGCAGGAGCTGCGGCAGCCGCGCCTGGAGCGCTACATAGGCGTGATCTACCGGCCGGGAACGGAATTGATGAGCCACTACGCCGACGCCTCGCTGTCCCGGCAGTTCGACGCGTGGCTGTGGCTGGACACGACGCGCGCCGTGCAGCCGCTGGCCGGCGGGCCGGGCGCGGGCGCGCCCGAGACCTATCCCTTCGGCGTCTAGCTGCGCGGGTCAGCCCCAGGCGGCGCCCAGTTCGCGCGTGACCTGGGCGGCCGGCAGTTCGCGGCAGGCGCCGGGGTTCTGCCCGCACCAGAGCGGAGAGAAATCGCCCGAGCCCTGGGCTTCGGCCTTGGCACGCAGGGGGGCGATGGCCGAGGTCGCGAGCGGGAAGGCCGGCGCCGCCGGCGACATCGGGCCGAGTTCGCGCATCACGCGATTCACGATGCCGCGCGCCGGACGGCCGGAAAACAGGTTGGTGAGCGCGGTGTGCGCGGCGGGGTGTTTCAGCGCTGCGCGGTGTATGGCGCTGACGGTGGATTCGGGACACAGCAGATAGGCCGTCCCGGCCTGTATCCCGGCCGCGCCCAGCGCCCGCGCCGCCGCGACCGTACGCGCGTCGACGATGCCGCCGGCCGCGACCACGGGCACGCGCACCGCCGCCACGATCTGCGGCAGCAGCGCGAAGGTTCCCGATTGGGTATCCAGGTCGTCGGACAGGAACATGCCCCGGTGGCCGCCGGCCTCGTTGCCCTGGGCGATGATGATGTCGGCGCCGTGGTCTTCCAGCCAGCGCGCTTCGCCGACGGTGGTGGCGGACGACAGCACCTTGGATCCCCATGACTTCACGCGGGCCAGCAGGTCGGCCGAGGGCAGTCCGAAATGGAAGCTGACCACGGGCGGCCGGTAGGGTTCGACCAGGTCGGCGATCTCGGCCGTGAACGGCGCGCGTCCGGGGCCGGGCTGTATGCCGGCCGGATCGATGCCGAATTCGGCGTAGTACGGGCCGAGGGCCTGGCGCCATTGCGATTCGCGCGCGGCGTCGGGAACGGGCGGCGCATGGCAGAAGAAATTGACGTTGTAGGGCCGGTCGGTGCCGGCGCGCAGCTTGTCGAGTTCGGCGCGCAGCGCGTCGGGCCCCAGCATCGCGCAGGGCAGCGACCCGAGGCCGCCCGCGTTCGATACGGCGATCGCGAGCGCGCTGGCCTGCGAACCGGCCATGGGCGCCTGGATGACGGGAAGGGCGATGCCCAGCAGTTCTTGCAGATTCATGACGCGGCCTTGATGGGAAACGAGGAAAAGAGGGGAGGTCCGTCCGCCGGCAGCAGATCGGCCAGCGTGTAGTGATCCAGGTGCTGCAGGAAGCGCTGCAGCGCGGCATCCAGTATGCCCGTCAACCGGCAATGTCCGGTCAGCACACAGGCACTGCCGGTGGCGTGGCACTCGACCAGGTGGAAGTCCGGTTCCAGGTCGCGCAGCACCTGGGCGAGGCCGATGCGCTCGGGCGGCCGGGCCAGCCGCATGCCGCCGCCCTTGCCGCGTACCGTCTCCAGATAGCCCAGCTGGCCCAGCCGGTGGGTGACCTTCATCAGGTGGGCAGCGGATATGCCGTGCACCTGCGCGATCTCGGCGATCGTGCACAACCTGTCGGCATGTGCGCCGACATGCATCAGCAGCCGCAGCGCGTAGTCGCTCTGGACCGTCAGGCGCATGGCAGTTCGCGCGCGAGGCGATCGGGATGACGATGCATCTGATAGCCCAGCCACAGGCTTTGCGCGATGCGCCGGGCCATGACCTGGGCCCGCCTGGCCATGGCCTGGTTCTCCTGCTCTCCGGCCGTCAGGTCGAACAGCGCCAGCCAGCGCGAGAACAACGTCTCGTCCAGGTCGGGCAGGGCGGCGTGCCGCGTCATCGGCGTGCCGCCGTAGCGCCGCGTGCCGCGCAGGATGGAGGACCAGAAGTCGGTGAGCTTGGACAGGTGGCCGTCCCAGTCGTCCACATGGGCTTCGAAGATGGGGCCCAGCTTGTCGTCCCGCCGGACCCGGGCGTAGAAGGCGGCGACGAGGCGGGCGATTTCCTCGTCGGTGCACAGGTTGAGGTCGAGCATGGACATCACCCAATAAGATATATATTAGATGTATCTTATCATTGCCCCAGCCGGCCAGGCCAGTCCCGGCCGGCTGGGTGCTACAGTATGCGCAGCGTCGAATCCGATACCGATTTCCATGTCTTACCTGGCATCGCTCTGGACCCAGCTGATCGCCTGGGTCAGCACCCATCTCGTCGAACCGGCCGTGCTTTTCCTGCACATCGCCGATACCGCGGGCAATCCGCTGGAGATCTCCGAGGCGCTGCTGATCGCGCTGCTGCAGCTCTTCATCATAGGGTTCATCTTCCGTCCCCTGGAAACCCTGGCGCCGGCCGAGCGCTGGGAGGACAGGAAACTCACGCGCATCGACCGGCTGTACACGCTGCTGATGCTGCTGGGCCTGTTCCCGCTGTTCAGCTACCTGGTCCTGACGCCATTCGCCAACATGCTGGGCGGGCTCGGCGGCGAGGCCGAGGCCGGTCCCGCCGTCTCCTCCGGGCTCAAGCACTGGGTGCCCTGGTTCGAGGACCATCCCTACCTGCTGTTCCTGGTCTATTACCTGGTCTACGACTGCGTCTATTACTGGATGCACCGGGCCCAGCATGCCATTCCGTGGTGGTGGGCGCTGCACAGCATGCACCACAGCCAGCGCCAGATGAGCTGCTGGACCAACGATCGCGGCAGCTACATCGACGGGGTGCTGCAATCCTTCATCCTGGCCACCGTCGGCCTGGCCATGGGCGTGGAGCCTTCCGAGTTCGCGCTGCTGGGCCTATTGAGCGAGCTGGTGCAGAACCTGTCGCACACCAACGTGCGCTTCGGCTTCGGCCGCATCGGCGAACGCCTGCTGGTCGATCCCAAGTTCCATCGCCTGCACCACATGGTGCGGGATCCCGAACGCCCCTCGCTGCACAACTGCAACTTCGGACAGGTCCTGCCCGTCTGGGACATCCTGTTCGGCACGGCGCTGTACGGCGAGAAGATCCGCCCGACCGGCGTCAGCGATCCCATGGTCGATGCCGACAACGACCGTGGCCTGGTCGGCCAGCAGTGGCAGGCCGCCCGGCGTTTCTGGGGAGCGGTACGGCGGCCGGCGGGATGGAGACTGGGCGAGGTCTCGTTCGGCCCCGACTATGCCCCCATCCCCAGCGACGAGGCCGAGCACCTGCCCGTGCCTGCGGACGCGGGGCCGGCGGGCGGAGCGCCTGCGGCCTGAATCCGGCCGCGTCAGGGCCGGGCCAGGTGCCAGAGTCCGTTGACGCCGTCGCCCGTGCGGTCCCCCGGGGCCCGGTCCTTGGTCCAGAAATACAGCGGCTTGCCTCGATAGGCCCATTGCCGGACGCCGTCCTGGCGGGTGATGACCATCCAATCCCCGCTGCGGGTGGCGCCCGACGGGGCGGTCAGGGGAGGCCAGTTCTGCGCGCAGACGCCGTTGCAGGCGCTCTGGCCGACGGGGTCGCGATCGAAGGTGTACAGGCTCATGCCGTTGGGGGCCACCATCGCGCCGTCGCTGATCCTGGCGGGCTCGCTCACCATCAGCGATGAGCAGCCGGCCGCGAGCAGGGCGGCGGCGCAAGTGGCGTGGACGAAAGCTCGAACCATGATGCCTCCTTGAGTCGGTGCGTGGTCCATGGGAAGGATCAGCGGCCAGTATGGTGGCTTTCGGCGTGTCGCACATGTCCGCGCCCACATGGGTTGTAAGGTTTTGCAACCGCCGCCTGCGCGATGTTTCCAAGGATGTCGGCGGGCTTGGCGGCGCGGCGCATGGGCCATAATGGCCGCGTGCCAACCACGTCGCCGCACATGAAAAGCGAATCCACTTTCGAATGGCTGGGGGCCATGCTGGGCGAGGCCATCCGCACCATCGTCGCCGCGCTGAAAACGGTATTCGGCGGTTTCGGCGAAGCCGTCGGCGCGTTTTCCTCCGGCCTGGCCGAGGCCCTGGGCATGAGCCCGACCCTGTTCAATTTCGCGCTGCTGGTCCTGGGCCTGCTGCTGCTCTACGCCGGCATACGCTCGCTGCTGAACCGCTCGGTGCTGGGCGCCATCTTCTGGTTCCTGCTGGCGGTGCTGCTCCTGGGCGGATTGATCGGCGAAGCGGGCACGTCCGCCTGAGGTTGCCGCGACGCGGGAAATAAGGTGTCATGGAAGGATGTCCATGGCAGAGGTGCCCCAGATGCTTCCCATCCTCATCCTTCAGACCGGCGGCCCGCCGCAGGCGGTCGGCGCGGCCTATGGCGGCTTCGATCGCATGGTGGGCGAGGTGGCCGGCCTGAATCCCGGGCGGCTGGCCCGCGTGGCCGCCTACAAGGGCGAGACGCCCGAGGCGCCGTCGCGCTACGCGGCCGCGCTGATCACCGGCTCGCGCGCCAACGTGACCGACCACGCGCCCTGGAGCGAAGCCTGTGCGAGCTGGGTGCGCGATGCCATGGACGCGTCGCTGCCCCTGTTCGGCATCTGCTATGGCCACCAACTGATGAGCTATGCGCTGGGGGGGCGTGTCGGCTACCTCGAGGGCGGGCGGGAGATCGGCACCCAGCAGGTCGAACTGACTCCGGCGGCGGCCGGCGATGCCCTGGTGGCGGGTATGCCGTCGATCTTCGCCGCCCATTTCATCCACGAGCAGACCGTGGCCGAGCCGCCAGCCGGCGCCGCCGTGCTGGCCCGCAACGGCAAGGACAGCCACCAGATGCTGCGCTATGGCCCCAATGCGGTCTCGGTGCAGTTCCATCCCGAGTTCACGGTGCCCGTCATGAGGGCGTATTTCGACGTGATGCGGGCCGGGCTGGCCGATGAAGGCCTGGACGTGCAGGCGCTGCGCTCGGGCGTGGCCGAGACGCCGGTGTCCCATGCCATCATGCGGCGCTTCTTCGAACGCATCGCCGCGCCGGCGGCATCGGCGGACGCTCGATGAGTGCTGCGACCTTCATCCACGATTCGACCAAGGAGACCGTCATTTCCACGCAGGTTCTCGCCCGCGCCAGGCTGCTGGCCGCAAGCCTGGCCATGCTCGCCGCCTCCCAGGCCCAGGCCCAACTCGATACCGGCGCCTGCCTGGCCCGGCTGCGGCCGGCAGCCCCGGCCAACGGCATCCAGGTGGCCGATTTCGATACCTACACCCAGGGCGCGACGCTGCTGGCTTCCACGGTGGCCTCGGCGCGGGCTCAGCCCGAAGGCAGGGAGACCTGGTGGGACTACCTGGCCAAGACCGTGGACGAGGAACGGGTGGTCGACGGGCGCAAGCTGATGGAGGCCGAGGCGGCGCCGCTATCGGAGATCGCCGCCCGCTACGAAGTGGATGGCGAAGTGATGGTGGCCATCTTCGGCATCGAGACCAACTTCGGCCGGGTCCTGGGCAAAACGCGGGTGCTGGATGCATGGCTGACCCGCGCGTGCACCGAGAACAAGCCGCTGTGGATCAAGAACGTCTATGCCTCGATACGGATGCTGCGCGACGGACTGGTGCAGCCGGATACCTTCGTCGGCTCGTGGAGCGGCGCCTTCGGCATGACCCAGTTCATTCCGACCTCCTACTACGAGCTCGCGGCCGACGGCGACGGCGACGGAAGGATAGACCTGTACGGATCGCTGCCCGACGCGCTGGCGTCCACGGCCAGCCATCTGCGCAAGCGGCGGGCGCGGTGGACGCGGGGGCTCTTGCCGGTCATCGAGGTCAAGCTGCCGGCCGGCGTGGCGGCAGGCGTGCCCGCGGGCCAGGAGTTCGCGGGCTCGGAGCGCCGCACGCTGGCCGAATGGACCGCCCGCGGCGTCACGCGGGTGGACGGCGGCAGGCCGGATCGGCTGCGCGGCGGCGAGCCGGCACCCGATTCGCCCGCCTATCTGTTCGCGCCAACCGGCGCGGAGGGCCCGGTATTCCTGGCCACGCGCAATTTCGACGCCATCCTGAGCTACAACGGCTCGCACAAGTACGCGCTGGCCGTCAGCCTGCTGATCGACCGGCTGCGCGGTGAGCCGCCCATCGCCACTCCCTGGCCGACCGACGATCCCGGCCTGTCGCGCGCCGAGATCCGTGAGTTGCAGGCGTTGCTGCTGGCGCGAGGCCATGACGTCGGCACGCCGGACGGCATTCCGGGCACCCGCACGCGCGATGCCGTGGCCGCCGAACAGCAGCGGGCCGGCCTGGCCGTCGATGGGCGGGTGGGCCAGCGCATCCTGCGGACGCTGCGGCAGGATCCACTGCCGCGTACCGCGCCGGCACCGGAGCCGCAGCCGGGGGGCGGCGCATGAAGGCAGCGCCCGGACCGGGCATCCTGGCGGTCGACATCGGCGGCACGGGCTTGAAGGCCGCCGTCATCGACGATGCGGGCCGGCTGCTGGGCCGGCACCTGCGGGTATCCACGCCCAGGCCATGCCCGCCGGACCGGCTGCTGGACGAGGTCGCCGGCATGGCCGCCATGCTGGAAGGCTACGATCGGATCTCCATCGGTTTTCCGGGCGTCATCCGCCGGCAGCGCGTGCTGACCGCGGTCAACCTCGGTTCCCCCGCGTGGGTGGGGTTTCCGCTGGCGCAGGCGCTGGGCGACCGGCTGGGCTGCCCCGCGCGGATGGTCAACGATGCCGACATGCAGGGCTATGGCCTTGCGCTGGGAGACGGCCTGGAGTTCGTCATGACGCTGGGCACGGGTGTGGGCACGGCGCTGTTCCGCGATGGCGAGCTGATGCCGCACCTGGAACTGGCGCACCATCCCATGGAGGATGGCAAGACCTACGAGGAATGCCTGGGGGACGCGGCGCTGCGGGCCGAGGGCAGGCCGTGCTGGAACCGGCGCCTGGGGCGCGCGCTGGCATTGGTCGACGTCCTGCTCAAGCCGGACCGCATCCACCTGGGTGGCGGCAACGCGCGCGAGGTGGAGGCGGGCTTGCCGCCTCATGTCAGCGTGGGCTCGAACGATGCCGGGCTGGCCGGCGGGGCGGCGCTGTGGCGACGCTGGAATCCCGCCCACGCCTGACGGGCGCGATCCCTACGGCAGCTCGGCCGGATAGCTGTCCAGCGCCAGCGAGACCTGGCGCCTGATGTCCCAATCGGCCAGGGTCGCCTGCACCGCGCCGTAGTAGACGCCGTTCTTGACCACGAACATCGAGGGCAGGTGGAACACCTCGTAGCGTTCGACCAGCCCGCGGTTGCGGCCCGCATCGATCCAGCAGATGCGCGCCACCGGCAGGCTCATGTCGGGAAGCTGGGCGCGCGCCAGCCGGCAGTTGGGGCAGGTGTCGCTGGTGAATACCAGCAGCGAGGTGCCGGGGGCATCCAGCAGGAAGCGGTCGGCGGTGCCGTCGTCGATGTCGATCTGTTCCATGGGAAAAAAAGCGGGCGCCGGTGGGTTCCGCGCGGAGTTCATGGGCGAGAATATATCGGATTTCCTTTTTTCGTCCCCCAGCCATGCACGCCAATGAACCGAACCAGCCGCCGCGCCGCTGCGCGTGGGCCGGCAACGATGCCCTGTACGTGTCCTACCATGACGAGGAGTGGGGCCGCCCCCTGGACGGCGAGGCGGCGCTGTTCGAGCGCATCAGCCTGGAGGGCTTCCAGGCCGGCCTGAGCTGGCTCACCATCCTGCGCAAGCGGCCGGCCTTCCGGCAGGCTTTCGCAGGATTCGACGTCGACGAGGTCGCTGCCTTCGGCATCCGGGACGTCGAACGCCTGCTGGCCGACACGGGCATCGTGCGGCACCGGGGCAAGATCGAGGCGGTGATCAACAACGCGCGCCGGGCGCGCGAACTGCGTGCCGAGGAAGGCTCGCTCGCGGCCTTCCTGTGGCGCTACGAACCCGCCGGTACCTACGACGGGCCGCCGCGCGCCGAGTCGCCGGAATCCCGGGCCCTGTCCAAGGAGCTCAAGCGGCGCGGCTGGCGCTTCGTGGGGCCGACCACGATGTATTCGTTGATGCAGGCCGTCGGCATGGTCAACGACCACGGACCGGACTGCGTCTGCAGGAAGGAGGTGGAGGCGCTGCGCGCCGCCTTCCCGCGGCCGGGCGCGTTGGGCCGGCGCAAGCGGCCCTGAAAGCGGACGCCCCTTATGAAGCGGCGTGCACAGGTAGCACGTTGCGATGACTTCGGATAGAGTATCCGGGCTGGATGCAGTGCCTTGTCGCGTTACCGGTTGGTTTCCCTGTCCGATCCCCGGTGTCACGAGTGGTGTGCCGCGGGCGAAGGACCGCAGCATTCACACGGGGGCAGATCATGACGTGGGTACTCGAGGCCATCAGGCAGTCGCCGGAAATCCTGCTGTTTCTCTCGCTGGCGATCGGCTTCTGGATAGGCAAGTTCCAGTTCGGCAGGTTCCAGCTCGGCGGCGTGGCGGGTTCGCTGCTCGTGGCGGTGCTGTTCAGCCAACTCGGCGTCTCCATCGACAACGGCGTCAAGGCGGTGCTCTTCGCGCTGTTCATCTATGCCGTCGGTTTCGAGAGCGGCCCCCAGTTCTTCAAGTCCCTCGGGCGCCAATCCCTGAAGGAAATCGCCATGGCCGCGGTGCTGGCCATCACCGGCCTGGTGACCGTGGTGGTGCTGGCGCGCATGTTCGGCCTGGACAAGGGCCTGGCCGCCGGGGTGGCGGCGGGGGGGCTGACGCAGTCGGCCATCATCGGCACCGCCGGCTCGGCACTGGCCAAGCTGGGCCTGCCGCCCGACGAGCTCCAGCGCCTGCAGGCCAACGTGGCCATCGGCTATGCCGTGACCTACATCTTCGGCTCGTTCGGGGCCATCATCATCTGCGTCAACGTACTGCCGAAGTTCATGGGCCGCGACATCCGCGAGGATGCGGTGAAGGCCGAGACTTCGATGAACGCGGGCATGATCGTGCCCGGCGCGGGTGAACAGCTCGCCGCGCCCGAGGTGGTGGGACGGCTTTACCGGGCCGGGCCGGCTGCGGGCACCACCGTGGGCGAAATCGAGGCGCTGGCGCCCGACGGCATGGCGGTGACGGTCGAACGCATCAAGCGCGACGGCCAGATCATTCCCGCGCAGGCCGACCTGAAGCTGCACGCCAGCGACATCGTGCTGCTGGCCGGCAGGCGGGCGGCGGTGATGGCCGCGCGCCAGGCGCTGGGAGACGAGGTGCTGTCGTCCAGCGGCATGGACATGGTCATGCTGACGCGCGACGTGCTGATCACCGGCCCCGCCTACCTGGGCAAGACCGTCGCGCAGATACGGGCGGGCATCGCCGCCGACATTCGCCACGGCATCGTGGTGCTGGGCCTCAAACGCGACGGCCGGCCGCTGCCGATGGAGCCGGACACGGTCATCCGGGCCGGCGACGTCGCGGTGCTGTTCGGCACGGGCAACGACATCCAGCGCGCGGCCCACAGCGTCGGCACGGTCATCGTGCCCAGCGACAAGACGGATTGGGTCTATCACGGCCTGGGGCTGGCCCTGGGCCTGGTCATCGGGCTGGCCGTGCTGCGCATCGGGTCCATTCCCCTGACGTTGGGCAGCGGAGGCGGGGCGCTGTTGTCCGGGCTGCTGTTCGGCTGGTACCGCACGCGCAGGATGAGCGTGGGCAACATGCCCACCGGCGCCTCGACGCTGCTGCGGGACCTGGGCCTGGCGGGGTTCGTCGCGGTGGTCGGGCTGCAATCCGGGCTGCAGGCCGTCGACACCATACGCACCAGCGGCCTGTCGCTGTTCCTGATCGGCGTGGCGGTCACCATCGTGCCGCTGCTCATCACCATGCTGTTCGGCCGCTACGTGCTGCGCTACGACAACGCGGCCGTGTTCGCCGGCGCGCTGTCCGGGTCCCGCAGCGCCAACCCGGCCTTCGGCGAGGTGCTGGACAAGGCGGGCAATTCGGTTCCCACGGTGCCTTTCGCCGTGACCTATGCCCTGGCCAATGTCTTCCTGACCCTGCTCGGACCGCTGGTCGTCGCCTTTGCCTAGGGTCCCATCGCAAGCCATCCACGGAGGCCGTCATGTCGACAGCGGATTACAGTCGGTACGCCAAACTGAGTCCTTTCGAACTGAAGGACGCGCTCATCGAACTGGCATCGAGCAAGCAGAACCGGCTCATGCTCAACGCCGGACGGGGCAATCCCAACTTCCTGGCCATCGTGCCGCGGCGCGCATTCTTCCGGCTGGGGCTGTTCGCCGCGCTGGAATCCGAGCTGTCCTTTTCCTACATGCCGCACGGCATAGGGGGGCTGCCCCGGATCGAGGGCATCGAGAATCGCTTCAACGCCTACATCGCCGAGAACCGGGACCAGGAAGGCGTGGTGTTCCTGGGGCGCGCCCTGAGCTACGTGCGCGACCAGATGGGGCTGTCCGCGTCCGAGTTCCTGCACGAGATGGTGGAGGGCGTACTGGGCGACAACTATCCGGTGCCGCCGCGCATGCTGCGGATCACCGAGGAAATCGTCCGAACCTACCTGGTCAAGGAGATGATAGGCGGGTTCCTGAGCAACCAGCACATCGACGTGTTCGCCACCGAGGGCGGTACCGCCGCGATGACCTACGTCTTCGACACGATGAAGGAAAACGGGTTGATCAAGGCCGGGGACAAGGTGGCGATAGGCATGCCGGCCTTCACCCCTTACATGGAGATCCCGCGCCTGAACGGCTATCAGCTGGAGTCGGTCTACGTCAATGCCGATCCGGACCAGGGCTGGCAATATCCGGACGCCGAGATCGACAAGCTGCTCGATCCGGCGGTGAAAGTCTTCTTCTGCATCAACCCCAGCAATCCGCCGTCCTACAAGATCAACGCCCATGGGCTGGAGCGCATCCGGAACATCATCGAGACCCGGCGGCGCGACCTGATCGTGCTGACCGACGATGTCTACGGGACCTTCGCCGACGATTTCCAGTCGCTGTTCGCCACGTGCCCGCGCAACACCATCCTGGTCTATTCGTACTCGAAGTACTTCGGCGCGACCGGCTGGCGGCTGGGGGCCATCGCCGTGCACCAGGACAACGTCATGGACGAGATCCTGCGCGGCCTGCCGTCGTCGATGAAGAAGGCCCTGAACGAGCGCTATGCCTCGCTCACGCCGGACGTGCCGGGACTGAAATTCATCGATCGGCTGGTGGCCGACAGCCGATCCGTGGCGTTGAACCACACGGCGGGACTGTCCACGCCGCAGCAGGTGCAGATGGCCCTGTTCTCGCTGTTCGCGCTGATGGACGAGCACGACGGCTACAAGGCCGAACTCAAGAAGTTGATCCGCCGGCGCCAGGCGGCGCTGTACCGCGAACTCGGCATCGCCAGGAGCCAGGACGAGAATGCGGTGGACTACTACACGCTGCTCGACCTGGGCGCCATCGCAAGGGACCTGCACGGCCCGGAATTCGCGGCCTGGGTGCAGAAGAACGTGGCGCCCACCGATCTCCTGTTCCGCATCGCGGACGAGACCGGCATCGTGATGCTGCCGGGCAGCGGCTTCGGCACGCTGCGGCCGGCCGGGCGCGTATCGCTGGCCAACCTGAACGAATACGAATATGCCGCGATCGGCCGGGCCTTGCGGCAGATGGCCGAACAGTTCTACGACGATTACCGCAAGGGCCGGCCCGGACCCGCCGGCAAGCGCGCCGCCGGCAAGGACAAGGCGAAGAAGGGCGGCAAGAAGTAGCCGGAAGTTATTCCCAGCCGCCGCCCAACGCCAGGAACAAGGCCGCCTGGTCGGTGGCCAGTTGTCCCTGGGCGGCGGCCAGCGCGCTTTCCGAACCGGCCAGGGTGCGGTCGGCGTCCAGCGCCGTCAGGAAGTCGGTACGCCCCAGGCGGTACAGCGTGCGCGCCTGTTCGGCGGCCTCGCGGTTACGGTCGCGGGCGGCGCGCAGCGCGTCGGCCCGGTCCAGGTCCCGGGCATATACGGTCAGCGCGCTGGAGGTCTCGCGCAGCGCGTTCAGCACCGCTGCGTCGAAGCGGGCCAGGGCGGCCGCGCTGCCGGCCTCGGCCTGTTCGATATGGCTGCGGGCCAGGCCGGTGTTGGGCAGGCTCCAGGAGATGAGCGGGCCCAGGCTCCAGCGGAAGCTGTTGTCGGCGCCGAAGCGCGACAGCGTGCCGGTGCTGCCGGCCGACAGGCCCAGCGAGATGCTGGGATACAGTTCGGACGTGGCCACGCCTATGCGGGCGGTGGCGGCCGCCAGCGAGCGCTCGGCCTGGCGGATGTCGGGCCGCCGGCGCAGCAGCGCCGCGCCGTCGCCCACCGGGACGGGATCGCGCAACGTGGGCGGGACATGGCAGGCGGCCAGGGACGCGGGCAGCGTACCCGGTGCCTTGCCCACCAGGACGGCCAGCCGGTAGAGCGCGGTGGTGCGTTGCGCCTCCAGCGGCGGCACGGCCGCCCGCAGCTGCTCGAGCTGCCCCTGGGCGCGGCTGATGTCCAGTGAGGTGCCGCGGCCCATGTCGGCACGCCTGCGAGTGAGCTGGGCGAACCGTTCCTGCAGCGCGATGGAGTGCCGGACCGTCTCCAGCTGCTGGCCGGCGGCGCAGACGTCGGCGTAGGCTCGCACCGTGCCCGCCGCGACGTTGACTCGAGCCAGGTCGTAGGCGGCCTGGGCCGCCTCCGCGTCGGCGTTCGCCGCCTCGAGCCCGCGCGATATCTTGCCGAACAGGTCGACCTGGTAGGACACGGCCGCGCCCGCGTCGTAGGTGCCGACGTCGGGCAGCGCGTAGGGCACGCCCTTGGCGGCGCCGGAGGCGCGCCCATAGGCGGGAGCGGCGCTGACCGAGACGTTCGGTCGCCGGCCGGCGCCAGCCTCGTCCACGATCGCGGCGGCGCGTCGCAGGTTGGCGGCGGCCACGCGCAGGTCGGTATTGGCGGCGAAGGCCTGGCCCACCAGGTCGTCCAGCACCGGATCGTCGTACAGGCGCCACCAATGGGCGGGCAGCGGCGCAGCCCGGGCGGACGAGGCCTCCAGTCCGGCCAATGGTCCGTTGGCGGCGTCGAGGTTGACGGCGGCCTGCTCCGGCACGTGGTAGTCGGGGCCCACGGTAGAACACGCAGCCATCGCGCCCAGCAGCGCGGCGGCCAGGCAGCGCAAGACGAGGGGTTTCATGAGGCCGCTCCTTGGGGATCGCGGGCCTTGGCCTGTTCGCGGACTTCGACCGTGGCCGTCTGGCCCGCCACCAGCCTGACCGAGTCCGGAACGCGGTCGATGGCCACGCGCACGGGAATGCGCTGGGCCAGCCGCACCCAGTTGAAGGTCGGGTTGACGTTGGGTAGCAGGTTGGCGGCGGTACTGCGGTCGCGGTCGGCGATGCCTTCGGAGAAGCTCTCGACGTGGCCTTCAAGCGGTTCGCCCGCGCCCATCAGCAGCACCGACGCCTGGTCGCCGACATGGATGCGCGGCAGCTTGTTTTCCTCGAAATAGCCTTCGACATAGAACGAGTCCCGGTCGACCAGCGCCATGACGGCATGCCCGGCGGTGACGTAGGCGCCGCCTTGCAGATCCAGGTTGGTGACGTAGCCGTTGACGGGGGACACCACCGTGCTGCGGGTCAGGTTCAACCGGGCCAGGTCGAGATTGGCCTGCGCCTGCGCCAGCGCGGCGCGCAGTTGCTCGGCGCGCGACTGGGCCTGTTCGCGGCTTTCCTGGGCGACCAGTTCGCCCAGTTCGCCGTTGCGGCGGATCTCGCGCGTGGCCTGGGCCAGGGCGGCGCGCTGCGATTGCACGGCGGCCTGGGCCTGGCGCACGGCCAGTTCGTAGCGGGCCTTGTCGATCTCGAACAGCACCTGCCCGGCGCGGACGGCCTGGTTGTCGCGCACCAGCACCCTGGTGACGGGGCCGGTGACATCGGGGGCGACCTGGACGACATAGGCCTTCACGCGGCCGTCGCGCGTCCAGGGACGGACCTCGTAGCGCTGCCAAAGGGTCCAGCCGGCGCCGATGGCGATGGCCAGGACCAGCAGGGTCAATGCGAACCGACCCAGCGCCGGCAATGAAATCTTGGGTATCACGTCAGAACTCGCGGGTAAAGAAAAACGACAGGCAGGCCAGGACTATGACGAACAGGCAGGCGTCGAACAGCGGGGGATGCCAGACCAGGCGGTAGAGGCCGAGGCGGGCCAGTCCGTGCCCAAGCAGCCTGGACACGACGATGGCCGCGAAGGCCAGCAACAACAGGGCTGGCACGTACAGGCCATAGACGTTGATTTCAGCGAACATGGTCGGACTCCGGCAGGGAAGGCGCCGGCTGGTAGTCGTCGGCATCGGGGTACAGGTCGCGGCGTATGCCGCACAGCGCGGCCACCGCGTCGGGCTGCGCGTTCGATGCCGGCAGCGCGCACACCGCGCGCAGCAGGTCGTCGATCCGCGCGAGCAAGTCGGGGGCGGGGCGCTGGGTGGGCACGCGCCGGCTGGCGAAGAACGAGGACAGCGCGGCCAGCAGCGGCCGCACGCGCACGTGGCTGCGGTCCAGCTCGGGCTGCAGGCGCAGCAATTGCGTCATGTTCAGGCCCACGCGCAGGTCCGCCAGTACGTCGGCGCCTTGCAGGTCGGCGTTGGCGCGGGCAGCCGCCATGCGGGGCGCAAGCAGCGCGAGGCGGTCCAGCATGCGGGCCGAGATCTCGGTTACGACGATGTTGCGGGCCGAGTCGGCGCGTCCCAGTTCGGCCAGTTCCCGCCAGTTCGCGCGCAACAGCCTGAGCGCGCTGTAGTCGGCGCTGATGGTGCGGAACAGCCGCGTGCAGACGGCGGCGGCCACGATGCCCGCCACCTGCGCCAGCATGCTGTTGGCGAAGGAGACGAGATCGGCGGTCTGGGTGTCGTGCATGGCCAGCGCCGAGGTCACGCCGAACAGGAAGGCCATCGCCCGGCCGGTGGTGGGCGGCCGGGCGATAAGTACACCCAGCAGGAGGAACAGCGGCGCGGTGGTCAGCACCAGCATCTCGAAACTGTGCACGGCCGGCAGCACGACCAGCAGGTAGAAGGCCGAGCACGGGATGGACAGCAGCGTGAACTTCAGGAACACCCGTATGGCCGGCACGGGGTTGTCCATGGTGGCGAACAGGCAGCAGAAGATGGCCGCCATCAGCGCCGCGCCCGAACCGGCCTGCCACGCGGTGGCGATCCAGAACAGGCAGCAGGCCAGGATGGCGACCGTGGCCGCGAAGGCCGACAGCAGGGCCAGCCCGCGGTCGGTGTGCAGCACGCGCGGTGAACTGGGCTGCTCGCGGACGGACTCGGAACGGGCGTCGTGCAGGCCCGCCTCGATGTGCGTGCGCAGCGCGCTGGAGTCGGCGTAGGCATGGATCAGTGCCTTCAGGCGCGAGCCCAGGCTGAGCTCGACCATCTCGCGCCACCCCATGTCCCGCGAGACCGCGGGATGGCTGGCGTCGATGGCCCGCACCAGCCCGGCCAGCCGGGCAGGGTCACGCGGTCCGGGATCGCCGGTCCATGCGGCCACATCGCGCATCACAGCTTCCCAGCGGCGGGCCAGGCCGGCGGGCATCGACCGCAGCACCGCCAGGCGGTCCTCGATGGCGGACAGCAACGGCATCATCAGCGAGATGCGGTCCTGCACGGCGTGGATGGCGTTGGTGGTCCAGCGCAGGTGCGAGGTATCGAAGGGCAGGTGGGTCGCCATCAGCCGCAGGTCGGTGACGTCGGCGGCGAGCTTGCGCCGATCCAGCTGGCCGACGTCGGACTTGCCGCCCAGCGTGTCGGCGATCCAGCGCTGGGCATCGTCGTAGGCCCGCTGCACGCGCGCGACGAGAACCGGGCCGATGCCCTGCGGCATCACCAGGCTGTGGATCAGCGTGGCGCAGGTGATGCCCAGCAGGATCTCTTCGACGCGCGCCAGCGAGGTGTCGAAGATCTGCTCGGGCTGTGTGACGGCGGGAAAGCCGATCAGCGCGGCGGTGTAGCCCGCCAGCATGAAGAGATAGGACCGGGGCGTGCGATCCAGCAGCGAGATGTACAGGCACAGCCCTACCCACAACGCGAAGGCGAGCGAAAGCAGCTCCGGCGCGTTGGCCAGGAGCGGCACGGCGGCCAGGGCCATGGCCGACCCCAGCGTGGTGCCGGTGACGCGGTAGACCGCCTTCGAGCGAACCGCGCCGGCCAGCGGGCTGCTGACCACGTAGGCGGTGGTCATGGCCCAGAACGGACGCGGCAGGCCCATGCGCATCGCAAGATAGAGGGCGAGCACCGCGGCTGCATAGCTCTTGAGCGAGAACAGCGCCTCGGAAAGGGTGGGGGGCTTCATGAGGACGACGCGGGCCCGGATTCCCGGGCGAGTTGTTCGATCGCGGCCTGCAGGCCTTCGAGCGTGCGCAGGCAGGCTTCGATGTCGTCCTGGCTGCTGCCTGCGAACAGGGCGCGGCGAAAGGGGATGAGGGCGGCTTCGACCCGGTCGGCGCATTGCCGGCCGGAGGCCGTGAGATACAGGGACTTGGCGCGGCGGTCGGAGGCGTCTTCGCGGCGTTCGACCAGGCCCAGCTCGATCACGCGGTCGATGACGCGCACCACCGACGAGGGCTCGATGCCCAGCGCGTCGGCGACAGCCCCGGGGCGGGCGCCGTCGCCCAGGCGGCCGATCATGACCACCGGCCAGGCGGTGGCCTGGGACAGGCCGAAATCGGCGGTCAACGTGTCGGCCGCCGATTTGTAGGCGCGAGCCGTGCGGCCCAGGGCCATGGTCAGGGTGGCGAGTTGCTTGTCAATTTTGTCCATGCAAAATATTAGCATGCAAACTATTTGTTTGTGAAGTATTTGCCGATTCGACAAAAATTCGACAAGGCTTCGACGTTTCTTCGATGGCGCGCCCGATAACGTGGCGGCATTGCTTCATGGGAGCGCCAGTTTGTCTTCCGCACTACACGGGCATCGCTCGGGGACGTTCATTTGGGGCCTGGTCGCGGCCGGGCAGAACCGCGGCTGGGGGCTCCGGGGCAGTACGCGGCTGGCGCTCGCCATCGCCGCCGGGTTGGTGCTTTTCTACAACATCGCGGTCTGGCGCGAGATCGTGCGCATCGTTCCCTGGAACGGGGCGGGCTCGGTCGTCTTCTATCTATCGTTCGCCATCCTGATGTGGTCGGCGTTCGGGCTGCTGCTGACGCTGTGTTCGTTCAAGACGGTGTTCAAGCCGCTGTTGACGCTGCTGCTGCCGGTGTCTGCCCTGGCGGCGTACTTCATGGGCACCTACGGTGTCGCAATCGACAACGTGATGGTGCAGAACCTGGCCGAGACCGACGTACGCGAGGCCGGCGCATTGCTGAGCCCGGGGCTGCTGGGCTACCTGCTGGTGCTGGGGGTGCTGCCCGTGGCGGGCCTGTGGCGCCTGCGGGTGGAGTACGCGGCTGGCGTGCGGGGCGTGATGGCTCGCCTGCTGGTGGCCTCGGCCTGCCTGGTGACCGGCCTGGCGATGCTGGGCGGTTTCTATTCCGTGTACGCGCCGTTGTTCCGCGAACACCGGCAGGTGACGCAGAAGATCAATCCGACGAGCTACCTGTACGCGCTGGGCAAGTATGCGCGGCAGCGCTGGGGGGCCAAGGAGGCCGCCCTGGTCGTGGCGCCCATCGGCCTGGATGCCGTCCGCTCGGCCGCGGCCGCGGCGCGGCCCCGCAAGTCCCTGGTGGTATTCGTGGTGGGCGAGACGGCGCGCGCGGACCACTTCGGGCTGAACGGCTATGCGCGCGATACGACGCCGGAACTGTCGCGCCTGGGGGTGCTCAATTTCTCCAACGTCGCCTCGTGCGGCACGTCCACGGCGGTATCGGTCCCGTGCATGTTCTCGGACCTGGGCCGGGCGGATTATTCGGACCGCGCCGCCAAGACGCGCGAGGGCTTGCTGGACGTGCTCCAGCGGGCGGGCGTGGCGGTCTACTGGCGCGAGAACAACAGCGATTGCAAGGGCACCTGCCTGCGCGTGCCCAACGACAGCATCATGGGCAACCCGCGCCTTCCCCACTGCGACGCCGAGGGGTGCCGCGACGAGGCGCTGCTGGAAGGCCTGTCCGCCTACATGGACGAGCATCCGGGCGACGCCTTCATCGTGCTGCACACCATGGGCAGCCACGGCCCCGCCTACTACCGGCGCTACCCGCCGGAATTCGAGCGATTCAAGCCCGTCTGCCGCACCAACCAACTGGGCGACTGCCCGCACGAGGCGCTGGTCAACGGCTACGACAATTCCATTCTCTACACCGACTACTTCCTGGCGCAGGTCGTCGGCCTGCTGCAGAAGCAGGCCGCCACGCGGGATACGGCCATGGTCTACGTATCCGACCATGGCGAGTCGCTGGGCGAGAACGGTCTCTACCTGCACGCCGCGCCGTATGCGATCGCGCCGCGGGCCCAGACCCACGTGCCCATGGTGATGTGGATGTCGCCCGGCGCGGCGCGCGACTGGGGCGTGGACACCGCCTGCCTGGCCGCCCGTCGCGACGCGCCCTACAGCCACGACAACCTGTTCCATTCCGTCCTGGGAATGTTCGAGGTAAGGACGAGCGTGTACAGGCAGCAGCTGGACATGCTCGCGCCGTGCCGTGCGGCGCTCGAGGCCCGGGCGGGAAAGGGCCGCGCCCGGGGCTAGCGCCTGTCCACGCTAAAAAGAGGCTCGCCAGGCCCTGGGGCCTCAGAAGACGCTTTCGGCCAGGTTGTGCTGTTCGATGACCGACCGGACCGTGTGGCCGCTGGGCTGGCAGGCGAACTCGCATTCCTGCGGCATGTCGTTCGCGTGGCATTCGCCGCCCAGCAGCGGACACCGGCCGAACAGTTCGCTTACCCAGTCCACGAATGCCCGCACCTTGGGCGACAGGTGCCGGTTGTGCAGGTAGACCACCGAGATCGGCATGGGCGAAGGCTTCCAGTCGGTCAGCACCTCGCGCAGCAGGCCGGACTCCAGATGGGGGCGCACCATGTACCGGGCCGGCTGGATCAGGCCGAAGCCTTGCAGGCCGCAGGCCACGTATGCGTCCGAGTCGTTGACCGAGACGATGCCCTTGACCTTGACCTCGGTAGCCACGCCGTCCACGACGAAGTCCCAGTCGATGGTGCGGCCGGTGCGGGCGGAGAAATAATGGACGGCGTGATGGCGCTCGAGGTCCTTGAGCGTGCGTGGCTCGCCATAGGCCTCCAGGTAGGAGGGCGCCGCGCAGGTCAGGCTTTCGAAGGTGCCGATGCGCCGGGCCACCATGGAAGAGTCCTGCAATTCGCCGACGCGGATGGCGCAGTCCACGGCTTCCTGGACCAGGTCGACCGGACGGTCGCTCATGCCTATCACCAGCTCGATGTCCGGATAGCGCTCATGGAATTCGCACAGCGACGGAATCAGGATGGAACGGCCGATCGAGGCCGGCGTGTCGATGCGCAGCCGGCCGCGCGGCCGGCGCGCGACGTCGCGGAAGGAAGTCTCGGCTTCCTCCAGGTCCGCCAGCAGCCGCACGCAGCGCTCGTAGTAAGAGGCGCCGTCGGGCGTGAGACTGATCTTGCGGGTGGTACGGTTCAGCAGCCGGACCTGCAACGCACGTTCGAGATTACGGATGGTGGTGCTGACGGTGGCGCGCGGCAGTCCGAGGTTGTCGGCCGCCAGGGTGAAGCTGTTGGCTTCCACCACGCGTGTGAACACCTGCATGGCCTGGAATTTGTCCACGAGAGGCTCCTGCCGCCTGATGGGCGGCAATTGTTCGTTCTGGATGAATAGTGTTTGTAAAAACGCAGGATTTATCGGAAACACGATAACACTCAGAATCGGGCATCGCTGTATTCACCCATACGAGCCCGAGGTTTTTCATGTTTCGTTTTCGCAAACGCGCGCTGGCGGTCACGCTGGGCGTTGCCGTGCTTGGCGTTGCCGGGGGCATCGCCGTGCAGAGGATGCCGGCCCTGGCCGGCCAGGAAGAAGCCCCCGCCGCGCCGGCCCCGGCGGCTGCCGTGGACGTGGCCGAGGTCGTCAGCCGCACCATCACGGACTGGCGCGGCTATTCAGGCCGGCTGGAGGCGGTCGACCGCGTCGAGATCCGGCCCCTGGTGTCCGGAACGCTGACCGCGGTGCACTTCCAGGACGGCGCCCTGGTCAGGAAAGGCGACGTGCTGTTCACCATCGATCCGCGTCCCTATGCGGCCGAGGTCGCCCGGGTCCAGGGCCAGCTTGCCGCGGCCGAGGCCCGCGACGCCTACGCGGCCTCCGAACTGGCGCGCGGCCAGCGGTTGTTGTCGGACAACGCGATCGCCAAACGCGATTTCGAGGAGAAGCAGAACGCCGCGCGCGAGGCGGCCGCGAACCTGCAGGCCGCCCGGGCCGCCCTGGAGGCGGCTCGCCTGAACCTGGAATACACGCGCATCACGGCGCCGGTCACCGGCCGCATCTCGCGCGCGCAGGTGACGGTGGGCAACGTGGTCGCCGCCGGCGCGGCGTCGGCTCCGCTGACCACGCTGGTTTCGACGGCGCGCATGTACGCGGCCTTCGACGTGGACGAGCCTACCTACCTGAAGATGGCGCAGGCCAGCCGCGCCGGCTCGGGCGCCATCCCGGTCTACCTGGGCCTGGCCAACGAGGAGGGCCATCCCCGCAAGGGCACGGTCAGCTTCATCGACAACCGCCTGGACGTGGCTTCGGGCACCATCCGCGTGCGCGCGGTGTTCGACAACCCGGACGGACAACTGATCCCGGGGCTGTATGCGCGCGTGCAACTGGGGGGCGGCAAGCCGCGCGACGCGCTGCTGATCGACGAGCGCGCAGTGGGCACCGACCAGGACAAGCGTTTCGTGCTGGTGCTGGACGAGGGCAATCGCGCCCGCTATCGCGAGGTGCGGCTGGGTAGCGCCAGCGGCGGCCTGCGAGTGGTCGACGCCGGACTGAAGGCGGGCGAGCGCATCGTGGTGAACGGTTTGCAGCGCGTGCGGCCGGGCGAGCCCGTGACGCCGCGCGAAGTGCCCATGGCGGGGCAGTCGGGCCGGTTCGCGGGCGATGGTCCGCCGGCCGACGGCGGACCATCCGGCACGCCTGCCGCGCGCCAGCCCAGGCAGGTTTGAGGCGGCCCGGACACGATCATGAATATTTCCAAGTTCTTCATCGACCGGCCCATCTTCGCGGGCGTGCTGTCGGTCCTGATCCTGCTGGCGGGTGCGCTGGCGATGTTCCAGTTGCCCATCTCGGAGTATCCGGAGGTCGTCCCGCCCTCGGTCGTGGTGCGCGCGCAGTATCCCGGCGCCAATCCGAAGGTGATCGCCGAGACGGTGGCTTCGCCGCTGGAGGAGTCCATCAACGGCGTCGAGGACATGCTGTACATGCAGTCCCAGGCCAACAGCGACGGCAACCTGGCCGTCACGGTCACCTTCCGCCTGGGCATGGACCCGGACAAGGCGCAGCAACTGGTGCAGAACCGGGTGTCGCAAGCCTTGCCGCGCCTGCCCGAGGACGTGCAGCGGCTGGGCGTCACGACCATCAAGAGTTCGCCCACGCTGACGATGGTGACCCACCTGATCTCGCCGGATGACCGCTACGACATCACCTACCTGCGCAACTACGCGCTGATCAACGTCAAGGACCGCCTGGCGCGCATACCGGGCGTGGGCGAGGTGCAGCTGTGGGGCGCCGGCAACTACTCGATGCGCGTCTGGCTGGATCCGCAGAAGGTCGCGCAGCGCGGGCTGACGGCCTCGGACGTGGTGGCGGCGATACGCGAGCAGAACGTGCAGGTCGCGGCCGGCGTGATCGGCGCCTCGCCCAGCGCGTCCGACGTGTCGCTGCAATTGTCGGTGAACACGCAAGGCCGCCTGCAGACCGAATCGGATTTCGCCAACATCGTGCTCAAGACCTCGCCCGACGGCGGCGTGACGCGCCTGTCGGACGTGGCGCGCATCGAACTGGCGGCGGCCGAGTACGGCCTGCGTTCGCTGCTGGACAACAAGCCGGCGGTGGCGCTGGCCATCATGCAGTCGCCGGGCGCCAACGCGCTGGCGGTGTCGGACCAGGTGAGGGCGGCCATGAAGGACATGGCCAAGGACTTCCCGCCCTCGGTGGACTATCGCATCGTCTACGACCCGACGCAGTTCGTGCGCGCCAGCATCAAGGCGGTGGTGGTCACGCTGCTGGAGGCGGTGGCGCTGGTCGTGCTGGTGGTGATCGTGTTCCTGCAGACCTGGCGGGCCTCCATCATTCCGCTGCTGGCGGTGCCGGTCTCCATCATCGGGACGTTCTCGCTGATGCTGGGCTTCGGCTATTCGATCAACGCGCTGTCGCTGTTCGGCATGGTGCTGGCGATAGGCATCGTGGTGGACGACGCCATCGTGGTGGTGGAGAACGTCGAGCGCAACATCGCGGCCGGGCTGACGCCGCGCGAGGCCACGTACCGCGCCATGCGAGAGGTCAGCGGTCCCATCATCGCCATCGCGCTGACGCTGGTCGCGGTATTCGTGCCGCTGGCTTTCATGACCGGGCTGAGCGGGCAGTTCTACAAGCAGTTCGCGATGACCATCGCCATCTCGACGGTGATCTCGGCCTTCAACTCGCTTACGCTGTCGCCGGCGCTGGCGGCCCTGCTGCTGAAGTCGCACGACGCCCGGCCCGATGGCCTGACGCGCGTGATGAACCGCCTGTTCGGCGGCTTCTTTCGCCGCTTCAACGACATGTTCGGCCGGGCGTCCGATCGCTACGGCGCCGGGGTCACGGGCGTCATCTCGCGCAAGGCCATGGTCATGGGCGTGTACGGCGTGCTGCTGGCGCTGACGCTGGGCGTCTCGTCCATCGTGCCGGGGGGCTTCGTGCCCGCGCAGGACAAGCAATATCTGGTGGCCTTTGCGCAGTTGCCCAACGGCGCCTCGCTAGACCGCACCGAGGAAGTGATCCGGCGCATGTCCGACATCGCGCTCAAGCAACCCGGCGTGGAAAGCGCCATTGCGTTTCCCGGGCTGTCGATCAATGGCTTCACCAACAGCTCGAGCGCCGGCATCGTCTTCGTGTCCCTGAAGGACTTCCATGAGCGCAAGGGCAAGGACGTCTCGGCCGAGGCGATCTCGAACGCACTGAACCAGCAGTTCTCGGCCATCAAGGAGTCGTTCATCGCGGTGTTCCCGCCGCCGCCCGTCATGGGACTGGGCACGCTGGGAGGATTCAAGCTGCAGATCGAGGACCGGGGCGCGCTGGGCTACGCCGAGCTGGACGCGGCGGCGCAGGCCTTCGTGGCGGCGGCGCAGAAGGCGCCGGAGCTCGGGCCGACGTTCAGCAGCTACCAGATCAACGTGCCGCAACTGGACGTGCAACTGGACCGGGTCAAGGCCAAGCAGCTGGGTGTCGCGGTCACGGATGTGTTCGACACCATGCAGATCTACCTGGGTTCGCTGTACGTGAACGACTTCAACCGTTTCGGGCGGGTGTACCAGGTTCGCGCGCAGGCCGATGCGCCGTTCCGTGCGCATCCGGACGACATCCTGGCGCTGAAGACCCGCAACGCCGCCGGCGAGATGGTGCCGCTGTCGTCGCTGGTGGACGTGCGTCCGACCTTCGGACCGGAAATGGTGGTGCGCTACAACGGCTATACCGCCGCCGACATCAACGGCGGGCCGGCCCCGGGCTATTCCTCGGACCAGGCCCAGGCCGCCGCCGAACGCATCGCCGAGCAGGTCCTGCCGCGCGGCATGAAGCTGGCGTGGACGGACCTGACCTACCAGCAGATCCTGGCGGGCAACGCCGGCATCTGGGTGTTCCCGATCAGCGTGCTGCTGGTGTTCCTGGTGCTGGCGGCCCTGTACGAGAGCCTGACGCTGCCGCTGGCGGTGATCCTGATCGTGCCGATGAGCATCCTGGCCGCGCTCACGGGCGTCTGGCTGACACGGGGCGACAACAACATCTTCACCCAGATCGGCCTGATGGTGCTGGTCGGCCTGGCCTCGAAGAACGCCATCCTGATCGTCGAGTTCGCGCGCGAACTGGAACTGCAGGGCAGGTCGGTGGTCGAGGCGGCCATCGAGGCCAGCCGCCTGCGGCTGCGCCCCATCCTGATGACGTCCATCGCGTTCATCATGGGCGTGGTGCCGCTGGTGACCTCCACCGGCGCCGGTTCCGAGATGCGGCATGCCATGGGCGTGGCGGTGTTCTTCGGCATGCTGGGCGTGACCCTGTTCGGTTTGTTCCTGACGCCGGTCTTCTATGTACTGCTGAGGCTGGCCAGCGGTGCGCGCAAGCTGCACTCGGCCGCGCAGCACGAGGCGCCCATCGTGGCGGCTCATCACGCGGGGCATTGATGTGAAAGAGAATCTGATGAAAAGCGGTTTGCGAAGCGCGGCATTGACGGCCTTGCTCGTGCTGGCGGGTTGCGCGGTGGCGCCGGCCTACGATCCCCCGCGGCCCGAGGTGCCGGCATCGTTCAAGGAAGCGGCCGGCGGGAACTGGAAGGCCGCCCAGCCGGCCGAGGCTGCCCATCGCGGACGCTGGTGGGCGGTGTTCGGCGACCCGGTACTGGACCGGTTGCAGGAGCGAGCGGCGGACGCGAACCAGGATCTCAAGGCCGCCGTGGCGCGCCTGGCGCAGGCCAGGGCGCGGCTGGGCGAGGCCCGGGCCGACCTGTACCCCCGCGTCGACGCGGGCGCGGGCCCCACGAGGCAGCGGCCGTCGCCGGCTTCAAGGGGCCTGCCCGCCGAGGCGAACACGTCGCCGTCGACGCTGTGGCGAGCCCAGGCTTCCGTGGCCTACGAAGTGGATCTGTTCGGCCGGGTGGCGGCCGGGGTCGAGGCGGCGTCGGCCCAGGCCGAACAGGGCGAGGCCCTGCTGCGTTCGGTGCAACTGGCCGTGCAGGCCGACGTCGCGCAGGCCTATTTCCTGGTGCGGGAACTGGATGCGGGCCAGGAACTGTACGGCGGCACCGTGGCGCTGCGCGAGCGTACGCTGGCGCTGATCCAGCGCCGCTACGACGAAGGGGACATCAGCGAACTGGACCTGGCGCGGGCCCGCACGGAACTCGCATCGGCGCGGTCCGAGGCCCTGGATATCGCCCGCCAGCGGGCGACGGCCGAACATGCGCTGGCGATCCTGCTGGGCGAGGCGCCGGCTTCCTTCAGCCTTCCCCCGAGTCCGCTGGCGAGGCTGGCCGTGTCCGTGCCGCCGGGCCTGCCATCCGATCTGCTGGAACGCCGGCCCGACATCGCCGCCGCCGAACGCGCCATGGCGGCCGCCAATGCCCGCGTCGGCGTCGCGCGCACGGCATTCTTCCCCAGGCTGGAGCTGACCGGCGCGCTAGGCTACGAGTCCGCGCAACTGGGCGACCTGTTCAACTGGTCCAGCCGCACGTTCCTGCTCGGCCCCCTGGTGGGCACGATGCTGACGCTGCCCATCTTCGACGGCGGGCGGCGCGAGGCGGGGCTGCAGGCGGCGCGGGCGGCCTACGAGGAAGAGGCCGCCCGTTACCGCCAGACGGTGCTGGCGGCCTTCAAAGAGGTGGAGGACAACCTGGCCAACCTGCGCATCCTGGCCGACCAGTACCGGGCGCAGGACGAAGCGGTGGCATCCGCCGCGCGCGCGGCCCGGCTGTCGCAGATCCAGTACCGCGAAGGATCGGTGAGCTACCTGGACGTGATCGATGCCGATCGCAGCGTGCTCCAGCAGCGCCGTGTGGCCACCCGGCTGGACGGGGAACTGGCTCGCTCCACGGTCAACCTGATCCGCGCGCTGGGCGGCGGCTGGGAAGGGCAGGCGCCGGCGCCCGCGGCGGCGCTGTTGCTTCCACGCCAGCCTTCGTAACAAGCTGTGGCCGTGGCCCCGCAGTCTTGGGGGCTGCGGTCTTTGCTGTACGGAACGCTTACATAGTCAGGCGCCGCGCCCGTTGCGGACAGACATGCCGAGCCTACACTGGATCGACGCGCAGGTCCCGCGCGCCGGGGCCTTTCCGCGCGAAAGGAGTCAGGCATGAATACGAAATCCAAGCGTGGCGCCCTGGGACTGGCTGCGGTCGCCCTGGGCACCGTTCTGTTCACCTCGGCGCACGCCGCTTCCGCCGCCGACACCACCTACCAGGAGGAACTGGCTCGTTGCAACAGCGGCCAGTCGGGCCAGGACCGCGCGACATGCAGGCGGGAGGCCGGCGCTGCCTTGCAGGAAGCGCGGCGCGGCAATCTGCGCGGCGCCAGCGATTCGGCCTACGAGCAGAACCGCACCCAGCGCTGCAACGCCTTGCCGGAAGCCGACCGCGCGGCCTGCATGGCGCGGGTGGACGGAAGAGGGACGGTCAGCGGGAGCGTGGAAGGCGGAGGCGTGCTGCGGGAGTACCGGGAAGTGGTGACACCCGCGCCCGGCTCCCCGGCCATGCCCTCGGGCTCGCCCGGCCCGGCGATGCCAAGGCCCGACGGCCCGGGCATGCGCTGACACCCTCCCGAAGCATTTCCCCTTGATCCGCCGCGGAATTCCCCGGAAAGTGGCGCTTTCCGGGCGTCGCGGCGCGCCCCGTTATAAAATGCGCTGGCTTTACATCGATCTTTCGGGGGCCAGGTGCGCATCGCCATACTGGAAGACGATCCGGCACATGCCCGGATCATAGAAAAGACGCTGCTGCAGGCGGGGCACGACTGCCATCTGTTCGAGGACGGCAGGGCGATGTTGCGCGACCTCCATCGCCAGAGCTACGACATGTTCGTGCTGGATTGGCACGTGCCGCACATCGAAGGCCCCGAGATCCTGGGGTGGATCCGTCGCAACCTGCCGCCGCAGCTGCCGGTGCTGTTCGTCACCAGCCGCGACGAAGAGCAGGACGTGGTCGACGGGCTTCAGGCGGGTGCCGACGACTACATGGCCAAGCCCATCCGGCCCATCGAACTGCAGGCCCGGGTGGCCGCGCTGCTGCGCCGGGCCTATCCCGAGGCTTCGCGCCCGAGCCAGCCGGGCTTCGGAGTCTATACCTTCGACCTGCACCGCCGGGAAGCGCGGATCAAGGGCGAGCCGGTCGAACTCAAGCCCAAGGAATACGAGCTGGCGCTGTACCTGTTCCGCAACCTGGGGCGGCTGCTGACGCACGAGCACCTGCTCGAGGAACTGTGGGGCACGAGCGCCATCGACACGCGCACCGTCACCACGCACATGTCGCAACTGCGACGCAAGCTCGACCTGCGGCCGCACAACGGCGTGCGGCTGGTGCCGGTCTACGGGCTGGGCTACCGCTTCGAGATACTGGCCGACCCGCCGGCAACGAACGAATCCAACGACGACCCTCTATGAAGAACCTACCCAGCATGGACGCCGGCATCCGGCTGTCCGCGTGGGCCATCGCCGCCGCTTGCGTGTTCGGCACGGCGCCGGCCCATGCCCAGCAGGCTGAGCCGGTGCGTCACCTGGTGCGCGACGGCGACACCTTGTATGACCTCGCCCAGGCCTACCTGGAAGACCCCGGCCAATGGCAGGCCCTGGCCCGCGAGAACGGCAATCCCAATCCGCTCAGGCTCAAGCCGGGTTCGGTCATCGTCGTGCCCGACGCGCTGCTGCGCAAGAAGCCCGGCGGCGCGCGCGTGGTCCACGTCTCGGGAGGCGTGCGCTATACGACGCGCAGCGGCTCGACCGGCGCGCTGGAACGCGACATGCGGCTGATCGACGGCGATCGCCTGAGCACCGATGCCGGCGGCTTTGCCACGCTGGAGATGGCGGACGGCTCGGTGGTGCGCGTGGCGGGCGACTCCGAACTGCGCCTGGAACGCCTGAAGTACAGCCTGACGAAGAAGCGCGCCGACACCTCGCTGGTGCTGGACAAGGGCCGTGTCGAATCGCGCGTCTCGCCGCAGCGGCCCACGGGCAGCCGTTTCCAGGTCGACACGCCGCTGATGGCCGCCGGCGTGCGAGGTACCGAGTTCGGCGTCTCGATGCGCGAGGGCAGCTCGGCCACCAGCGACGTGCTGGAGGGGGAAGTCGAACTGCGCGTGGCGCGTTCGGGCTCGACCGCGCGGGTCGCTGCGGGCCTGGGGGGCGCGGTCGCCACCGATGCGCCGACCGCCACGCTGTCGCCGTTGCTGGCGGCGCCGGACCTGTCCGGCGTCCAGGCATTGCAGCAGCGACCCATCATCGATCTGGCGTTTCCCGCGCTGGCCGGCGCGGCCTCGTACCGCGCCTTCATCTGGCCCGCCCATGCCGCCGAACAGGTGGTCAGCAACCTCGTGACCGCCACGCCGCGCGTGCGCTTCGCCGGCCTCGACGACGGCGACTACGTGGTGCGGATCAATGGCGTCGACGCGCAGGGCATCGAGGGCCGCCCGGTCACCTGGCCGATCAAGCTCAAGGCCCGGCCCGAGCCGCCGGTCACCATCGCGCCGCCCGACGGTGGCGTGGTCGAGCAGACCGAGGCCGTGCTCCGCTGGACGGGCGCGGACGGCACCATCGGCTACCGCCTGCAGGTGTCGCGCGACCAGGCCTTCGCCAACCCCTTCGTCGACGAAAGCATGCTGTCCACGGATTCCCACGCCGTGCGCGGGCTGGCCTCGGGCAACTACTTCTGGCGCGTGGGCAGTGTCGTCCAGGGCAAGGACGGCAGACCCGATGCCGGACCCTACAGCGATCCGCGCCGCTTCATGGTGCGCCTGCCCGTGGGCGGCAAGCTCGGCATGAGCCAGCAGGGCGACGAAGTCGTGCTGACCTGGGACGGCGAGGAAGGGCAGAACTACCTCGTCCAGGTCGCGCGCGACGCCGGCTTTGCCGGCATCGCCGCCGAGCGCCGCATCACGGAGCGCAAATGGGCGCTCGAGTCCTTGCCCGCCGGCGAGTATTTCGTCCGCATCCAGGCGACGGACAGCGACGGCTATGTGCGCGATTTCACGCGTCCGCAGCGCTTCCGCGTCAATCGCACGGTCCGCAGCGGGGACGGTGCGTTGCGATCGGGTGACGGCCAGGAAATCCAGCTTCCCTAGGGCCTGTTCACGCGCATGGACCGCCAGGCCGCATCCGCCACGCTGCGCCCGGGGCCCGGGCGGCCCCGGGCCGCGGTCCGCGGCATCTCGGTCGTCGCGGGCTTGCTGCTGGCTGCCTTGCTGGCCTGGCAGAACGGCCTGGGCCGTCTGGACGCGGCCCTGTACGACTTCCTCAGCCGGCTGGATCCCGCCGTGCCGAGCCAGGACATCGTGGTGGTGGCCATCGACGAGGCCAGCCTGGCGAAGGTGGGCCGCTGGCCGTGGAGCCGCGACCAGCAGATCGACCTGATCGAGCGCATCGCCCAACAGTCGCCGGCCGCGCTGGGCCTGGACCTGCTGCTGTCCGAGCCGTCGGCCGATCCGTCGGTGGACCTGCGCATGGCCGAAGCCATCCGCCGCAGCGGCAACGTCGTGCTTCCGGTCTTCACCGCCGACACGGGCGGCAGGGTGCAGGCCATGCTGCCGGTGCCGCCGCTTGCCGCCGCGGCCCGGTCACTGGGGCATGTCTCGGTCGAACCGGACGCCGACGGCGTGGTGCGCAGCGTCTTCCTGCGCGAAGGCACCCGGGACCGCCAGTGGAACCACTTCGCGCTGGCGCTGCTGCAGATCGCCGGCAGGGCCGTCGCCCGGCCGCTGCCGGGGAACCGGGCGCCGGCTGGCCCGGAGACGGCACCGGAGGCATGGTGGCGGGATTTCTGGATACATATCGACTATGCCGGGCCCGCCGGAACCTATCGCACTGTTTCCGCCGCCCAGGTGCTGGCGGGCGAGCTGCCCGACGGCGCGCTGGACGGACGCATCGTGCTGGTCGGATCCACCGCGGCGGGCCTGGGGGACGTCTATCCCACGCCCTTGTCGGCGCGCCACAGCTTCACCCCGGGGGTGGAGATTTCCGCCAACGTGATCGACAACCTGATGTCGGGAACGGCGCGCCGCGTCATCGCCCCGTGGGCGGGGGCGCTGCTGACGGTACTGCTGGTGGCGGCGATGCTGCCGGCGCTTTGGCTGTTCGCGCCGGGCTGGGCGCTGGCGGCATCGGTGGCGGGGATAGGCGTGGCGGCGGCAGCGAGCGGCGCCATGCTGCTGGCCGAGGGCGTCTGGTGGCCGCCCGGCGCGGCGGTGCTGGCCATCGCGGCTTTCTACCTGGGATGGAACTGGCGGCGCCTGGAACGCGCGGCCGGTTATCTGGTGGACGAACTGGGCCGGTTGAAGCGCCATGGCGCGGTGCTGCCGCAGGATGCGGCCGCGCCGGCCGGCGACCTCATCGACCGGCGGATCCACGACCTGGCCCGCGCCACGGGGCGCTTGCTGGACGTGCAGGCCTTCATGTCGTCCGTGATAGAAAGCCTGCCCGAGGCGGCGCTGGCGGTGGGCGAGGACGGCCGCGTCCTGCTTGCCAATCGCGAAGCCGTGCGGCAGTTCGGCGCGGCCGCCGCCAAGGGCGAGGAGATGGCCCGCCTGCTGGCGGATTTCACGCTGGTGGGCGGCGGCCCGCTCAGCTGGCCCGCGGCGGTGGCGCCGGGACATTTCGCCGAATGCCGCGATGCCGCCGGGCGGGCCTTCCTGTTCGAGTATGCGCGGTGCGCGGGAGAAGAGGGCGGCGAGACCGCCTGGATCGCCACGCTGGTCGACATCAATCCGCTGCGCGAGGCAGAGCGCAAGCGCGACCAGGCCCTGCGCTTCCTGTCGCACGACATCCGGTCGCCGCAGGGGGCCATCCTGGCCCTGCTGGACCTGCATCGCAGCGACCCCGGCGAACTTCCGCAGGACGAACTCCTGGACCGCATCCGGCGCTACGTGCTGCGCACGCAGGCCCTGGCGGAATCGTTCGTCGAGCTGGCACGGCTGGCGACGGCGCCGGTCCGCGACGACGTATTCGAGGGTACGGACGTGGTCCTGGACGCCGCCGACGAATGCTGGAGCCTGGCCCAGGCCAAGCACATCGAACTCGATGCCGACGTGCCGGACGACGGCGCGCCGCTGCGCGGCGACCGTGCGCAACTGACGCGCGCCCTGATCAACCTGATCGGCAACGCGATCAAGTACAGCCCGCCGCATACGCGGGTGGATTGCCGCATGGTGCGCCGGGAAGACCTGTGGTGCATCGCGGTGCGGGACCAGGGACGAGGCATCGCCGCCGAGGACCAGGCCCGCCTGTTCCAGGAGTTCTCGCGCGTGGGTGGCGCGGCGGACGGCGACGAACCGGGTTTCGGGCTGGGCCTGGCCTTCGTCAAGGCCGTAGTCGAGCGGCATGGCGGAAAGATAGAGTGCCAGAGCGCGCCGGGGCAGGGCAGCGAATTCCGGCTGTTCCTGCCTGCCACGGTAAACAACACTGAACCCCGGGCGAGTGGCCGCGGCGGACACGCGTAGACTGCAGGCTGTCTACGAAGTCAGTGGTACGAATGGCTGAACGATTATTGGTGATACTCATCCTGTGCGCGGCGATGGCTGCGCCGTTCGGCCTGATCTGGCTGAATGCGCGGCAGATCTGGACCGATCTGGTCGTCGTCTATCCGCCGCAGGCGGCGATATGCAAAGGGGCGCCCGGGTCGGAATGGTATGATGCCGTCCTGTCTTCCTGACCGCAGTCGTAAGCGTTAACGTCATCCAACGCGCTGAACGTCGCGCCAGCCCGCCGGGCCCGTGTGCGCCGCTTATCGACGTCCGATGATGAACAACGCCTCTCCTTCCGTCTCCTCTCCTTCCTCCCACGAATCCGCGCTGCGCCTGCTGCCGCTGGTCGCCATCGTCTTTTCCGGCTTCCTGGCCGTCGGCCTGCCGCTTCCAGCGCTGCCGCTCTACGTGAACGGCGTGCTCGACTTCAGCCCGCTGGTCGTGGGCTGGATCATCGGCCTGCAGCCGTTGACCACGATCCTGACCCGCAAGTTCGCCGGTACCTACGTCGACAGGCACGGGCCGCGCCAGTCGGTGATGATGGGATTGCCCATGGCCGCCATGGCGGGGCTGCTCTACGTGGCCTCGGCGCTGATTCCCCATCCGTCGCTTGCGCTTGCGGTGCTGGTCGTCGGCCGCGTGTTGATGGGGCCGGCCGAAAGCCTGTTCCTGACCGGCACCATGACCTGGGGCATCGGCCGGGTGGGGCCGCAGCGCACCGGCATCGTGATGTCCTGGCAGGGTATTGCGATGTTCGCGGCGCTCGGCCTGGGCGCGCCGCTGGGCGTCTGGGTCATGCAGCAGGTCGACTTCCTGGCCGTCGGGCTGGCCACCGTCGCCTTCCCGCTGCTGGGCCTGGCGATCGCCTGGCGCGTGCCGCCGGTGCCCGTGGTCGGCGGGGCCAGGAAGCAGGTGCCGTTCCTGCGCGTGATCGGCATGATCTGGCGGCAGGGCGGCGCGCTGTCGCTCGCCTCGGCGCCCTTCGCGGTGCTGACCGCCTTCGTGGTGCTGTACTTCGCAAGCCGTGGCTGGGATGGCGCCGGCCTGGCCCTGACGGGATTCGCCGCGGGCTACATCCTGGTCCGGCTGTTCTTCGGCAGGCTGCCCGACCAGCTGGGCGGACGCAAGGTCGCGGCCATCTCGCTGGTGATCGAGGCCCTGGGCCAGTTCCTGTTGTGGATGGCGCCCAGCCCCGGTTTCGCGCTGGCAGGCGCCACCTTGACGGGCGTGGGATTTTCGCTGGTGTTCCCGGCCATGGGCGTGGAGGCCATGCGCCGCGTGCCGCCCGAGAGCCGGGGCGTGGCCGTGGGCGGATTCCTGGCCTTCGTGGACATCACCTCGGGCGTGACCGGGCCGCTGGCGGGCCTGCTGATCGGTGCCTACGGCTATCGCGCGGCCTTCCTGGCCGGCCTGGCCGCCTGCGCCATCTCCTTCGCCGTCATCGTGTTCGGCATGGGCAGGGAACCGCAGCGGGGCGCCTGAGCCTGGCGCCCCGGCATGCCGGTCACTCCAGCACGCGCGATACTTCGTAGATGGCTGTCGTTCCGCTGACCTCGTTGCCGACGATCAGCAGCGGCTGGCCCGTGGGCGACTTCGCCGCGGGTACGAACTTCAGGCCTTCGGGACCGAGGTCGCCCATCTTGGCAAGGTTCTCGTTCGAAGGCTCGTCCGTCCAATTGGCGCGGGTGTTGAAGTAATCCATGAACACCGGCGCCTTGGGATCGGTGATGTCGTAGACCATCACGCCGCCCATGCGCTCCAGGCCGATGAAGGCGAAGGTCTTGTCGCCCATGACGCCGATTTCCACGCCTTCGGGTTCGGGGCCCTTGGCGTCGCTGCGGCTGTCGAAAGTGGCTTTCTCGTCATGGCCGGTGTTGAAGTAGGTGGCGCAGGGTACGTCGCGGTCGGGGCCGAGCTTGCACGAGTCGCTGGCCAGCATGCGCTCGAACTGCGCGCCCGAATCCCACACCAGCTTGCCGTCCTGGTCCCAGATGGAGAACGAACGGCCGCCGTAGGCGTACAGGTGGTCGTACATGATGCGATCGCCGGTCGGGTCCTCGATGCCCTGGGCGTTGAACTTGACCGGCTTGCCACTGGCGTCCTGGCGATAACCCATGGTCCACGAGATCTGCAGGCGGCCCAGGACGTCGTCGTCGCGGCAGGCCCCCGGCTTGCCGGCCGTGGCGCCGCAGTAGGCGAAGGTCTCGGGGTTCAGCAGGGCGCCGGCGGCCAGCGCGTCCAGCTGCGGGGGCAGGTCATCGCCACGGCGGCGGGCGAAGCCGCTGGCATGGACCAGATGCTTGACGCGGAATTCCTCGACGAAGCCCTTGCCGGCGTCGCCAGCCCAGTAAGCATCATCGTCCTCGCCCCAGGCCCGGGCGTCGCCTTCGTTGGCCGTCACGAGATAGGTCTTGCCGCCCGCGGTGTAGGAGGCGATGGCGTCGGGCAGGTACATGCCGCGCACGCCGGGAAAGGTGCGGATGTCCAGCTTGGCGGGCTCGTCGCTGGCGTCCAGCGCGTTGGCTTCCAGGCCATGGTCCTTGTAGCCCAGCGGCAGGATGTCGGTCACGGTGGCCGTGGCGATGTCGATGCGCGCCAGGGCGTTGTTCTCCTGCAGCGTGGCCCATGCCGTCTTGCCGTCGGCGGACACGGCGATGTATTCGGGTTCGAAATCCTGGGAGGCGCTGGCCTTGGGCCCGAAGATGCGCACGCCCTTGGCGCGCAGTTCGGCTTCCTTGCCGTTCCAGGCGGTGAAGCCGGCCACCCTGGCCGACGGCGCGGCGGGGTTGGAGACGTCGATGACGCTGATCGAACCCGCCGGGTCGACGTGGTAGTCGTCGCTGGGCTCGCCCTCGTTGGCGACCAGCAGGGTCTTGCCGTCGGGGGTGAAGGCCAGCATGTCGGGCAGGGCGCCCACGCCCACCTTGCCCAGCAGGGCCAGCGTGTCGGCCTTGTACAGCGCGGCGAAGCCCGGATCCGTCTTCTTCGCGGCCTGGATGGCGACGGCGACGATGCCGTCGTGGACGGCGACGCTGTTGATCTCGGCGCCGGTCGAGATGGTCGAGGCATCGATGGTGCCGATGTGCTTGGGGCTGGCGGGCGTGCTCAGATCCAGCACGTCGACCACGCCGTTGCGGGCGTTGACGACGAAGCCGCGCTTGCTGGCCGCGTCGAAGGCGGGGATTTCGGCGGCGCTGACGCCGAACTGGCCGGCGGAATAGCGACCCAGCATCTTCAGGCTGATGCTCTTGGGCGTCGGCTCGGCGGCGGGAGGCGGGGTCACGGGCGGCGTGGTGGGCGCCGCGTCGTCGCCGCCATCGCCCAGGCAGGCTGCCAAGGGGATGGCGACCGCCAGGGCGCACAAGCTGCGGGCAAGGATCGTCATGCGCGAGGGCTGGGTGGCGAATGTCATCGTTCGGTGGGGTGGGTTGGACAAGCGCCGCATCATGACGGAGTAACATGACAGTCATATGTAAGGATCCCCGGCCGAGCCCGGAACCGGTCGGAGCCGCCGCGCGCGGTAGAATGCGGCGGTTCATTCCTTCCCTCCCATGTCCGACTCTCCCGATGTCATCCTGATGCGGCGCGCGCTGGCGCTGGCCGAGCAAGCCTGGCGCGACGGCGAGGTGCCGGTCGGTGCCGTGGTCTGCGACGCCTCGGGCCGCATCCTGGGCGAGGGCGCCAACCGGCCGGTCGGCAGCCACGACCCCACCGCCCACGCCGAGATCCAGGCGCTGCGCGCGGCCTGCCTGGCGGCCGGCAACTACCGCCTGCCCGGCGCCACGCTATACGTCACCCTCGAACCCTGCGCCATGTGCATGGGCGCCATGCTGCACGCGCGGCTGGCGCGCGTGGTGTACGGCGCGCCCGACCCCAAGACCGGAGCCTGCGGCGGCGTGCTGGACCTGCCGTCCATCGCCGTGCTGAACCACCAGACCCGGGTCGAGGGCGGCGTGCTCGCCACCGAATGCGGCGAGCTGCTCCGCGCTTTCTTCCGCCAGAAACGCGAGGCCGCCCGCGGCGGCCCGCCACTTACTTCCGAGTCCGCATGAACCGACGCCGTTCTTCTCCCGCCGACGCCCACCACGACCACGACGCGCATCATGGCCACCCGCATGACGAGGCCGGCGGCCACCATCATGGCCATGACCACGCCCATGGGCCCGGTCGGGGCTTCCCGTCCCTGGGAAGCCGGCCCGGCATCTACCTCGTCTCGCCCTCGGGCGCGGTGCCCGATCCCGAGGTCATCGCGCGCGCGCGGGAGCACCTGAAGGCGCAGGGCTTCCATCCGGTGGCGGACCGGGGCGCCCTGGTCCGCCACGAGCGCTTCGCCGGCACGGACGACCAGCGGCTGGCCGCGCTGACCCGGGCAATCACCCAGAAGCATCCCATCGTGATGGCGACCCGGGGCGGCTACGGCCTGTCGCGCCTGCTGCCGCGCATCGACTGGAAGGCCATGGCCGACAGCGGCAAGCGCTTCGTCGGACATAGCGACTTCACCTTCTTCCAGCTTGCGCTGCTGGCCAGCACGAGCGCGGTCAGCTATGCCGGCCCGATGGCGGCCTTCGACTTCGGCGGCAAACGCGTGGACGACCTGACCGCGGCGATGTTCGGCGAGACCCTGCGCGGCGAACTGGAAATCCTGAGCTTCGAGTCGGAAGGCTCCGACCCGGTCGACTGCCGAGGCATCCTGTGGGGCGGCAACCTGGCGGTGCTGGTCTCGCTGCTGGGCACCCCGTATTTCCCGCGCACCCGGGGCATCCTGTTCCTGGAAGACGTCAACGAACACCCGTACCGGGTCGAACGCATGCTGGTGCAACTGGCCCAGGCCGGCGTGCTGGCCCGCCAGAAGGCCATCGTGCTGGGCAGCTTCACCGACTACAAGCTGACCCCGCACGACGCCGGCTACGACCTGGGCTCGGTCGTGCGGTGGCTGCGCCGCGAAGTGAGGATTCCGGTCGTGACGGGTCTGCCGTTCGGCCACGTGAAGACCAAGGCCACGCTCCCGGTGGGAGCGAAGATCGGCCTGGCGACCGAAGCCGGCATGGCCTACCTGGTCTTTCCGCACGGACATTGAAGTTTGCCAGGGCGCCGCGGATCCGGCTTGGCCGGTCCGCCAGTGCCGCCCTCTCGAGGGGCGTCCGTCAGGGCGTAGGGGGAGGGCCTTTTTTCTCGTCCACGGAGTAATAGCGCTCGTCATCCAGCGTATCGGTACGGAACCGCGCAGCGGTCGCGTCCCCGTCCGGCAACGGCACGTCCTTTCCCGCACGCCTATGCCGATACAGCGCCGCCCGCGCCAGCATCAGCGTCGTCGCCGGCACCGTCATCGTCAGGAACACCGCGATCAGCACCTCATGCAACGCCGGCCCTTCGTCCGTCATCGTGAAGTACAGCATCGAGGCCAGCACGATGAACACCATCCCCATCGTCGCTCCCAGCGTGGGCCCGTGCATGCGCTGATAGAAGCTGTGGAAGCGCCACAGCCCCAGGCAACCGACCAGCGTCAGCAGGCCGCCCGCCACCAGCAGCAGCGAAGTCAGGATCTCCGCCCACAGCGGCAAGGTCATCCCGTCCGTCATTCGATCACCTCGCCGCGCAGCAGGAACTTGGCCAGCGCCACCGAGCTGACGAAGCCCAGCAGCGCGATGGTGACGGCGGCCTCGAAATACTCGGTGCTGCCGGTCCGTATGCCCAGCACCAGCAGCATCAGCATCGCGCAGATGTACATGGTGTCCAGCGCCAGCACCCGGTCCTGCGCGGCCGGGCCCTTCAGCAGCCGCAGCGTGGCCAGCAGCATGGCGATGGCGATGCACAGCAGCGAGCACAGGCTGGCCCATTCGAGCATGCCATTCATTCGAAGATCTCCATCAGCGGTTGTTCGTAGCGGCTATGGATCGTATCGATCCAGTACTGCTCGTCGTTCAGGTCCAGCACGTGGATCAGCAGCCAGCTCTTGTCGTCGGCGAGCTCGATGCAGACGGTGCCCGGGATCGCGGTCAGGATCAGCGCCAGGGTGGTCAGGCCGTGCGGGTCCCGCAGGACCAGCGGCATCCGGATGAACCCGGAATTGTCGCGCCTGGACTTCGAGCCCAGGATGACCCGCGCGACGTCGAAATTGGACTTGATGCTGTCCAGGATGACGACGCCCAGCAGCTTCAGGGCCACGCCGGGCCGGCGCAAGGTGGCTCTGACGGGCCGCAGCGGCGCGGTCCACAGCGGCACGGCAATGGCCAGCAGGGTGCCCAGCAGGATGTGGCCGAGCGAGAGCGTCTGGTTGAGCAGCAGCCACATCGCCAGCAGGAACAGCGAGGTGAGCGGCCAGGGAACGATGCGTCTGATCATGGGTTGGCGCCTCCGGGGCCGGCCTGCCGGGCCGACATGATGCCGCGCACGTAGTCGCCGGGATGGTGCAGGGCACGGGCGGTGTCGGTGAAATAGCGCATCGCGGGCTGGGCCTGGACCATCAGCACGATGCCCAGCACCAGCATGGCGGCGATGGGAAAGACCTCGATCACGCGCAGCCGGGGCTGGGCGCGGCCGGAGGGGACCCAGAAGGCGCGTATGCCGATGCGGGTCAGCGACACCACGGTCGTCAGGCCCGAGACCACCAGCAGGCCCAGCAGCACCCAGGCCAGCACCGGTTCGGGATTGCCGACCTCGGGGGTGAGGCCGTCGGGGTTCAGGATGGTGGTCAGCAGCGCGAACTTGGCGACGAAGCCCGACAGCGGCGGCAGCCCGGACAGCACCAGGGCGCACGCGATGAAGCTGAGCCCCAGGAAGGCCATGGCGGCGGGAATGGCCACGCCGATGTCGGTCGTGCTCATGTCTTCTTCCGCGTCGACCGAGCGGTCCAGGCCGAAGGCTTCCAGCGTGACCGCCAGCAGGTCGGCGCCGAAGGTCCGGCTGCGCTCCATCAGTTCCTGCAGCAGGAAGAAGGCCCCCAGCGCCAGGGTCGAGCTGACCAGGTAGAACAGGGCCGCGGCCGTCACGCTGTCGCGGCCGAAGCCTATGGCCGACAGCAGCGTGCCCGAGGAAATGATGACCGCGAAGCCCGCCAGGCGTCCGGTGTTCTGCGAGGCCAGCATGCCCAGCGTGCCGAAGGTCAGCGTCGCCAGCCCGATGTACAGGATCCATTGCTGGACGAAGCCGCTGGACTCGCCGGCCTGCTCGCCGAACATCAGCAGCGAGAGCCGCAGGATCACGTACACGCCCACCTTGGTCATGATGGAGAACAGGGCGGCGGCGGGCGGCGAGGCGGCGGCGTACGAGGGCGGCAGCCAGAAGTTCAGCGGCCAGGCGCCCGCCTTGATCAGGAAGGCCACGCCCAGGATGGCGGCGCCGGCCTCCATCAGCATGCGGTCCGAGCCCGCGACCTGGCCGATGCGCACGGCCACGTCGGCCATGTTCAGCGTGCCGGTCACGCCGTAGATCAGCGCCACGCCGATCAGGAACAACGACGACCCGACCAGGTTGACGGCGATGTAGTGCAGGCCCGCCTTGACCCGCTGCGGCCCGGATCCGTGCAGCAGCAAGCCATAGGAGGCCGCCAGCAGGATTTCGAAGAACACGAACAGGTTGAACAGGTCCGCCGTCAGGAAGGCGCCGTTGAGGCCCATGAGCTGGAGCTGGAACAGCGGATGGAAATGAACCCCCGCGCGGTGCCACCTGGCCAGCGAGTACAGCAGGGAGCCCAGCGCCATGATGGCGGTCAGCAGCAGCATGATGGCCGACAGCCGGTCCAGCGCCAGCGCGATGCCGAAGGGCGCCGGCCAGTTGGCGGCCAGGTAGACCGCGACCCGCACCGGCCCGGCGTCCGCCTGCCGCAGCAGCGCGATCGCCACGGCCAGCAGCGCCACGGTGGCCACCACGTTGACCACGGCCTTGGCCGTGGCGCGGCCCTCGCCCAGCAGCAGCATCAGGCCGGCCACCAGCATGGGCAGGACGATGGGGACGATCATGAGATGGTCATGCCAGGACAGCATCATTCACCCTCCCTGCCGTCCACGTGGTCGGTGCCGCTCAGGCCGCGCGAGGCGAGCATGAGGACCAGGAAGAGCGCGGTCATCGCGAAGCCGATGACGATCGCGGTCAGGACCAGCGCCTGGGGCAGCGGATCGGCGTAGTCGGCGACCTCGCTGGCGCGGCTGGCGCGCAGGATGGGGATCTGGTCCAGCGACAGCTTGCCCATCGAGAAGATGAACAGGTTCACGGCATAGGACACCAGCGAGATGCCCATGATGACCTGGAAGGTCCGGGGCCGCAGCAGCAGCCAGATGCCCGAGCCGCCCAGCGCGCCGATGGCGATGGCGATGATCACTTCCACCGGGCACCTCCCCGGGGGAGCTCGGCCTCGGCCTGCTGCGCGGCGCGGTGGCTGCGTATGGACTGGTGGCCCAGGGCGGTAAGGATAAGCATCGTGGCTCCGACGACCAGGCTGAACACGCCCAGGTCGAAAAGAAAGGCGCTGGGCACGTGGATCTCGCCCACCAGGGGCAGGTGCAGGTGGGCACCGTGCGAGGTCAGGAAGGGATAGCCGAACAGCCAGGCCCCCATGCCGGTCAGCACGGCAAACAGCAGGCCCAGGCCTATCCAGCGCTGGGGATGCAGGCGCATCTTGGATTCGACCCAGGCGGTACCGCCCACCATGTACTGCAGGATGAAGGCCACCGACAGCGTCAACCCGGCGACGAAGCCGCCTCCGGGCAGGTTGTGCCCGCGCATGAACAGGAAGACGGCGAACAGCGCGATGATGGGCAGCGCGAGCCGGATCAGCACCGAGGGCATCAGCAGGTAGCCCACGGCCGGATCGTCGCCGGCGCGCGCGGCGGCGTCGGTCTTGCCCTGGTCGATCTGCTGGTGGGGCAGGGCGATGCTCTCGGGAGCCGGGCGGAAACGCCGCAGCAGCGCGTAGACGGTCAGCGCGACGATGCCCAGCACCGAGATCTCGCCCAGCGTGTCGAAGCCGCGGAAATCCACCAGCAGCACGTTGACGACGTTGGTGCCGCCGCCTTCGGTCAACGCCCGCTCCAGGAAATAGTTGGAGATGGTGTCGGGATAGGGGCGCGTCAGCACGGCGTAGGCCAGCAGCGCCATGCCGGCGCCGCCCGCCACGGCGATGGCCAGGTCGCGCACGCGGTGCACCCAGGCCATGGCCGGCACGCGTATGCCGAGTTCCCGGGGTTCCTTGCGGCGCGGCAGCCAGCGCAGGCCGAGCAGCAGCAGGATGGTGGTGACCACCTCGACCAGCAGCTGCGTCAGCGCCAGGTCGGGGGCGGAGAACCAGACGAAGGTGATGCAGGTGACCAGCCCGGCGCCGCCCATCATGATCAGCGAGGCCAGACGGTGATACTTGGCCTGGTAGGCGGTGCCGATGGCGCAGGCGATGCCGATCAGCCACAGGATGGCGAAGGTCGGGTCGATGGGCGAGGTCTGGACGGCGGGCAGCAGCAGCGGCTGGCCGTACAGCGTGACGGCGGCCACCAGGATGGCGAAGGCGACGATGCCCAGCAACTGGGATTGCAGTCCGCGTGCGCCCAGGCTGTTGGTCAGCCGGTCGGCCAGGCCGATGGCGAAGCTCATGACGCGCTCGAAGGCCCGCTTGCCGTTGAATTTGTAGAACAGCGGCAGGCGCTCGACCGTGCTCAGGCGCAAGGTCTTCTGCAGGATCAGGTACAGCGCCGATCCACCCACCAGCGCCACGAAGCTCATGACCAGCGGCAGGTTGAAGCCATGCCAGATGGCCAGGCTGTAGCTGGGCACCGCGTCGCCCAGGATGGCGCGTACCGCGGTGGCCAGGAAGGGGGCGATGGTGTAGCCGGGCGCCACGCCCACGGCCAGGCACAGGAAGGCCAGGACCTCGGCCGGAAAGCGCATCCAGCGGGGGGCCTCGTGCGGCGTGCGCGGCAGGTCGTGCGGCGGCGGCCCGAAGAACACGTCGTGCAGGAAGCGCCACGAATAGGCCACGCTGAAGGCGCCCGCCACGGTGGCGGCGATGGGCAGTGCATGGCTCATGCCCACGGCGTTGCCGACCACCACGGCCTCGGTGAAGAACATCTCCTTGGAAATGAAGCCGTTCAGCAGCGGCACGCCGGCCATCGCGGCCCCGGCCACCATGGCCAGCGTGGCGGTGATGGGCATGACCTGCGCCAGCCCGCTGAGCCGGCGGATGTCGCGGGTGCCGCATTCGTGGTCGATGATGCCGGCCGCCATGAACAGCGAGGCCTTGAAGGTCGCGTGGTTCATGATGTGGAAGACCGCCGCCACCAGCGCCAGCGGGCTGCCCAGGCCCAGCAGCAGCGTGATCAGCCCCAGGTGGCTGATGGTGGAGTAGGCCAGCAGCCCCTTCAGGTCCTGCTGGAATATCGCGGTATAGGCGCCCAGCAGCAGCGTGCACAGGCCCGCTCCCCCGATGATCCAGAACCATTCCTCGGTGCCGGCCAGCACCGGCCACAGCCGCGCGAGCAGGAAGACGCCGGCCTTGACCATGGTGGCCGAGTGCAGGTAGGCGGACACGGGCGTGGGCGCCGCCATGGCGTGGGGAAGCCAGAAGTGGAAGGGAAACTGGGCGCTCTTGGTGAGCGCGCCCAGCGCGATCAGGACCAGCGCCACTTCGTAGACGGGGTGGGAGCGGATCAGCTCGCCCGAGGACAGCACCGCTTCGAGGTCATAGCTGCCGACGATGTGCCCCAGCACCAGGATGCCGGCGAACAGGCACAGGCCGCCGGCGGCCGTGACCGTGAGCGCCATGCGCGCCCCGCGCCGTGCGTCGGGCCGGTGGTGCCAGTAGCCGATCAGCAGGAAGGACACCAGGCTGGTCAGTTCCCAGAACAGGGCGAGCTGGATCAGGTTGCCGGACAGGACCACGCCCAGCATGGCGCCCATGAAGGCGAGGAAGAAAGAGAAGAAGCGCGGCACCGGATCTTCCGGCGACATGTAGTAGCGCGCGTACAGCACGACCAGCAGGCCGATGCCGCTGATCATCAGGGTGAATATCCAGGCCAGCCCGTCCATGCGCAGGACGAAATCGAGCCCCAGCGAAGGCAGCCAGGCAAATTCGTAGCGGACCACGCCGCCGTACGACACCTCGGGGTAGAGCAGGGCGGCCTGTACCGTTCCCGCCAATGCGACCAAACCGGCAAGCCAGGCTTCTCGGTTTCGCGCATTGGCGGGCAGCAAGGCCGCCAAGACACTGCCGGCGAAGGGAAGCGCTAGGAGAATCAGCAAGGACATGGGTGGCGGTCACTCTCTTTGATATAGGTATGGGTGGGGCAACGCAGATGCGAGCAACAAAGAACGCACCTAGCCGGGACACGGGGCGGGTATGGTCCCGCGCTCGGTCTTGCGCCATGGGCGTTCGCCGGAAGGCGTCCCGCGCCGGCCGCGGGGCGCCCGCTCCGGGGACGCCATCGTGTCCAGGAGAGGCGTGCGCACGTTGCCGGCCGCAGTTCCGGCTTCGTGGCTATGCGCCCAATGGTAACAAACGGCGGAGCCGTGCTGGGCGGCACGGGCTGCCCCGTCGCCGTTGGCGGGCATTGTGTAAATGTTCGGGTCAACCCGAATCCGGGCTGTTACACTAATAGGTTGATCTTCGCGCTTTCGTCATGCTTGCGCGCGACGTTTCTCTTTTTTGCGAGCCCGTTTCCGCCGTGATTTCCACCGCCAACCTCACCATCCAGTTCGGTCCCAAACCCCTGTTCGAGAATGTCTCGGTCAAGTTCGGGGAAGGCAACCGCTATGGCCTCATCGGTGCGAACGGCAGCGGCAAATCGACGCTGATGAAGATCATCGGCGGCGACCTCGAACCGTCGGCCGGCAACGTCTCGCTCGAGCCGAACACGCGCCTGGGCAAGCTGCGCCAGGACCAGTTCGCCTACGAAGACGTGCGCGTGCTGGACGTCGTGCTGATGGGCCACGCGGAAATGTGGCAGGCCATGAGCGAGCGGGACGCGATCTACGCCAATCCCGACGCCACCGACGAAGACTACATGCGGGCGGCCGACCTCGAGGCCAAGTTCGCCGAGTACGACGGCTACACGGCGGAGGCCCGAGCCGGCGAATTGCTGCTGGGCCTGGAAATCCCGGTCGAGCAGCACCAGCAGCCGATGCGCGAGATCGCGCCGGGCTGGAAGCTGCGGGTGCTGCTGGCGCAGGCGCTGTTCTCCAATCCCGACGTGCTGCTGCTGGACGAGCCGACCAACAACCTCGACATCAATACGATCCGCTGGCTGGAAACGGTGCTGAACCAGTACCAGTCGACGATGATCATCATCAGCCACGATCGCCACTTCCTGAACCAGGTCTGCACCCACATGGCCGACCTGGACTATCGCGAAGTGCGCATCTATCCCGGCAACTACGACGACTACATGCTGGCCTCGGCCCAGGCGCGCGAGCGCCTGATGAGCTCGAACGCCAAGGCCAAGGAGCGCATCACCGAATTGCAGGATTTCGTGCGCCGCTTCTCGGCCAACAAGTCCAAGGCCCGCCAGGCCACGTCGCGCCTGAAGCAGATCGACAAGCTCAAGGCCGAGACGGTCGAGGTCAAGCCGTCGTCGCGCCAGAACCCCTACATCCGCTTCGAGCTGGCCAAGGTCATGCACCGCCAGGCGGTCGAGATCGAGGGCATCGTCAAGGCCTACGACAAGCCCGTCATCCCGAAGTACTCGGCCATGGTCGAGGCTGGCGAGAAGATCGCCATCATCGGCGCCAACGGCGTGGGCAAGACCACGCTGCTGCGCATGCTGGCCGGCGACCTGGCGCCCGACCAGGGCACGATCAAGTGGTCCGAGAACGCCAACCTCGGCTACATGGCGCAGGACGTCTCCGACAATTTCCAGACCGAGGACAACGTCTTCGACTGGATGGGCCAGTGGCGCCAGCCGGGCGACGACGACCAGGCCATCCGCTCGGTGCTGGGGCGCCTCCTGTTCTCGAGCGACGACATCGGCAAGGCCGTGGGCGTGCTGTCGGGCGGCGAGAAGAACCGGATGATGTTCGGCAAGCTCATGCTGCGCAAGCACAACGTGCTGCTGCTGGACGAACCGACCAACCACCTGGACATGGAGTCGATCGAGTCGCTGCAACTGGCGCTCGAGAAATTCCAGGGTACGCTGTTCTTCGTGTCGCACGACCGCGAGTTCGTGTCGGGCCTGGCCAGTCGTATCATCGAGATACTGCCCGACGGCCAGCTCATCGACTACAAGGGCACGTACGACGAGTACCTGGCCTCGCGCGGCATCGAGGACTGACCGGGGCAGAACGGCACGAAGATTGCTTTGGTCTGCTTCGAGTCCGGTGGCATCCCGTCCACCGCCAAGGAGAAGACGATGCGGAAATCTTTGTCTATCGCCATCCTCACGGCGCCGGGGGTACCCGGCGCGGCGGGCTGAGCCATGCGGGTCAAGGTCCTGCTCTTCGGGTCCCCCGGCTATGGCAGCTTCAACCAGTGCGGCGTGGCGGGCGTGGAAATTGCCCGGCGCGCGGGACGCCAGGTCGAACTGATCTGGATCGAGTCCACGGGCCCGGCCATACGCGCGGCGCGCGTGATCGACGTCTGCCACCACGGCGCCGACCTGGTCGTGGCCTACGGCAGCGCCGGCGACTATCCGGTGGCCATGGCCGCCGAACGCTTCCCCCACATCCATTTCGTCGTCATCCAGGGGTCGCACCTGGCCGAGAACTGCGCGGTCTATGGCGTCAAGCAGGAGCAGTCGGCCTTCCTGGCCGGCGTCGCGGCGGCCGCCGAGAGCCGCACCGGCGGGCTGGGCCACCTGTCGGCGGTCAAGACCGAGGCAGCGCTGTGGGCGCGGGCGGCCTATGTGGACGGGGCGATGCGGCAGTCGCCGGGCATGGGCATGATGACGTCCTTTTGCGGCAGCCAGGACGACGAGGGGTTGGCCTTCGAGACCTGCGAAGCCATGGCCAAGCGCGGCGTGGACGTGGTGTTCGCGGCCGTCGATGGTGGCCGGCCGGGTGCGGTGCTGGCCTGCCAGAAGTTCCGGCTGCGCCAGATTGGTGCAATCGTCGACTGGACCGAGACCGATCCGAAGCTGTTCGTGGGGTCGGCCATTTCCGATACCGGCCGCTGCATCGCGGCGGCCATCCAGGACCATGCCGAGGGCAGCCTGCCCTTCGGTACCCGTACCGACTACGGGGTGGAGCGCCCCGAATACGTCCGGCTGGCGCTCAGCCCGCTGGCCGGGGCGTCCACGCGGCAGGCCGTCGAGGAATGGAGCCAGGCCCTGGTGCGGGGCGAGGTCGTTCCCAGCCGCGAATATTCGGGACGGGAATTCGACCTGAGCGGGCTGCTCAGCCGGATATAGCGCGCGGCGTGACCGCCGACGAGACACGCTTGGCCTTGGCCCGGGCCTCGTCCACGGTGGCGGCCGAGGCCAGCCCGACGCCCATGCGGCGCTTGACGAAGGACTCCGGCTTGCCGAACAGCCGCAGGTCGGTGCCCGACTCGGCCAGCGCCTGGGCCACGCCGTCGAAGGCCACCGCGCCCGCCTCGATCCCGCCGTAGATCACGCTGCTCGCACCGGGCTGGCGCAGCGAGGTGTCCACCGGCAGCCCCAGGAAGGCCCGGGCATGCAGTTCGAACTCGTTCTGGACCTGCGAGATCATGGTGACCATGCCGGTGTCGTGCGGGCGCGGGCTGACTTCGGAGAACCAGACCTCGTCGCCCGCCACGAACAGCTCGACGCCGAAGATGCCGTAGCCGCCCAGCTCGCCCGTGACCTTGGCGGCGATCTCGCGGGAGCGGGCCAGGGCAGCGGGCGACATGGGGTGGGGTTGCCAGCTCTCGACGTAGTCGCCGTCCACCTGCACGTGGCCGATGGGCTCGCAGAAATCGGTGCGATCCTGGCCGTCGGCCCCGCGCGAGCGGACGGTCAGCAGGGTGATCTCGTAGTCGAAGCGCACGAAGCCCTCGACGATGACCCGGCCGGCGCCCACCCGGCCGCCTTCCTGCGCATAGCGCCAGGCGCGTTCCACGTCCTGAGGTCCGTCGAGCTTGGACTGGCCCTTGCCGGAAGAGGACATGACGGGCTTGACGATGCACGGGTAGCCGATGTGCTGGTCGATGGCGGCCTGCAATTCCTCGCGGGTCGCGGCGAAGCGGTAGGGCGAGGTGGGCAGGCCCAGGGTTTCGGCCGCCAGGCGCCGTATGCCCTCGCGGTTCATCGTCAACTGGGCGGCGCGGGCGGTGGGCGTGACGCGAGCCACGCCGGCGGCCTCCAGTTCGACCAGCAGGTCGGTGGCGATGGCCTCGATCTCGGGGACGATGATGTCCGGCCGCTCGGCCTCGATCAGCGCCTTCAGCGCATCCCGGTCGGTCATGGCGACGGTGCGGGCGTGATGCGCGACCTGGTGGCCAGGGGCGTCGGCATAGCGGTCGACGGCGATGACTTCCACACCCAGCCGCTGGAGGGCGATGATGACCTCCTTGCCGAGCTCGCCGGAGCCCAGGAGCATGACGCGCACGGCTGCGGGGGAGAGCGGGGTGCCCAGGGTGGGGAAACGGGTGGCGGTCATCGCGGGGGTCGTCCAGAAGCGAAAACCGAAATGTAGCGCGAACCGGCGGGTCTTGCTGCGCCGCCCGCGCGGCCGACCTCAGGTCCGGCGGCCTCCGGCGGCGATCTTGCGCAACAGCTCGGCCAGCAGCAGCCGTTCGCCCTCGGTCAGCACCGACAGGGCCTCGGCCTCCATGGCCAGGGATCGCGCATGGGCGCGATCGGCCAATTGCCTGCCTTCGTCGGTCAGTTGCACATGCTGTTCGCGCCTATCCTCGTCGCTGCGTATGCGGCGCAGCAGCCCGCGCTCCTGCAGCCGGGTCAGGACGACGACGAGGTTGGGCGCCGGCGTGTCCAGCGCCAGGCAGAGCTTTTTCTGCGTGACCCGCTGGTTGACGGCCAGGAGCGCCAGGATGGAGAACTCGACCGGACGCAGTTTCAGGTCGCCCAGGTGCGCGACGAAGGCCTTGCGCAGGGTGGCGTCCGCCAGCGAGGTCATGAAGCCGAGCAGATGGTCCAGCCTGCGCCGGTCCAGGCCGCCCCGCCGATTCCGGCCGTCGTCCGGCCGTTCGAGGCCGGGCGGGGTTTCAATCGCAGTCATCGAGTTCGGGCAGCGCGCGCCGGGCGCACCGTATGCGATGTTCGACATGGGCTATCCCTGGCAACACGGTATCGAAGAAATGGCGGGCCGTTGCGGCCTTGCCGCGCGGCGCCGCGCCGCCTTCGCGGGACAGCGCCAGCACCTTGAGCCACCAGCGGCCCAGGCAGAGCAGGGCGGTGGCGCGCAGGAAATCGTCCGCGGCACGGTACGGGTAGCCGGGATCCCGGGCCGAGTCCTGGACGATATCGGCCAGCAGGCGGCGATGCGCGGCCAGCGCATCCAGCTGGACGGCCTGCTGTTCCAGCCCCTGGCCGTCGTGGCGGGCCGCCGCCTCCAGTTCGTCCAGCAGGCGGCCGTAGGCCGCGCCGCCGTCGGCGATTACCTTGCGCACCAGCAGGTCCACCGCCTGGATTTCGTTCGTGCCTTCGTAGATGGGCGGGATGCGGCTGTCCCGCAACGCCTGCGCGGCGCCGGTTTCCTCGATGTAGCCGTGGCCGCCGAACACCTGCAGGGCCTGGTCGGCGACCTCGAACCCCGCCCGCGTGGCCCAGGCCTTGACCATGGGAGTCAATAGCGCCAGGCGTTCGTGCGCGTGGCGGCGCTGGTCCGGAGAGGCCGCGTATTCGGATTCGTCCAGCAGTTGCGCCGTCCAGTAGGCCAGCATGCGCGCGCCTTCGACCGCGCAGCGCTGCGCCGCCAAGCTGGCGTGCACGGCCGGATGAAGGGCGATGGGCACGGGATCCGTGCCCGCTGCGATGCCGGGCACGGGGCGTCCCTGGATGCGCTCGCGGGCATAGCGCAGCGCGTGTTTGTAGGCGGCTTCGCCGTGGGCCACCCCTTGCAGGCCAACGCCCAGCCGCGCGGCGTTCATCATCACGAACATGGCCGCGAGGCCCTTGCAGGGCTCCCCCAGCAGCCAGCCGCGTGCGTTCTCGAAGCGCATGGAGCAGGTGGCGCTGCCGCGTATGCCGAGCTTGCTTTCCACGCCGTCGCAGTACACGCCGTTGCGCTGGCCGGTCTCGGGCAGGATCTTCGGCACCAGGAACAGCGACAGGCCCCGCGGCCCCGGCGGGCCGCCGGGATGGCGGGCCAGGACCAGGTGCACGATGTTGTCGGTCAGGTCATGCTCGCCCCCGGAGATGAAGAGCTTGCCGCCGTCGATGACATAGGCGCCGTCGCGCTCGGTGGCGCAGGTGCGGATGCGCCCCAGGTCCGAGCCGGCCTGCGGTTCGGTCAGGCACATGGTGCACAGCCATTCCCCGCTGGCCAGCCGGGGCAGGTAGCGCGCCTTCAAGGCGGCGTCGCCGTGGGCCGCCAGGCAGGCATAGGCGCCGTGCAGCAGGCCCGGATACATGGACCATGCATGGTTGGCCGACACCAGCATCTCCTGGATGACGGCCTCGAGCAGATGAGGCAGGCCCTGGCCGCCCCATTCGGGAGCGCAGCCCAGGCTGGCCCAGCCGGCATCGACATAGGCGCGGTAGGCGGCGGCGAAACCGGTGGGGGTCGCGACCCGTCCGTCCGCGTAGGCGCAGCCTTCGCGATCGCCCACCGCGTTCAGCGGCGCCAGCACTTCGGCGGCGAAGCGTCCAGCCTCGGCCAGCACGTGCCGGGCCGTCTCGATGCCGGGGTCGGCCAGCCCGGGCAGGGTCGCCCATTGACCCGGGGCATGCAGCACGCGCTCGATCACGAACAACATGTCTTCCAGCGGCGGCACGTAGCGGCGCACGGTTCGTCCTCTTACAGAGCGGGAGCCGGCGCGGCTCCCAGGTAGCTGTCGACCACGCGGTCGTCGCCGGCCAGTTCGCGGGCCGGTCCATGCAGCGAGATCTCTCCCATTTCCAGCACGTAGCCGTAGTCGGCGACCTCGAGCGCGGCGCGCGCGTTCTGCTCGACCAGCAGGATGGTCACGCCGGTGCGGCGCAGGCGCTCGATCACTTCGAAAACCTCGGCGACGACGCGGGGCGCGAGCCCCAGGCTGGGTTCGTCCAGCATCAGCAGTTCGGGCCGGCTCATCAGCGCGCGGCCCACCGCCAGCATCTGGCGTTCGCCGCCCGACAGCGTGCCGGCCAGCTGGTGGCGCCGTTCATGCAGCCGGCCGAACATGGCGTAGATCTCGTCCAGCGTTTCCATGCATGCGCGGTTGCGCAGCCGCACCTGGCGAAAAGCACCCAGCACGAGGTTGTCCTCGACCGTCATGCTGGAGAAGAGTTCGCGCTTCTCGGGCACCAGCGAGATCCCCAGCATGGCCCGGTCCTCCAGGCGCATGTGGGCGATGTCCCGGCCTTCATAGTCGATCCGGCCGCGCGCGCCCACGGCGCCGATCAGGGTGTTGAGCAGGGTCGACTTGCCGGCGCCGTTGGGGCCGATCACCGTCACGACCGAGCCTCGCTCGGCCCGCAGGCCGATGCCGTGCAGGACCTCGGCCCGGCCGTAGCCCGCGTGCAGGTCCGAGACTTTCAGCAATGCCTGGTTCATGGGGCGCTCCATCAATATCAATGTTCCGTGCCGAGATAGGCCGCGCGCACCGCGGGGCTGGCGCGAACCTCGGCGGGCGTGCCTTCCATCAGGCGGGTGCCGAACTCCATCACGACGATGCGGTCGGCCACGTTCATCATCAGGTCCATGTCGTGCTCGACCAGCAGGATCCCCATGCCTTCTTCGCGCAACTGGCGCAGCACCTTGGCCAGGGCCTGTTTCTCGAAGTGGCGCAGGCCGGCCGCGGGTTCGTCCAGCAGCAGCACGGCGGGGTCGCTGCACAGCGCGCGGGCGATCTCCATCAGGCGTTGCAGGCCCATGGCCAGGTTGCCGGCCGGCTCGTGCAGGTGTTCGCCCAGCCCCACCCGCACCAGTTGCGCTTCGGCCTCCCGCAGCAGACTGCGCTCCTGCGGGCGGTCCAGCCGCAGCATGGAACGCAAGGGGCCCGTGCCGCCGCGCAGGTGCGCGCCCAGCGCGACGTTCTCCAGCACGCTCATGTCGGGAATCATCTTGACGTGCTGGAAGGTACGGGCCAGGCCCCGGCTGGCGATCACGCGCGAGGGCAGCCCGTCCACGCGCCGGCCGTGCAGCAGGATCTCGCCCGCGCTCAGCGCCAGCACGCCGCTCAGCAGGTGGAAGGTGGTGGACTTGCCGGCGCCGTTGGGGCCGATCAGCCCGACGATGTCGCCGGCGCGCACCGCCAGGTCCACGTCGTTGACCGCCACCAGGCCGCCGAACTGGCGCCGCAGGCCCTTGCCCTCGAGTACGACGGCGCCGCGTTCGGGCTTGGGGCGTACCGGCAGCGCGGCGGCCTCGGCCCAGTCGCGCCGGCGGCGCGCGCGTGGCGCCAGGCCGTCGAGGAAGGACCAGATGCCTTGGCGGGCGTACTTGAGCACCAGCACCAGGATGATGCCGAAGGCGATGACCTCGAAGCTGCCGGTGCGGCCCAGCAAGGCGGGAATCAGCACCTGGAGCTGGTCCTCGATCAGCTTGACCGCCGCCGCGCCCGTCAGCGCGCCCCATACCGAACCCAAGCCGCCCAGCACGGCCATGAAAAGGTACTGGATGCCCATGTGGAGCCCGAAGGGCGAGGGGTTCACGCTGCGCTGGAAATGGGCGAACAGCCAGCCCGAGACCGAGGCGAACAGCGCGGCCAGGACGAACACGCCGATCTTGTAGCGCAGCGTGTTCACGCCCATGGCCTCCGCCAGCACGGTGCCGTCGCGCAGCGCGCGGATGGCCCGTCCGCTGCGTGAATCCAGCAGCCAGCCGGCGACCAGCATGGCGGCCAGCGCAAAGGCCCAGATCAGATAGAACTGCGAGCGACCGGTGTCGAAGACCAGGCTGCCGATGGACACCGGCGCGATGCCCATCAGGCCATCGTACTTGCCCAGCCAGTCGATGCTGCTGAGCAGGTAGAACACCGCGAGCCCCCACGCGATGGTGGCGACGGGCAGGTAGTGGCCCGACATGCGCAGGGTAAGCGGGCCGATCAGCAGCGCCGCGCAGGCCGTGACCGCCAGCCCCGCCAGCAGCCCCAGCCAGGGCGAGACGCCGTAGGTGACCGACAGCACGCCGGTGGCATAGGCGCCCAGGCCGACGAAGGCCGCCTGCCCGAAGGACGTCAGGCCGGCCATGCCGGTCAGCAGGACGACGCCGACCACGACGATCGCATACAGGCCGATGTAGTTGAGCTGGGTGATCCAGAATTCGGGCACCGGCAGCAGCGGCAGCGCCAGCAGGGCCGCGACGAACAGCGCGAAGACCGCGGCGCGCACCGGGTAGCCGCCGGGCCGGCGGGCCATGTCGGGCGCGGCGGCCCGCAGGGTGTCGGAATGGTGCTTCATCAGTGTTCTTCGTGATGAGGGGTGTAGAGCGAGCGCCACAGCAGCACCGGCAGGATCAGCGTGAAGACGATGGCTTCCTTCAGCGAACTGGCCCAGAACGAGCCGAAGGATTCGGCCACGCCCAGCAGCAGCGCACCCACGGCGGTGGCAGGGTAGCTGGCGAGTCCGCCGCCGACGGCGGCGATGAAGCCCTTCAGTCCGATCAGGAAGCCGGAATCGTAGAAGACCGTCGTGGTCGAGCCGATCAGCAGGCCGGACAAGGCGCCGATGAAGGCTGCCATCGCGAACGCCAGCTTGCCGGCGGCGTCGGCCGAAATCGCCAGGAGGCGCGCGCCCAGGCGGTTGACGGCGGTGGCGCGCAAGGCCTTGCCGTACAGCGTGCGGCCGAAGAAGAGCTTGAGCAGCACCATCAGCAGGACGAAGGCGATGAAGATGGCGACGACCTGCCCGGACAGGCTGAGCGGCCCCAGCGCATAGCGGGCGTCGACGAAGGGCGGATTGCGGAACCCTTCGGCGCCGAAGAAGAACAGCGCCAGGCCCAGCAACACGAAATGGACGCCCACCGAGACGATGAGCAGCACCAGTACGCTGGCCTCGGCGATGGACTGGTAGGCGAGGCGATAGGTGAGGGGACCCAGCGGCGTGACGATCAGCAGCGTCAGCAGGCCCTGGAGCAGGATGGGCAGGTCCCGTGGCGCTGCCCAGACCGAGACGGCGGCGATCACGGCCGGCAGGGCCAGCTGGCCCAGAGCCAGGCGCAGGACGGTGCGCGATCGGCCCGGCGCGGCGGGGGTGCGCAGCAGGATGCGCAGGTCGAGCAGGAAGGCCGCGGCCGAAGCAACCAGCAGCAGCCAGACCGTGCCGGGCACCTGGCCGGTCTGGAACAGGGCGAGGGTCAGCGCGCCGAAGGCGACGAATTCCCCCTGGGGAATGAACAGGATGCGCGTAACGGTGAAGATCAGGACAGTGGCGATGCCCAGCAGCGCGTAGATCGCGCCGTTGGTCAGGCCGTCCAGCGTCAAGACGCCGGCTATCGTCAAGTCCATGTGCAAACTCTTGGTATGGAGTGGGAGGGGCCGGCGCCCGCACGCCGGCCGTGGCGGCTTATTGCTCGACCTTCCAGTCGCCGTTGACGACCTTCATGATCAGCCCGGTTTCCTTGGTGAAGCCCCAATGGTCCTGCGGGGTGTAGTCGATGATGCCCTGCGAGACGGGCGTCACGCCGCCGCTCTCGAGCGCCTCCTTGAGCGCGGCGCGGAATTCCGGCGTGCCCGGCCGGGCCTTCTTCAGCGCGACGGGCACCGCCTTCTCGAGCAGGATGGCGGCATCGTACATGTGCGCGGCGAACTGGTTGCGCGAGCCGGCGCCATAGATCTTTTCATAGCGGGCGATGTAGTCCACGCCGAATTTCTTGGACGGATTGCTGTCGGGCAACTGGTCGGCCACCGTGGCCGGACCCGACACGACGAACGCGCCTTCGACGTCCTTGCCGCCCACTCGCATCAGGTCGCGCGAGGCGGCCGAGTGGGTCTGGTAGATCTTGCCGCGATAGCCGCGATCGACCACCGCCTTGTGCGGCATGGCGGCACCGCTGCCCGAGGCCGCGATCAGGATGGCGTCGGGATTGGCGGCCGTCAGTTTCAGCGCCTGCGCCGTCACGCTGGTATCGGTGCGCGCGAAGCGCTCGGCGCCGATCACCGTGATGCCCGCCGCCTTGGCTTCCTTGGTGAAATCGTTCAGCCAGCTTTCGCCGTAGGTGTCGGAGTAGCCCAGGAAGCCGACCGTCTTGACGCCGTGTTTCTTCATGTGGGCGACGACCGGGATGGCCATGACCGCGTTGGACTGGGCGAGCCGGAACGACCATTCGTCCTTGCCCGGCGCGGTCACGATGGGCGAGGCCGCCAGTTGCACCGTTTTCGCCTGGGCCGCGACGTCAGACATCGCCAGCGCGACCGGGGTCGCCGCCGAGCCGACGATCAGGTCCACCTTGTCCTCGGACACGAAGCGGCGCGCGTTCTTGACGCCCACCGTGGGATCGGAGGCATCGTCGAGCACGATGACACGCAGGGTTTCGCCGCCTATGGACTTGGGCCACAACGCCAGGCCGTTGTTGCAGGGAATGCCCAGGCCCGAGGCGGGGCCGGTCAGCGGCAGGCTGACGCCTATGGTGATCTCGGCCTGCGCGGCGGATTGGAACAGCAATGCGACGAGGGTGGGGACGATCAGCTTGCGTAAGGTCATGGTGTGTCTCCTCTGGGGCTTTTTCATGGGGCGGTGGGCGTGTCTGGGACGCCCTTGCGCCGGTTCGACTACAGGTACCCGGACGTCAACGCGGCGGCATGCGCAGCGCGCCGTCCAGGCGGATCACCTCGCCGTTCAGGTAGGCGTTCTCGACGATGTGCGCCACCAGGGCGGCGAACTCCGCGGGCTGGCCCAGCCGCCTGGGGAAGGGGACCGAGCCGCCCAGGCTGGTCTGGACTTCCGGCGGAAGTTCGTCCAGCAGCGGCGTCCGGAACAGGCCCGGGGCGATCGCCATGACGCGCACGCCGAACTGGGCCAGGTCGCGCGCCGCCGGCAGGGTCAGCGCGGCGATGCCGCCCTTCGAGGCGGCGTAGGCGGTCTGGCCCATCTGGCCGTCGTAGGCGGCGATCGACGTCGTATTGACCATGACGCCGCGTTCGCCGTCGTCCAGGGGGTCGAGCGCGGTCATCTCGGCCGCGGCCAGGCGCATGACGTTGAAGGTGCCGACCAGGTTGATCTGTACGATGCGGCTGAAATCGGCCAGCGGCATCGGGCCCTGCCTGCCCGTGATCCGGTGCGCGCCGCCGACGCCGGCGCAGTTGACCAGGACGCGCGCGGGACCGTGCCGCTGGCGCGCCGCGTCCAGCGCCTGCTGCACGCTGTCGGCGTCGGTGACGTCGCAGGGCAGCGCGAGTCCTCCCATGTCGGCGGCGACGGCCTGGGCCTGCGCGGCGTTGCGGTCCAGTACCGCCACCCGCGCGCCGCGTGCCGCCAGCAGGCGCGCGGTCTGCGCGCCGAGCCCGGAGGCGCCGCCGGTCACCAGTGCGGCCAGTCCTTCGATCTTCATGATGCGCTCCCGGAAGGCGTGTGGGGAAGAATGACGCGCGGATCGGTGCCGGCATACATCAGCTCGACCGCATCGGCGCGATGCTTGAGCACGTTGCGCTGGTTGATGGAACCTTTGTCGGTGGCCTCGCCCAGGTCTATGGACGGCGGCGTGTCCAGGACCAGCGCGCGCGCCACGCGGGTCGCGCTGCCGGTGCCCGAGGCCCATAGCCGGTCCACCAGTTCCTGGAACATCTCGCGCACCGCGGGCACGGCCAGCACTTGCGCCGCCGGCGCGTCGGCCGCGAGGCCCGCGAGCTGGCGGCACTCGGCCATGCGCGGGAAGATCAGGATGCCGACGTCGTTGCGGTTGAGGCCGGCGATGACCACGTCCTGCACATAGGGCTCGCCGGCGGCGATGATGCGTGCCCGCAGCGGTCCGGTCGACACGAAGGTGCCGGTGGAGAGCTTGAAGTCTTCCGAGATGCGGCCATCGAAGGCCAGGCCCAGTTCCAGCCGCTCGGGATCGATGGGGCGGGCCGCGTCGCCCGAACGGAAGTAGCCTTCCTCGTCGAAGGATTCGGCCGTCTGCTGCGGGGCGCGCCAGTAGCCGGGCGTGACCGTCGGGCCGCGGTAGCGGACTTCGAGCTTGCCTTGCACGGGTACGAGCTTGACCTCCAGGCCCGGAGCGGGCAGGCCGATGACGCCCGAGAAGACCAGGTCGGAATTGGCGCACAATGCGAACGGCGCGGTCTCGGTCATGCCCAGGCCGGTCAGCATGCGGATGCGTTCGCCGCACAGGCGCTGCGCCGCCAGATCCAGGCGTTCCCAGACCTGGGGCGACAGGCCGGCTCCGGAGAAGAAGAAGGCCTTGACCCGGGCCAGGAAGGTGCGTCCCAGGGTTTCGTCGCGTTCGATGGCGGAGACGATTTCCTCGAACCCCTTGGGCACGTTGAAATAGATCGTGGGCGAGATCTCGCGCAGGTTGCGCAGGGTTTCGGCCATGCCCTGGGGCGTGGGCTTGCCTTCGTCGATGTACAGCGTGCCCCCGTTGTAGAGGGCGATGCCGATGTTGTGGTTGCCGCCGAAGGTGTGGTTCCACGGCAGCCAGTCGACCAGCACGGGCGGTTCCTCGGCCAGGAAGCGCAGGCATTGGACCAGCATCTGCTGGTTGGCGCACAGCATGCGCTGGGTGTTGATGACGGCCTTGGGCAGCTGGGTCGAGCCCGAGGTGAACAGGAACTTGACGATGGTGTCGGGCGTCACGCGCGCATGGGCGGCGTCGACCGCCTCCGTGGCCTGCGTGGCCAGCAGGTCGCCGAAGGGCGTGAGCCGGCGGCCCGGGATCTCGCCGCGCACCGCCACCACTTCGACATCGGCGGGTACCTTGGCGGCGATCGCCCGCGCATACGCGGTGGCATCCGAGACGAACACCAGGCCCGGCGTGAGCACCTGCAGCGTGTGTTCCAGCTTGGCGAAATCCTGCGACACCAGCGAATAGGCGGCCGAGATGGGCGCGTAGGGCACGCCCGCCAGCATGGCGCCCAGTGCGATCTGCAGGTGCTCCAGGTCGTTGTCCGACAGCACGACGATGGGCCGGTCGACCGACAGGCCGCGGTCGATCAGCGCCTGGGCGATGGCGCGCGCCTTGTGCAATGCGTCGCCGTAGCGCATCTCGACCCACGGGCCGCCATCCTGGCGCTTGGCGGCGAACAGGCGGTCCGGATACATGGCCGCCCAGTGCAGCAGGCAGTCCGTCAGGCGTCCGGGGTAGGGGCGCAGCGGCTCGGTCGAACGCAGGCGCAACGTGCCGTCTTCCCCGCGTTCTATGTGCGCCGACAGGGAGCCTCCCCGCGACGCCTGGCGGTACGGGATGTGCGAGGTCGTCATGGCTTGCCCACCTTGGCGGCCCGCCCTTGCAGGAAAGCCTCCAGCCTGGCCTTGGCATCGATGTCGCCCTGCGCGATGGCGGCCATGAGCGATTCGGTGAACAGGCCGTCGCTTTGCGACTGGTCGGCGATGCGGGGCAGGGCTTGCAGCACGGCGTAGTTGCTGAGCGGGGCATTGGCGGCGATGCGGGCGGCAAGCTCCTCGGCCTTGCGCAGCCCCTCGCCCTCGGGAACCAGGTATTGCGACAGGCCCGCCGCCAGGCCTTCCTGCGCGTCGTAGACGCGGCCCGTCAGCATCATGTCGCTCATGCGGGCGACACCGATCAGGCGGGAGATGCGGGCCGACCCGCCGCCACCCACGAACAGGCCGCGCTGGCCCTCGGGCAGCCCGTAGAACGCCGTCTGTTCGGCGATGCGGATGTGGCAGGCGCTGGCCAGCTCCAGGCCGCCGCCGACCACGGCGCCGTGCAGTACCGCCACGACGGGGACCTTGCCGAACTGGACCTGCTCGAACGCGGCATGCCAGCCCCGGGAATGGACGATGCCGTCGGCCACGCTGCGCTGGCGCAGCTCCGACAGGTCCAGTCCGGAACAGAAATGGTCGCCTTCGCCCGTGAGGATGACCACCCGCACGTGCTCGGGCATGTTGATGAAGGCAATGTGCAACTGGGCGATCAGGTCATCGTTCAGCGCATTGCGCTTGCCGGGGCGAGCGAGCGCAATGCGTCCGATCGGCCCGCTGGTATCGACGGACAACAAGCTGTCTTCTCCACTGGTATCCGCGGCGAGTGCCACGGATTTCTCTCTGTATTAGTTATTAGTATGAACTAATTTTGCGTACGAAACGCTGGGGCTTACCCTAGGTGGATTCAAGCCGTACAGAGGTTGGGAGAGAAGATGGAGGAACGGTGGAGTCCGGCCCGTACATGACAATATGATTAAGAAGAATAATTGTCTGTCGGGCCGGACGCCACGAGGGCTCAGCGCGGGCCGGCGGTTCCGGTATGGGCGATGACCGCGCCCTCGGGCAAGGGGCGCACGACCTGCTCGTACACCGACAGCCAGCCGCGCACCCGCCCCGGGGCGGGCGGGGCGAAGGCTTCGCGCCGGCGGGCCAGTACCTGTTCCGCCACCTTCAGGTCCACGGTGCGCGCATCGATATCGATGGCGATGGGGTCGCCATCCTGGACCAGGCCCAGCGGACCGCCGGCGGCCGCCTCGGGCGACACCTCGCCCACGACCAGCCCCTTGTTGACCAGGCCGGACAACTGGCCGTCCGTGACGACCGCGACGTGTTCGCCCAGGCCCGCACCGTCCAGGACGAACACGAAGCGCGAGGCCATGCCCATGCCCGGTCCGCCGCGCACGCCCAGGCCGCGCATCACGACCACGGTGCCGCGCTCGATCTCGCCCCGTTGCAGGGCCGCGATGGCATCTTCCTGGGACTCGAATACCCGGGCCGTTCCCTCGAAGCGCATGGCCTTGCCGGTGGCCAGGCCCAGCTTGACGATGCCGCCGTCGGGCGCGAGCGAACCGCGCAGGATGACGATGGAGGGGCGGGTGGACAGCGGCTGGTCGGCCGGGCGCAGGATGGCTTCGTCGCGCACCTGGGCCTGGTCCACGGCGTCGCCCAGCGGCCGCCCGGACACGGTCAGCGCCTCGGGGTGATAGAGGCCGGCCAGGCGCTTGAACACGGCCAGCGTCCCGCCCGCGCGCTCCAGGTCCTCGATGGAGTGGTCGCCGTTGGGGCGGATGGCGGCGATCAGGGGCGTGGTATCCGCCAGCCGCTCGAACAGCCCGTAGACATCCACGCCGGCCTGCGCTTCGTTGGCGATGGCCTGCAGATGCTTGATGGTATTGATGGAGCCGCCCAGCGCAAGCACCAGGCGGGCGGCGTTGGCAAAGGCCTCGGCGGTGAGGATGGCGCGCGGTCGCAGGTCCTCCCAGACCATCTGGACGATGCGGGCGCCGGCCTGCGCGACGGTGGCCATCATGCGCGGGCTGTTGGCGGCCACCGGCGCGCTGCCGGGCAGGGCCATGCCCAATGCCTCGCACACCATGTGCATGGAATTGGCGGTACCTATGCCGGCACAGACTCCCGGGCCACGCACCGCCTGTTCGCTCATCGCCGCCAGCTCGGCCGGATCCATGCGGCCGGCCGCGACGTGGCCCGCGGCCAGGAAAACTTCCTCGATGTCGACATGTTGCTGCTTGTGGTGGCCGCTGCGCTGGTAGCCGCACACCACGACCAGCGTCGGGAGGTCCAGCCGGGCGGCCGCCATGAGCTGGCCGGGCGTGGTCTTGTCGCACGAGGCCAGGCAGATCATGCCGTCCAGCAGCGCGCCTTCCACCGCCACTTCGATGTCGTTGGCGATGAGGTCGCGGCTGGGAAGGATATAGCCGCCGCGGGCGCCGGCGCTGGTGATGAAGTCGCTGGGAGCGGCGGTGCGCACCTCGAAGGGCAGGCCGCCGGCCTCGCGTATGGCTTGCTTGATGGCGGCGGCGACGCCGTCCAGGTGGCTGAAGCAGCTCGACAGTTCCGACGAGGTGTTGACCACGGCGATCTTGGGTTTCTCCATGTCGGCGTCGGTCAGGCCGAGCGCGCGCCATTGCGCCCGCCTGACCGCCCAGCGCGAGGTGCCGGGTTCGAAGTTGCTGCGCAGCGCACGGCGCGGCGCCGTCTTGCCTGGGTCGGACGATGACATGAGGTCTCCATGAAAATTTGAAACGTTATTTCAATTTATCATCCGGCATGTCTTTCGAGCAACGCCGATCCGTGGTTAAAATTAAAATGAAACGTCATTTCGAAAAATATTGACGCATGGCGGGCGACTGTCGGAGAATCTGCCGCGGATCCGCACTGGACCGAATTCGACACGGCATGGATGCCGGAACAGGAGACAAGATGAGCACGTACCCGCGAAGCCCGGCCGGTCCCCGCATGTCGTCCGGCCGCCGGCAATTGCTGCGCGGCCTTGCCGCCAGCATGCCCGCGGCGGCCCTGCCGCGCCTGGCCACGGCCGGCCAGGGCTTTCCCAGCCGGCCCATCACCATCATCGTGCCGGCCAGCGCGGGCGGGCTGCTGGATGTCTACCAGCGCTTCGTGGACAAGCTCGCGGCGCCGTTCCTGAACAACCAGCCGATCATCATCGAGAACCGCCCCGGCGCGAACCTGCTGCTGGGCGCCGACGCCATGGCGCGCCAGGACCGCGGCGACGGCTATCTGCTGACGCAGGCCCTGCAGATCCAGGTTCGCATGCCGCACCTGCAGAAGGTGCGCTACGACGCGCTGCGCGACCTGACCTGGATCATCTGCATGGTCACGAGTCCGTTCGGCATCGCGGTGCGCGCCGATTCCCCGCTGCGCAGCTTCGACGACCTGATCGCCGCCGCCCGCGCGCGGCCAGGAGAGATCAGCTACGGCACGGTGGGTTTCGCCAACGGCGGCCATCTGCTGATGGAGGAGGTCGCGCGGCTGAAGGGCGTGAAATTCAACGTCATTCCGATGAAGGGCAGCGCCGACGTCATCCAGGCGGCGCTGGGCGGACACGTGGACGCGATGTCCGATTCGGCCAGTTGGTCGCCCCAGGTACAGGCCGGCAAGATGCGGCTGCTGGTGACCTTCAGCGAATCGCGGCTGGAGAAGTTTCCCAACGTGCCGACGGCCACGGAGCTGGGCGTGCCCATCGTCTACACCTCGCCGATCGGCCTGGCCGGTCCGAAGAACATGGACCCGGCGGTCGTGCGCGTGCTGCACGACGCCTACAAGCGGGCCATCGACCAGCCCGCGCACAAGGACATCCTCGACAAGTTCGACCTCATTCCCGGTTACCGGGACACGGCCGGCTTCACCGAGGAGATGCGCGCTTCCTACGAGCGCGAGAAGGCCATGGTCGCACGCCTGGGCCTGAAGACCTGAACATCATTGCCGCATCAAGGAGAATCCGCATGGCAAATCAAGTACGAACCGTCCGGCGAACGGAGAACCGGCCCTGGCATGTCGATGCCGACCTGTGCGTGGTCGGCGCCGGCATCTCGGGGGTCTCGGCCGCGCTCGAGGCGGCCGCGCTGGGCCGCCGGGTCGTGCTTGTCGACAGCCTGCCCATGCTGGGCGGCCAGGCGGTGGGCTCCATCATCGGCACGTTCTGCGGGCTGTTCTCGAACGGCCCGAACCGCATCCAGCTCACCCACGGCATCGCCGACGGCATCCTGGAGGACCTGGGCAAGGCCGGCGCGCTGCACCATAACGTCGGTCCGCTGACGACGGTGGTGTACTACGACGAGGTGGCGCTGGGCCGCTGGATCGAACAGAAGATCCGCGACGCCGGCATCACGGTGGTGCTGGGCGCGGTGTTGCGCGAGGCTCGGCGCGAGGGCGGCCGGCTGCAGCGGCTGGAGCTGGCCACGCGCTACGGCGACGTGCACGTGGACGCGCGCGGCTATGTGGACGCCAGCGGCGACGCGGCGCTGGCGTGGCTGGCGGGCCTGGATTGCCGCGAGCCCGACGTGCCGATCTTCGGCACCCAGATGTTCGTGCTCGAGCACCTGGACGAAGCCCACCTGCCCACGCGCGAGGCCTTCACGGCGCGCATCAAGGAAAAGGCCGCGCAGTACGGCATCTCGCGCGACGACGGGCTCTTCTTCCGATTCCCCGGGCGAGGCGTGGCGGCGATGAACATGACCCACATGGAGACACCGCTCGATCCGCTGGCCGCCTCGGCCACGGCCCTGGCCGGCCGCGAGCAGGTGGACCGCGTCATCGAATTCCTGAAGGCGGAGTATCCGCAAGCCTTCGGCGCCGCCCGCATCCGCGCCTATGCCTTGCCGGGCATCCGGCAGACACGCTGGATCGCCGGCCTGCATCAGTTGACGACGGAGGAGGTGCGCGCGGCCACGCGTTTCCCGGATGCCGTCGCGCGGACTTCGTGGCCGGTGGAACTGCACGACCAGCCCGAGGGCTACGTGTGGGAGCCCTTCGGCGAGGACCACGTCCACACGGTGCCGCTGCGCAGCCTGATCCCGGCCGGCAGCGACAATCTCGTGGCCGCCGGGCGCTGCATCGACGCCGACGCGGCGGCGCTGTCCAGCGTGCGCGTCATGGGGCCGTGCATCGCCATGGGAGCGGCGGCTGCCCACGCCCTGGACCTGACCCTGGGCGGCAAGGTGCGGGACGTGGACGTGTCCGCCCTGCAGGAACGCATCCGCAACAACATCTGAACATAAGCGGGAACGCCGAGGTTCCCGCGCCATTCCTCAAGGAGACTCCATGAAAATCCTGTTCGCGTCCCTGCTGGGCGCGGCCTGCGCCGCGACCGCCACCCATGCCGTCGCGGCCGCCGGCCCCGCCTATCCGTCCAGGCCGGTCACGCTGATCGTGCCCAATGCCCCGGGCGGCGCCATCGACATCCTGAGCCGCCTCCTGTCCGAGCGCCTGCAGAAGACCTGGGGCCAGCCGGTGGTGGTGATGTACAAGCCGGGCGCCAACACGGTGGTCGGCACGGATCACGTCGCCAAGTCCGCGCCCGACGGCTACACGCTGGGCATCGTCGTGACCTCGCACGTCATCAACCCGACGTTGCGCAAGACCATGCCGTTCGACACGGTCAAGGACCTGGCGGGCGTCTCGATGCTGGTGACCTCGCAGATCGTCATCACCGCGACGCCGTCGCTGCCGGCCAACGACCTGGCCGGCGTGATCGCGATGGCCAGGAAGGATCCGGGCAAGATGAGCTACGCCTCGCCGGGCAGCGGCAGCTCCATGCACCTGACCGGCGAACTGCTCAAGAGCATGACCGGGGTGGACATGCTGCACATTCCGTACAAGGGCAGCGGCCCCGCCTACACGGAGGTGATGGCCGGCCGCGTGCCGCTGCTGATCGATCCGCTGTTCTCGTCCATGCCCTACATCAAGGCGGGCAAGCTCAAGCCCATCGCCGTCACCGGCAAGACGCGCGATCCCAGCGCGCCCGACATCCCCACGGTGGCCGAGACCATTCCGGGCTTCAACGTGCAGAGCATCTTCGGCCTGGTGGCGCCGGCGGCAACGCCGCGCGAGGTGATCAACAAGATCAGCGCCGACGTGGGCACCATCCTGCGCAGCGCGGATTTCAAGGCTCGCCTGGCCGAAGTGGGCCTGACCTCGGCGCCCAGCACGCCCGAGGAGTTCGACGCCCTGGTCAAGGCCGAGATCGAGAAGTGGGCCCCGGTGGTGAAGGCCTCGGGCGCCACCGCCGACTGAGGCGCTTCCATGGAAACCTGCCGGCTTCTCTATAAAATGGGCGATCCTTTTTTTCCGCCGCATCCGGAGTCCCGCCATGCCACGAAACGCCCCCCGAGCCCCATCCGCCGCCAAGACCCGGCGGGCGTCCGCCGCGGCCGAACCGAGTGGCACCGTGTCCGCCCTGGAGCGGGGGATCGCGGTGCTGCGCTGCTTTCGCGAGGACCTGCGCGTATTGAGCAATGCCGAACTGGCCGCGATGACCGGGATCCCCAAGCCCACGGTCACGCGGCTGGCCACCACGCTGGTTTCCCTGGGCCTGATGAAACAGGAACCCGAGACCGAGCGCTTCTCGCTGGCGGCGGGCGTGGTGTCGCTGGCCCAGGCGTTCCTGGGCGGGGTCGATACGCGCTCGATCGCGCGCCCGCACATGCTCGCGCTGGCCAACGAAACCGAAGGCTCGGTCTATCTGGCGATACGGGACGAGCTGCACATCGTGCTGATCGAGACGGCCTCACCGCAATCGGCGCTGCTCCTGGCGCGGCTGCGGGTGGGGTCGCGCTTCTCGGTGGCCAGTTCGGCACTGGGGCGCGCCTACCTGAGCGCAATGACCGACCAGTACGAGAAGGATCGCCTGCTGCAAAGCATACGCAAGGAATGCGGCGAGGCGGAGTGGGCGCGGCTGGAGAAGGGGCTCGAGCGCTCGCAGCGGGATGCGCGCATGCACGGCTATTGCCTGTCGCTGGGCGAGTTCCACCGCGACATCAATTCGGTATCGGTGCCGCTGGTCGTGCCGGGCGGCGAGATCATGGCGCTGAACTGCGGCGGGCCGGCTTTCTCGTTCACCGAGAAGCGCCTGCGCAACGAGGTGGCGCCGCGCCTGATCGAGACCGCGCAGGCGATCGCGCGCGATACGGGCGGCAAGGTGCCGCTGCCGGACAAATTGCTCAAGGTTTCCTGACCCGCGCGGCGTCGCGGGCCGGCTGCCAGGAAGGAGGGCGGCAATGCGACTGACGGATCACGAGAAAGCCATGCTCGACGGCGCGCATGGCCCGGCCAAACAGAAGGCCATGGACCTGCTGCTGCGCTACGGCAACGCGCTGGGGGCCGAGCGCCTGGTCGAGACGCGCAACGTGGCGGGTACCATCGGCGCCACCACGCCGTTCATGCGCAAGTTCGCCGACGAGCGGGGCGGCCTGGACGCGGTGTTCTCCGAGTTCAACCTGGACAGCGCCGAGGTCGTGGCCATTCCGCCCGTCGAGGTCTACAGCAGCCACCTGCAACAGGGCATCGATCCCGAGCACGCCGCCCAGCAGGGGGTGGGCGAAGAGGTCGTGCGCATCTTCCGCAAGGGCGATGCCTACAGCGCGGGCCTGGGCGTGCAGCTCCTGAACACCTGCACGCCCTACCAGGTCGGCAACCTGCCGGCCCGGGGCGAGCACTGCGCATGGATGGAGTCTTCGGCCGTCATCTACATCAACGCCGTGCTGGGCGCGCGGTCGAACGCCGAAGGGCGCGAGAGCACGGGCGCGGCCATGCTGACGGGCCGCATTCCCTATTGGGGCTACCACATCGAGTCAGAACGGCGCGGCACCCACCTGGTGGAGCTGGACATGCCCATCGAGTCGATGTCGGACTGGGGCATGCTGGGCTACTACGTGGGAGACAAGGTGCAGGACAAGGTCCCGGTCATCACCGGCGCGGGACTGGCGCCCAGCACCCTCAAGCTCAAGCACTTCGGCGCGGCCGCGGCGTCGTCGGGCGGCGTGGAGATGTACCACATTCCCGGCTTCACCCCCGAGGCGCCGACGGTCGAGGCCGCCTTCGGTGGCAACCGCCCGCGCGAAGTGTTCCGCTTCGGGCCCAGGGAGCTGCGCGAGACCTACGAGAACCTCAACGCCACGGCGCGCGACCCCGACGTCGATTTCGTCATGCTGGGCTGCCCGCACTACAGCATCGAGCAGATCTGGGAAGTGTGCCGGCTGCTGCAGGGCAAGCGCGTGCATGAGAATACGCAGCTCTGGATCTTCACGCCCCGTGCCACCAAGCAGATCGCCGACCAGAACGGCTACACCCGCATCATCGAGGAGGCGGGCGGCTACCTGATGTCGGACACCTGTTCGGCGCTGGGGCGCGTCATTCCCCAGGGAACCAAGGTGGCGGCCGTTGATTCGGCCAAGCAGGTCCACTACCTGCCGGCCATCATGGGCATACAGGCATGGTTCGGCAGCACCGCCGACTGCATCGAGGCCGCGGTGACCGGCCGCTGGAAAGGAGGTTTGCGATGAGCGCGCAGGACAGTTCCACGGCCGTTTCCCGGGTCATCGTGCTGCAAGGCCGGGGCATCGTGGGCGGACGGGCCGAGGGCGAGGCGCTGGTCACGCGCGACCGGATCTCGGGGTGGGGCGGCATCGATCCCCGTACCGGCACCGTCATCGAGACCCGCCACGAGCTGCGCGGGGTGAGCTTCGCCGGCAAGGTGCTGGTGTTTCCCGGCGCGAAGGGGTCCTCGGGCTGGTCCGGCCAGTTCCACATCGCCCGCATCTCCGGCATGGCGCCCGCGGCCATGCTGTTCAACGAGATGACGACCAAGATCGCGCTCGGGGCCGTGGTCACGCACGCGCCGTCGGTCACCGGCTTCGACATCGACCCCTTGTCGGTGATCGAGACGGGAGACTGGGTCCGGGTGGACGGGGACCTGGGCCGGGTCGAAGTGGCCAAGCGGGCCAGGGGCTAGGCATTTCCCCGGTCGAGCACGATAATGGGCTGCCGCCCGGCAGTCAGCCGTGGGCGACCGGAGTCCCCGCAAACCAAGGTTCGGAGTTCACGATGAAAAAAACGCTAGCAGTGTCCCTGACCGCCCTGTTCATGGCCCTGACCGGCCCCGCCCTGGCCGCCGAAAACACCCAGCAGAACAAGATGACCACCTGTAACAAGGACGCCGGCGACCGCAAGGGCGACGACCGCAAGGCTTTCATGAAAGAGTGCCTGTCCGCCAAGAAGATGACCCAGCAGGAAAAAATGACCGCCTGCAACAAGGAAGCCACCGGCAAGAAAGGCGACGACCGCAAGGCCTTCATGAAGCAGTGCTTGAGTAGTTAATCCCCCCTACGCCCTTCGGGCGCCCCCCAGGGGGCGGCACTGGCGGACCGGCAAAGCCGGATCCGCGGCGCCCTGGATCAAAGCAAGAACGCGGTGCTTCGCACCGAGACAACCCCACTAGACCCAGGATGCGGTGGATCCGGCTCCGCCGGTCCACCCGCATCGCCCCCTGGGGGGCGCGCGAAGCGCGTAGGGGGGGGCTACACCTGCAGGCTGTATTCCAGCGTGGCCATGCTGGCGGGCATGTCGACCTTGGCGCCCAGGTCGCGCATGGTCGAGCCCAGCGCGTGCAGCGTGCGGAACAGGTTGTGGGCCCGGCACTGTTCGCCCATCTGGCCGATGCGCACGATGGGCAGGCCGAACGAGCCCGAGATTTCCACCCGGTAGCGTTCGGAGATGTGCGCGCAGATCCCGGTGTTGGTCAGGCCGTCGGGCACCGTGATGCCGACCACCGAGTTCAGGCGCGAGGCCGGTGGCGCGAACAGGCGCAGGCCCATGGCCTCGATGCCGTTCTGCAAGGCGAAGGACGAACGCGAATGGCGCGCGAAACGCACCGGCAGGGTCTCGGCGCAGACCAGGCGCAGCGCCTCGTGCAGCGCCAGCACCCCGGACACCGGGGCGGTGTAGTGGTACGACCCCTTGTGCCAGAAGTTCTCGGCCAGCCTGGCGTCCAGCACCCAGTGGGTATTGGGCGTCTTGCGCCGGCTGATGTGTTCCCACGCATCGTTGGAGAACGCGATCAGCGAGACGCCGGGAATCGACGACAGGCCCTTCTGGCCACCGGTGATGACGGCGTCGATCTGCCAGTCGTCCATCTGCAGCGGCATGGTGCTGAGCGTGCAGACGGCATCGACCACGACCAGGCAGCCGCGCTTCTTGGCGGCCTTGGCGATGGCGGGCAGTTCGCGGTTGAAGACCGTGTTGGAGGTCTCGCCCTGGACGATGGTCAGGACGTCGGGGCGGTGCTGCTCGATCGCCTGCTCCACCGACTGGGCCGACGCGGCCTGGTGGCCGTCGATTTCCAGCGTGACGACGTCGGCGTCCAGGCGCCGGCTCATCTCGGCCATGCGGGCGCTGAAGAAACCGTTGACCACGCACAGCACCTTGCTGCGGGGCGACACCAGGTTGCAGATCGCCATCTCCATCGCAGCCGAACCCGGGCCGGCCACGCCCAGCACCCATTCCGACTTCGTCTGGAACACATAGCCCGCCATCTGCTTGACCTGGGAGATGATGGTCGACATGGTCGCGCCCAGGTGGTTGATGACCACCGAGTTCGCATGGGCCACCACGTCGGGAATGGGAACGGGGCCAGCGCCCATCATCAGCAGGGGATCGTCGGGCAGGATCTCGCTCAGCAGGCGCACACGGGGCGGCTGCGAGTAGACAAGCGGGGGATGGTCGGTCGAGGAAGCGGTGTCAGCGGTTTCTTCGGCGGCGCGAAGCGGGCGGGTTGGCATGTTGGATACGCGGCTGTGAGTGGAAAGCCCGGAGCCGGGCGGTCTGTCGGCCGCATGCCCGTTAGGGGCGGCGCTGGCGGACCGGCGGGGCCGGATCCGCGGCGCCAGGGGGGACGGGCGCCGTGGGGGTCGAGCATGCTCGACGATCTCGATTATAGATTCACTGCGCGTCCGAGCGCCTGGCCCATGCGCACGCCGACCAGCGGCCCCAGCGCATCGTTCCAATTCACCCGGCCGGCACCGAACAGCAGGACCACGGTCGAGCCGAGCTTGAAGCGGCCCATTTCGGCGCCTTTGTCCAGCCGCACGGCGCCGTCGTCGTAGCGCGTGGTCACGATGCGCGAGCCGTGCGGGTCGACCTGGCCGCCCCAGACGGTTTCCATGGCGCCCACGATCATGGCGCCCACCAGCACCACCGCCATGGGGCCGAGTTCGGTATCGAACAGGCATGCCAGGCGTTCGTTGCGCGCGAACAGGCGCGGCACGGTCCGGGCGGTGAGCGGATTGACCGAGAACAGGCGTCCGGGGATGTAGACCGTTTCGCGTAAGGTGCCGGCCACCGGCATGTGCACCCGGTGATAGTCGCGGGGGGACAGATAGATGGTGGCGAAGCCGCCGTCCCGGTAGGGATCGGCGCGCCGCGCATCGCCGCCCAGCAGTTCGTCGGCGCTGAAGTCGTGCCCCTTGGCCTGGAAGATGCGGCCGGCGCGGATGGGGCCCAGCTGGCTGATGGCGCCGTCGGCGGGACACAGCACGGCGTCCGGGGCGGGATCCAGCGGACGCGCGCCGGGCTTGAGCGCGCGGGTGAAGAAGGCGTTGAAGTGTTCGTAGGCGGTGGGGTCGGGCTCCAGGGCCTCGCTCATGTCCACGCCGTACTGGCGGATGAAACGGGCGATGGCGGGATTCTTCAGGCCGGCGACGCGGCAGTGCGCAAGGCGTCCGAACAGGCTGGAGACGAGCGCCTGGGGCGCGAGATATTGGCCGTAGATGAAAAGCTGGTCTTTGATGGACATGTCGGGGCCTCGCGCGGGCGAGGCAGTTTCGGGTTTGCGCCTGGATATTACAGCGGTGCGGAGGAGCCGCGCACGACCAGCTCGGGCCGCAGGACGACCGTGGACGTCGTGCCCGGCACGCCGCGCAGGCTGTCGAGCAACAAGCGGGCCGCCCGGAACCCCATCTCGTAGTGCAGGATGCGTACCGTGGTCAGGGGAGGCGACACCCTGTCCATCAAGGGCATGTCGTTATGTCCCACGACCGAGACGTCCTGCGGCACCGTGCGTCCGCGCTGCTGCAATGCCTGGATCGCCCCCAGCGCGATCAGGTCGTTGGCCGCGACGATGGCCGTGAACTCGGCCCCGGTGCCCAGCAGCGCGCGCGTGCCTTCCTCGCCGGCATCGCAGGAATAGGCGTCGCACTGGGCGAAGCCGGCCGGCTCCAGCCCGTGCGCGGCCATGGCCTGGATGAAGCCGGCCTGCCGCAGCGAACCGGTGGACAGCGCCAGCGGCCCGGACAGGTGGGCGATGCGGCGATGGCCGATGGACACCAGGTGATCGACGGCCAGTTTCATGCCCAGCATGTCGTCGCTGACGACGGCGGGCAGGCTGCCGTCTTCGTCGCGGCGGTTGACCAGCACGACCTTGACCTGGTCGCGCACCAGGCGCTCGACCAGCGGGTCGTGCAGGCTGGAGGTCGCGATGATGAGCCCTTCGACGCGCTGGGCCAGCATGCGGTCGGCGGCCTCGTCCGGCGCCTGTTCGTTGCCGGTATCGGCCACCAGCACGAAGAAGCCCTCGGCCGCCAGCGCCTGTTCGATGCCGCGCAGGATGGGCGGGAACACGGGATTGGTGATGTCGGGCAACAGCACGCCCACCGTGCCCGACCGCCCGGTGCGCAGCGCCGACGCCGCGCGGTTGACGCGGTAGTTCAGGGCGCGGGCGGCGGCCTCGACGCGGCCGACCACTTCGGGGCTGACCATGTGGCGTCGTTCGGGGTCCAGCGCGCGCGAAGCGGTGGTCTTGTGCACCTGGGCGTGCAGGGCGATGTCGGCAAGGGTGGCGGCGGAGGAACGCTTGGGCATGGGCGAGATGATAGCGAAGTGCCGGCGCATGGGGGCGGGAAATCTCCTTGTTGACAAGTGGAACGATCCGGCTAAACTGAATGCTATCGATAGCATGAGGTTATGCCAAATGTTGCCCAGCACGCCAGAGTCTCTTACCCCCATTGTTTTGCAATCGATGGCAAATACCGCCGATCCGCGCGTCAAGGAACTGCTATGCAGCCTGGTCCGGCATCTGCACGCCTTCGTACTGGAAACGCGGCTGACCGAGGCCGAGTTCGAATATGCGCTGGGCTATCTCAATGCCATCGGGCAGGCCACCTGCGACACCAAGAACGAGGCGGTGCTGGTGGCCGACCTGCTGGGCGTGTCGTCGCTGGTGGCGCTGCTGAACAACGCCGACCATCATGGCGAGTCGGACGCCGCGCTGCTCGGTCCGTTCTGGCGCGCCAACTCGCCCAGCCTGGAACCGGGGGCCTCGCTGGCGGCGCCGGGCACGCCCGGCATCCCGCTCGAGGGCAGCGGGCTGGTCCAGGACCGCGAGGGCCGGCCACTGGCCGGCGTCACGGTGGACATCTGGCATGCATCGCCCAGCGGGCTGTACGAGAACCAGGACGAGACCCAGCCCGACATGAACCTGCGCGGCCGCTTCACGACCGACGAGAACGGACGCTTCCGCTTCCGTTCGGTGCGGCCGGCGGGCTATCCCGTGCCGGTGGACGGGCCGGGCGGCGTACTGCTGCGCGCCCAGGCGCGCCACGAGTTCCGGCCGGCACACCTGCATTTCATGTTCTCCAAGCCCGGCTACAAGGTCCTGATCACCCAGGTCTACGCCGACGACTCGGAGTTCCTGCACAGCGATCCCACTTTCGGCGTGACGCGCCGGCTGGTCGGCCAGTACCGGGTGGAATCGCGCCCGGGCGGCGACGTCGCGGTCTTCGATCATTGCTTCACGCTGCTGGAAGGCGAGATGGTCTTCCCGCATCCCCCGATTCCCTGAACTTCCCACGCATCACCAAAGGAACTCCCAATGACACAAGCATCCACATTCGCGCCGCAGGACCGCCTGGACGGCAAGGTGGCCGTGATAGCCGGCGGCACCGGCGCAATCGGCCATGCCAGCGCGCGGCGCCTGGCGGCCCGCGGGGCGCGTTGCGTGCTGCTGCATAACGGCGATCCCGCCGCCGCTTCCCGGGTGGGCGAACTGCCCGGGGAAGGACACGCCGAGGTCCGGGCCTCCATTACCGACAGCCCGGCCCTGAAGGCGGCGGCCGAGCGCGTCCGCGCCGACTTCGGCACCTGCCACATCCTGGTCAATAGCGCCGGCTACACCAAGCCCGTGCCCGCGGCCGACCTGGAGGGCCTGACCGACGAACTGATCGACGACATCCTGAAGGTCAACTTCCGGGGCGTCTTCTCGACCATCCGCGCCTTCGCGCCGCTGCTCAAGGAAAGCGGCGATGGCCTGATCGTGACGCTGTCCTCGATCGCGGCCTTCACGGGCGTCGGCAGCAACCTGGCCTACGTTGCGGCCAAGGCCAGCGTGGACGTGGTGGGCGAGGCCCTGGCCCGCGTGCTCGCGCCGCAGGTGCGCGTGCTGTCGGTCAGCCCGGGCGTGGTCGACTCCACCTTCGTGCCGGGCCGGGGCGCCGACTTCAACGCCAAGACTGCCGCCACCACGCCGCTGGGCCGCATCGGCACCACCGACGACATCGCCGCCGCCGTGGAAGCCTGCGCCACCTCGCTGCGTTTTGCCACCGGCACCCGCATCGTGGTCGATGGAGGACGCCACCTGTGAACCCGACCGTCATCACCTGCGCGATCACCGGCAACCTGACCAAGCCGGAGCAGACGCCGCACCTGCCCATCACGCCCGAGCAGATCGCCAATTCGGCGCTCGAGGCGGCCCGCGCCGGCGCGGCGCAGGTCCACATCCACGTGCGCGATCCCCAAACCGGCCGCCCGTCGATGGACGTCGCGCTGTACGACGAGGTCATCCGCCGCATCCGGGCCGAGAACCGCGAAGTCATCATCAACCTGACCACCGGCCCGGGCGGCCGCTACGTGCCGAGCGAGGCCGAGCCCCGCGTGGCCGGCCCCGGCACCACGCTGCTGCCCCCGGAGAAAAGGGTCGAGCACATCGCGCGGCTGCGGCCCGACGTCTGCTCGCTGGACCTGAACACCATGAACTCGGGCGCGGAGGTGGTCATCAACACCCCGCGCAACGTGCGCATCATGGCCGGCGTCATCCGCGAGGCGGGCGTCAAGCCGGAACTGGAGATCTTCGACAGCGGCGACATCCACCTCGCGCGCGACCTGATCGCCGACGGCACGCTGGACGGGCCGGGCATGTGGACCTTCGTCACCGGCGTCAAGTACGGATTCGAGGCCACGCCCGAGACGCTGCTGTATGCGCGCGGCCTGCTGCCGGCGGGCGCCTTCTGGTCCGCCTTCGGGGTGGGCCGCCACGAGTTCCCCATGCTGGCGGCCGCTTTCGTGTCGGGCGGCCACGTCCGCGTAGGCCTGGAAGACAACATCTACCTGTCCCGGGGCGTCCTGGCGCCCAGCAACGCGGCGCTGGTGGAGCGTGCCGCGCGCATCGTGCAGGACCTGGGAGGAAGCGTGGCGAGCGCCGGCGAGGCGCGCGACATGCTGGGCCTGCCCATCAGGAATTGAAGGAACCGCTACCGATCATGTCCACCGTCATGCAAGAAACCCAACACGGGCCGGCCGTGCGCGTACAGGCCAAGGCCGAGTCCGCCGCCCACCTGGCCCCGGCCATCGAAACCCTGGCCATGCCCCGGCCGGATCCGGGCCACGCCGTCGTCAAGGTGGCCAGTGCGGCCGTCAATCCCAGCGACGTGAAGGCGGCGCTGGGCCTGATGCCGCAGGCCGTCTGGCCGCGCACGCCCGGGCGCGACTTCGCCGGCACGGTGGTGGCCGGCCCCACCGAATGGATAGGCCGCCGCGTCTGGGGCTCGGGCGGCGACCTGGGCATCACGCGGGACGGCTCCCATGCCGCCTGGCTCACGCTGCCGCTGGCCGCGCTGGAGGAAATGCCCGCGGGCCTGGACTTCGATGCCGCCGGCTCGATAGGCGTGCCGTTCGTGACGGCCTACGAAGGTTTCCAACGCAGCGGCATGCCGCTGCCGGGCCAGGTGGTCGCCGTCATGGGGGCCAACGGCAAGGTGGGGCAGGCCGCCGTCCAGCTCGCGGCGCAGGCGGGAGCCCGCGTCATCGCGGTCCAGCGCCGGCCGGGACCCTACGCCGGCTTCGCCTGCGCGCCGGTCGAGGTCGTGGACGCCAGCCGGGAAGACGTGGCCGCGCGGCTGCGCGAGCTCACCGACGGCCGCGGCGTGGACCTGGTCTACAACACCGTGGGCAGCCCGTACTTCCAGGCCGCCAACCAGGCCATGGCCAAGCGCGCCACGCAGATCTTCATCTCCACGGTCGAGCGCCCGGTGCCGTTCGACATCTTCACGTTCTACCGCGCCATGCACACCTACGTGGGCGTGGATTCGCTGGCCATGGACTGCACCGAGGCGGCCGCGCACCTGCGGGCGCTGCGGCCGGGGTTCGAGGCCGGCACGCTGCGGCCGTTCCCCGTCGGCGCCGATGCCGTCTATGCACTGACCGACGCGCTCGATGCCTACCGCACGGTAATCGGCGGATCGGACCAGCGCATCGTGCTGCGGCCGTGGGAAGGCCAGGCATGAACGTCACACGCTATCCCGAGGCTCCCGTCTACGAGGCTCCCAACCACTTCGACATGCGCTGCGTGCGCCTGCAGGGCAGGGAAGCCGGCCCGGCCGAACAACTGTGGCTGGGCGTCTCGACGCTGGAACCCGGCGGCCACACCTCGCTGGATGGCTCTCCCATGGAGAAGCACTACGTGGTCCTGGAAGGCGAGCTGACCGTCGTGAGCGAGCTGGACGGGGTGCGGCAGGAAGCCACGCTGGCGCGCCTGGACTCATGCCGCCTGGCGCCCGGCGAGAAACGCCAGTTGATCAACCGCAGCGGCCGGACGGCATCGGTGCTGCTGGCCATGCCATTCAGCCCACCCGTCCCGGGCTAGGGCCGCCGTTCCATTCGATAAACCAGAGGAGACACACCATGCAACGACATTCCCACGCTCGCCGGACCTCGCTGCGCGTCCTCGCGGCCGCGACTATGCTGGCCGCGGGCGCGAGCGTTCAGGCCCAGGGCAACTGGCCGCAAGGCGGCCCCATCCGCTTCATCGTCCCGTTCACCGCCGGCAGCGGCACCGACGTGGTGGCGCGTTCGATCGCCGACAAGCTGGGCCCCATCCTGGGCGCACAGATCGTGGTCGAGAACAAGCCGGGCGCGGGCGGCACGCTGGGCGCCGCGCAGGTGGCCAAGGCGCCCGCCGATGGCTACACGCTGCTGATCCACAGTTCGGGCCACCTCGTCAATCCGTCCATTTACCCGAACCTGCCGTACGACACGCTCAAGGACTTCGAGGGCATCACGCCGCTGGCCAGCCTGCCCAACGTGCTGGTGGTCTCGCCCTCGGCAGGGTACAAGAACCTGGGCGACCTGGTCGCCAAGGCCAAGGCCGATCCCGGCAAGCTGTTCTATGCCTCCGCCGGCAACGGCTCGGCCACGCACATGAACGCGGAACAGTTCCGGGTGGCCGCCGGCATCGATGCCGTGCACGTGCCGTTCCGCGGGACGCCCGAGGCCATCACCGAGACCATCGCCGGCCGTACGACCTGGTTCTTCGCGCCCCTGGTATCGGCCCTGCCCATGATCAAGGACGGCAAGCTGCAGGCGCTGGCCGTCGGTACCGCCGCGCGTTCGGCCGCGCTGCCCGACGTGCCCTCCATGACCGACTCGGGCCTGCCGGCCGCGGCCTACACGTTCTGGGTGGGCCTGTTCGCGCCGGCCAAGACGCCCCAGCCCGTGGTCGACAAGATCCACGCCGGCGTGCTGAAGGTGCTGGAGATGCCCGACATCAAGACCCGCTTCGCCAACCTGGGCGCCGCCCCCATGCCCATGGACCAGAAGGCCTTCGAGAAGTACCTGGCCGACGAGACGAAGTCCGCGTCGCAGCTGGTGAAAGCCGCAGGCATCAAGATCGAGTAGGCGAGCGTCGCTCCCGCCGGTCGTCCCCAAGGAAAAACGGCCTCGCTTCTTTCGAAAGCGAGGCCGTTCCCGTTTCGGGGGGACGCGATCAGTCCAGCATCGGCAGCTTGGCCTCTTCGGCCAATTTCTTCAGCGAAGCCTGGCCGTCCAGCATGAACTTGGCGAAGTCCTTGCCGACGATCATGTTCAACTGCGAGCCCATCTGGTCGAACTGTTCGCTCATGCCGGGCTTGGACAGTTCGGTGGTCAGGATGTTGGTGATCTTGGCGATCACGTCGGGCGGGGTGTTCGCCGGCGCGTACAGGCCCAGCCAGGTGGAGAACTGCAGCTGGGGATAGCCCAGCTCCACCGTGGTGGGGACGTCCGGCAGGGTCGGCCAGCGCTTGGGTCCCATGACGGCCAGCGCGTGGACGCGGCCGCTCTTGGCGTTGGGCGCGACGCTGCCCGGGGAGTCGAACATGGACTGGACCTGTCCGCCCATCAGGTCGTTCATGGCCGGAGCCGCGCCGCGATAGGGGATGTGCAGCATGTTGGCGCCGACGCCGTGGGCGAACAGTTCACCCGCCAGGTGGTAGCCGGTGCCGTTGCCCGAGGACGCGAAGGTGGTGCCCGGGTGCGACTTCACGTAGGCCACGAAGTCCTTGAAGTCCTTGACCGGCAGCGAACGGGTGGCGACCACCACGTGCGGCGACACGGTCACCGTCATGATGGGCGTGAAGTCCTTGTTCGCGTCGTAGGGCACGTCCTTGCGCAGCACGGGGGCGACCAGGTGCGTGGACGAGGACGTCAGCAGCAGGGTGTAGCCGTCGGCCGGCGATTTGGCGACGAAGTTCGCGCCGATCGCGCCGCCCGCGCCGGTCTTGTTCTCGACGATGGTGGCCTGGCCCCAGTTCTGTTGCAGCTTCTGGGCGAGCAGGCGCGCGACCGTGTCGGTGTTCGTGCCGGGAGGGAACGGATTGATGATGCGGACGGGGCGGTCGGGGTAGGGTCCGGCATGAGCGGGAGCGACGGCCAGGGTGCCCAGCACGAGGGCGGCGGCGAGTGCGCGATACATAGATGAAACAACCTTGAAATGGTAAATGGGCTTTGTGGTCTTATCGTTGCCGCGAGCAACTATCCATTATACGTGCATGAGCCGGAAAGCCCCGTGCCACGCGGGCTTCGCGCTAGACTGTCGCTCCGTCCGAGCATCCGCCCCCTGGCGAATACGACCTTGACCGACACCTGTTCCTCCCTGATCGTGGATGGCCTGCACGGCCGTCTCGCCGGCCCTTTCGACCTGGGTATCGAAGGCGGGGAGTGCGTGGCCTTGTCCGGCCCGTCCGGCGTGGGCAAGAGCCTGCTGTTGCGCATGATCGCCGACCTTGAACCGGCCCGGGGCCGCGTCGAGCTGGACGGCGTGGACCGCGACCGCATGCCGGCCCCGGCCTTCAGGCGCCAGGTTACTTATGTCGCCGCCGACGCCGGATGGTGGGCGGACATCGTGGCCGATCACATGGCGTATCCGGAGCGGGCGCGGGCGCTGCTGCCCGGGCTGGGGCTGGCCGATGCACTGTTCGAGGCGCCCGTGGCCACGCTGTCGACCGGACAGCGCCAGCGGCTCGCGCTGGTGCGAGCCATCTCGCAGCACCCGCGTTTCCTGTTGCTGGACGAACCGACCTCGGCCCTGGATCCCGAAGCCACCGCCCAGGTCGAGGCCCTGTTGGCGCGGCTGCGCGAGCAGGGCACCGGGCTGCTGGTGGTCACGCATGACGCGTCCCAGGCCGTGCGCATCGCCACCCGGCGGTTGCGCATGACCCCCGGCGGATTGGAGGACGAAACGCCATGAGCCCCATTTCACTGACGCCGATGGAACTGGCCATGGCGGCCGTGCTGGTGCTGGCCAGCGCCGCGCTGTCGCTGCGGCTGGCGCTGGGGATCCAGCGTCCGCTGCTGGTGGCGGCGGCACGCATGGTCGTGCAACTGGTCCTGGTGGGCCTGTTCCTGCGGCAGGTGTTCGCGTTGACCTCGCCCTGGGTGACCGGCGCGGTCGTTGCGCTGATGATCGCCGCGGCCTGCCACGAAGTCGGCTCCAGGCAGGAACGGCGCTTCCAGGGAGCATGGCGCTATGGGGTGGGCGGCGTGCCGGTGGGCGTCGCCACGCTGGGCATCGCGCTGCTGGCGCTGGCGACGGCGCTGCGTCCCGACCCCTGGTACGACCCGCGCCACGCAATCCCGCTGGCCGGCATCGTCCTGGGCACGGCCATGAACAGCGCCAGCCTGGCCTTGAACGGCGTGTTCACCTCGGTCTCGCGCGAACGCGCGGCCATCGAGGCCCGGCTGGCCCTGGGCGCCGACCGCTACACCGCGTTCCGGAACATCATCCGGGGCGCGGTGCGGGCGGGGGTGCTGCCGGTGATGAACCAGATGGCGGCGGCGGGCGTCATCACCATGCCCGGCATCATGACCGGCCAGATCCTGGCCGGCATGGACCCCATCGAATCGGCCAAGTACCAGATCCTGCTGATGTTCCTGCTGGCCGGCGGCGGCTTCGCGGCGTCGGCCGGTTCGGTCTACCTGGCGGTGTGGCGGCTGACCGACGCACGCGACCGCCTGAGGCTGGAGCGGCTGGTCTCGCGGCACGGCGGCTGACGCTGCGGCCGCGCGGCCGATGCCGTTGCAACCGGCCGCTGCAACTGGATACCTTGTCGGGGCCGCCTGCCGCGGCCTTGCGCTATGCTTGGCTCGTTGCACACCTGTGCTCGAGGAGCCGATTGAAAATGATGCTCAAACCGCGACGCGAAATTTTCCTTGTCCTGCTGCTGGCAGGTTCGCTGGGCATGACGCCCGCATGGGCCGATCCGCCCGGCGGCAAAGGCAATGGCAATGCCCACGCCGGAGGCGGACACGGGGGCGGCAAGGGGCAGGGAAGCAAGGGCCACGGGCAAGGGCAGGGCGACAAGGTGTCGGGCAAGCGCGCCGATGGCGGCGACGACCTGGTCCGCGCGGGCATCACGGTATCGCTGGCCAGGAACTATGCCTCCGACTACCAGGCGGTGGGCTATGGCCCCTTGCCCCCGGGCATACGCAAGAACCTGGCCCGGGGCAAGCCGCTGCCACCGGGCATCGCCAAGAAGGCCGTGCCGTCCGGCATGCTGTCGAGGTTGCCGGTCTATCCCGGCTACGAGTGGCGTGTGGCGGGCACGGACCTGATCCTGGTGTCGCTGGCCACCCTGGTCGTAGCCGACGTGCTCGCCGACGTATTCCGTTGACCGGACTGCGAAGCATCCATTCCAAGCACGCATTTCCAAGGAGAACAAGGTGCGAAGCCTGATCACTGCCTTTTTCGTCATGCTGGCGGCCACGCTGTCCGGCTGCGGCTACAACGACCTGCAACGCGCGGACGAACAGGTCAAGGCCAGCTGGTCCGAGGTCCTGAACCAGTACCAGCGGCGCGCTGACCTCATCCCCAACCTGGTCAACACGGTCAAGGGCTATGCCAGCCACGAGCAGGATACGCTGACCGCCGTGGTCAACGCCCGCGCCCAGGCCACCGGCATCAACGCGACGCCCGAGCTGGTCAACGATCCCGAGGCCTTCGCCAAGTTCGATGCCGCCCAGCAGCAGCTGACTAGCGCGCTGTCGCGCCTGATGGTGGTGGTGGAGCGCTACCCGGACCTGAAGGCGAATGAGAACTTCCGCGACCTGCAGGCACAGCTCGAAGGCACCGAAAACCGGATCACCGTGGCCCGCAATCGCTACATCAAGTCGGTCCAGGACTACAACGTGATCGTGCGCTCGTTCCCGAGCAACCTGACCGCGAAGGCTTTCGGCTATCCGGTGAAGGCCAATTTCTCGGTGGCCAACGAAAGCGCCATTTCCACGCCGCCCACCGTCGACTTCGGCGGCAACAAGCCCGCGGGCGCCCGATGAGCGCATGGCGGGCCTGGGGGCGCCGGGCGTCGGCATGGCTGGCCGCCGGGCTTGCCGTGCTGTGGCTGGCTGCCGCGCCGGCCCAGGCCGCCAGCGATGGCCTGGTGGCGATTCCGCCGTTCGGCGGGCTGGTCACCGACCTGACCTCGACGCTGACCGCCGAGCAGCGCTCCGGACTGGAACAGCAATTGCGGGCGTTCCAGGAGCGCAAGGGCAGCCAGGTCGCGATCCTGATCGTCCCCAGCACCGTGCCAGAGAGCATCGAGCAGTATTCGCTGCGGGTGGCCGAGGCCTGGAAGCCCGGCCGCAAGAACGTGGACGACGGCGTACTGTTCCTGGTGGCCAAGGACGATCGGCGCATGCGGATCGAAGTGGGCTACGGACTGGAGGGGGTGCTGAACGATGCCACGGCGAACCGCATCCTGAACGAGATCGTCACGCCGCGATTCCGCGAGGGCGATTACTACGGTGGCATCTCCCAGGGAGCCGACCGCATCATGCGGCTCATCGACGGCGAACCGCTGCCGCCGCCGCCCCAGCGCGCCGCCCGGGAAGGCGGTGACCTGGAAGGCATCGCCCCCGTATTGCTGATCGTCGCGCTGGTGGCGGGCGGCATGCTGCGGCGTGCCCTGGGCAGGCTGCCGGGCGCGCTCGTGACCGGCGGTGTCGTGGGCGGCGCGGCCTGGCTGCTGTCCGGCGCGGTGGCCATCGCGATCCTGGGCGCCGTGCTGGCGTTCTTCTTCACCCTGGTGGGTGGCGGCTTCGCCGGCCTGCCGGGCGGCTACGGCGGCAGCCATCGCGGGGGCCGCGGAGGAGGGGGCTTTGGCGGCGGAGGATTCGGCGGCGGCGGCTTCGGTGGTGGTGGGGGCGGCGGCTTCGGTGGCGGCGGCGCTTCGGGACGGTGGTAGGCATGGCGATCAAACGATTCCTCAAGCATCTGGTGACGACCCGCCGCGCGGCGCACCGGGCTTTCCCGGCCCGGTCGCTGGACCGCATCGAGCGAACCATCCGCGAGGTCGAGTCGCGCCATGACGGCCAGATCCGTTTCGTGGTCGAGGCCGCGCTGGACATGGGCCCGCTGTGGCAGCAGCAGTCGCCGCGGGAACGGGCGCTGGAAGTCTTCGCGCTGCAAGGCGTATGGGACACGCCCGACAACAACGGCATCCTTCTGTACGTGCTGATGGCCGACCATGCGGTCGAGATCGTCTGCGACCGGGGCATCCACGCCTGCGAAACCGCCGGGACCTGGGAAGCCGTCTGCCGCGGCATCCAGGAGGCGTTTGCCCAGGGCCGCTACGAGCAGGGCGTGATCGAGGGTATCACCGCGCTGGGCGCCTCACTGGCCCGGCACTACCCCGGCGCGTCCCGCGCCAACACGCTGCCCGATCGTCCGCGGATCATGTAGCGCTCAGGGGACGGCCGCGTCCCTTTCATGAAAGTGTCACCCATGCCTCCTAGCATTCGCCCAGACGCGAATCGGGAGGCATGATTCCCTGGTTTCCGGAACCGGGATGCCGCCGTCGATTCGACGTTGCAACGCACCCCTCCTTGGAAACCAGAACAATGTCCGATACGTTACTCAACAACTCGCGCCGCCAGGCGCTCAAGTTCCTGGCCGGCGCGCCCGCCATGCTGCCTCTCGGGACGGTCACCGCGTCCCTGCTGGCCGCCTGTGGCGGGGACGACGATCCCATCACGCCCACGCCCCAGCCGTCCGCGGATTTCGTGTCGGCCTCGTTCACCTCCACCCCCGCGCCGTCGCTGTCCAATCCGGCGGCGATGGCCACGACCACCGTGAACTCCACCCTGACGGTGAAGCTGAGCGACGGCAGTTCCCACGCCTACAAGCTGGCGTACCAGCCGTTCTTCATCACCGGCGACATGGTATCGGACGGCAAGGGCGGCAAGATCCTGGCCGGCGGCTACGTCGACATCAACAACAAGCCGATCATCGACAAGTCGGTGGCAGGCAAGGAACGCCAGATCTTCTCGGACTCGCCGGACGGCACCTCGCTGCTCGCGCTGTCCAACGCCAACGTCCCGGGCATCAAGGGCAAGGCCGTGTTCGCCGTGGTGCAGTTCGAGTACACGACGCGCGACCAGAGCGGCGCCGATACCTACGGCACGCTGCCGTCGCCCATCGCCGTCCTGACCCTGGACCAGGACCAGGCCACCGGCAAGCTGAGCCTGGTCAAGTACCACAACGTCGACACCTCGGCGGCGCATGGCCTGTGGATCACTTGTGGCGCGAGCCTGTCGCCCTGGAACACCCACCTGTCCAGCGAGGAGTACGAACCGGATGCTCCTTTCGTTTCGACCAACGCCCAGTTCAAGGCCTTCAGCAAGAACCTGTACGGCGACGAGACCAAGGCCCGCCCCTACCACTACGGCCACATTCCCGAAGTCACGGTGAATCCGGACGGCACGGGTTCGATCAAGAAGCACTATTGCATGGGGCGGATCTCGCACGAGCTGATCCAGGTGATGCCCGACAACCGCACGGTGCTGATGGGCGACGACGCCACCAACAGCGGCCTGTTCGTGTTCGTGGCGGACAAGGAGAAGGACCTGTCGGCGGGCACGCTGTATGTCGCCAAGCTGGGGCCCGGTTTCTCGGTCGACCCGGCCGCGCCCGGCGCCAACCTGACCTGGATCAAGCTGGGCCACGCCACCAGCGCGGAGATCGAGCAGATGGCCAACACGCTCGATCCCGAGGACATCATGACGGTGCTCAAGTCCGATCCCTCGGACGCGACCTATACGAAGATCTTCTCGAACGGCGCGGCAAACTGGGTCAAGGTCAAGCCTGGCATGGAGAAGGCCGCCGCCTTCCTGGAGACGCACCGCTACGCCTATCTGATGGGCGGCAGCATGGGCTTCACCAAGATGGAGGGCACCACGGTCAACATCAAGGACAAGGTGGCCTACTCGGCCCTGCAGAACATCCAGGACTCCATGGTCAAGGGCAATGCCAAGGGCTGGAACGAGCAAAGCGGCATCGCGCTGGACAAGGCGCTGATCGCCGGCGGCGTGCTGGCCCATACCCTGGCCGGCGGCCAGAAAGACCAGACCGGCGCGGCCATCAACAGCGAATGGATGCCGGTGCACACCAGGATGCTGCTGGTGGGCGAGGATATCGCGGCCGACGCCTTGGGCAACAAGGCCAACCCGGAACTGGTGGCCAACCCGGACAACCTCAAGTTCTCGGAAAAACTGCGCACGCTGTTCATCGGCGAGGACAGCGGCTCGCACGTGAACAACTTCCTGTGGGCCTACAACGTCGACACCAAGTCGCTGTCGCGGCTGCTGTCGGTACCCGCGGGCGGCGAGTCGACCGGCCTGCACGCCGTGGATGAGATCAACGGCTGGACCTACATCATGAGCAACTTCCAGCACGCCGGTGACTGGAGCTCGCTGCACGACAAGGTCAAGGACACGCTGGATCCGCTGATCCGTTCCAACTACAAGGACCGCTTCGGCGCCGCGGTGGGGTACCTGACCGCCGATCCCACGAGCATCAAGCTCAAGGGTTGACGGCCGGGGAGCCCGGGCCGGCTTCGTCGCCGGCCTCTGGCTGCCGCACCAGCAGCACCGGCACCGGCGCCTCGCGCAGGATCTTCTCGGCGCTGCTGCCCAGCACCATGCGGGGCAGGCCGCGCCGGCCGTGGGTGCCGATCACGATCAGGTCCGCCGGCCATGTGCGCGCTTCCTGGATGACCAGGTCGTGCACGGGGCCGGCGAAATTGTCGTGCAGCACCGTATCCGCCGCGATGCCGGCGGCCTTCGCCTTGGCATCGGCCTGCTGGATCAGTTCGGCGCCGTTGGCGCGCAGGACGTTGATCCAGTCGGAATAGGCGGCGTAGGCGCCCATGGAACCGGCCAGCGACAACTCGTCGATCACGTGCATCAGGCGCAACTGCCCCTTGGTCAGCGCGGCGATGCGCAGGGCCTCGTCCAGCCCGCGGTTGGAGGTGGGGCTGCCGTCGACGGGAACGAGTATGCGCTGGTACATGGGGATGCTCCTGGTTCGTGGTGACCGCTCGGGTCAGAAATAGAAGGAAACCTCGGCACGCCCCGAGGCCGGGACGCGGACCTGGCGGCTTTGCCGGGCCGATCCGTACTCCGCATCGATGCGGTAGTCGCCCGGCGCGAGCCGGGCCAACAGGTAGGGGCCCTGGGTGGTCACGGACAGGACGTCCTTGCCGCCGCTGTCGCGGATGGCCACGCGCACGTCGGCTACGTATTCACCGCTCTTGGCGGCCGCCAGCACGCGCAGGCTGTAGTCCTTCATGCCCCGGATGGCGGCCGACTCGTCCTGGCCCACGCCGCCCGTCACGTAGGCGATGCCGTTCTGTTCGCCCTTGTCCATCGCCTGGCCGGCCAACGGCCACGCGGCCGCCAGCGCCAGCGCCAGCGCCAGCGGCGCCGCCCATCGTAGGTTCTGCTTCATGATGCTGCTCCTTGCCGATCTCCGGGCCATGCGGGCCCATGTATCAATGGGAAAACAGGACCGGCACGGTCATCGACTCCAACAAGGTCCGAGTCGTGCCGCCCAGGACCGCCTCCCGCACGCGGCTGTGGCCGTAGGCGCCCATCACGATCAGGTCGCAGGCGTTGTCGGCGGCCGCGTTCAGGATGCAATTGCCGATTCCTATCCCCGCGCTTTCGCGCACCGTTTCCTGCGGGATGGGATATTGCCGCCCGGCGCAGTAGGCCAGGAAGTCGGCTCGCTTGGTCTGGGCCGCCTGCTCCGGTTCGGACGGCGGGTCGACCCGCAGCGCGAACAGTTCGGTGGCTTCTTCCAGGACGGGGCCGGCATCGGCCAGTGCGCGGGCCGACTCGCGGCGTTCGTCCCAGCAGAAAAGCACGCGGCGGCCGATGGCGTTGAATTCGCCCACCGATGGCCACATCAGGAGCGGACGGCCCGCGCCCAGCATCACGGTGGCCAGCAGGACCGGCATTTGTTGCGGCCCCGGGTCGGCATCGTCGGGCTGGCTCATGACCAGCAGGTCGCAATAACGCGCCTGCTCGCACAGGACGTTCTCGGCCAGGCCATTGCCGGTGCGCCAGTGCGCCGTCACGCCGGTCTCGCCAGCGACTTCCTGCAACAGGGCCTCGGTGGCGGCGCGGTCGTCGTCCACGCGCTGGCGCAGCATGCGATTGACGTCGTCGGAAACGAAGAAACCTTCGTAGAGGTAGGGAAGGGGGCGGCCGAAGCTGGCGTGGATGCCGACCAGCGTGGCATCGTGCTCGGCGGCCAGTTGCGCCGCGGCGCGTACGCGCCGCCTGCAGCCCCGGTCCAGATCCAGATGAACTGCGATACGTCCCAGCATATGCGCCTCCAGCCGTGAGTGGATGACTCCATCCTAGCCGCGACGCGATGCGTGAACCTTGATCTGGCTCAAGTCCGCCGCACGCGTGGGCGACGGTGGCAACTCATAAATAGTCTGGTACGAAAAAAGCCAAAAGGAAAGGGCGCTGGCGGGAGAGTTGGTAACCAGAACTGAACGGGTGCTAGACCGCCGCCGCGCGCCGCGCCAGCAGGATGGCATTGGCCGCCGCCAGCGCCAGCGGGACGGTCACCAGGCCGATGAAGCCGTTCCAGCCGGCCAGGTCCAGCGCGTAGCCGCCGCCCAGCCCGATCAGGCTGGATCCGCAGTAGTACCCGAACAGATACAGGGAAGACGCCTGGGCACGGCCTTGCCGGGCTGCGCGCGCGACCCAGGAACTGCAGATCGAGTGCGCGCCGAAGAAGCCGAAGGTCAGCACGGCCATCCCGAGAACCAGCAGCCACAGGTTGTCCGACAGGGTCAGCAGTGCGCCGGCCAATTGCAGCAGGACGCCCGCCGCCATGACGCGGCCATGTCCCAGGCGCGCGGCCAGGTCGCCCATCCAGGCGGAACTGACGATGCCCGCCAGGTAGACCACCGACACCATGCCGACCACGGCGTGGCTGAGCGAGAACGGCGGGGCGAGCAGCCGGAAGCCGATGTAGTTGTACACGGCGACGAAACCGCCCATCAGCAGGAAGCCCTGGGCGAACAGCCGCAGCATGGCGGGATTGCGCAGATGGGACCGGAAGCTGCCCAGGGCGCCGGCCAGGTCCAGCGCGCGCGGCTTGAAATGCCGCGACGCGGGCAATGTCCTCCAGAACAGCACCGCCCCGGCGAAGCCGATCAGGCCGATGACCAGGGCCGCGACGCGCCAGCCGTGGCCGTCGGCGATCACGCCGGCCAGCAGGCGGCCGGACATCCCGCCGATGGCGGAGCCGCCGATGTACAGGCCCATGGCCAGGCCGGCGGCGCGGGGCTCCATTTCCTCGCCCACGTAGGCCATGGCGACGGCCGGCAGGCCGCTCAGGGTGATGCCCATCAAGGCGCGCAGCGTCAGCAGCGCCGGCCATTGCGGAAAGAGGGCCATCGCGGTGGTCAGGGTCGCCGAGCCCAGCAGCGAGGCGAACATCAGCGTGCGCCGGCCCAGCCGCTCGGACACCGCGCTGGCTGCCAGCATGGAGATGGCCAGCAGGGCGGTCGACAGCGACAGCGCCAGGCTGCTGGCGGCGGCCGACAGGCCGAAATCATGGGCGAACAGCGGCATCAGCGGCTGGACGAAATACAGCAGCGAAAAAGTCGAGAAGCCGGAAGCGAACAGCGCGACCACCGCGCGCCAGAAGGCCGGCGTGCCGCGTTCGATGTGGCCGGGCGGCTGGGCCGGCACGGCCGGTGAAACGGTGGTATCCGCGCGAGACAGGGGGGCGCCGGCGGGCGGAGCGGAAGACATGGCAGTCGAGCAAGTGACGTTCTAGGGGTTAACTCTAGGCCTTTTGTCTGATATCGTCCAATACTGAAATCATGCCCAGTAATATCCAATCCCTATGATAGATCTGCGCCGGGTAAGGTATTTCGTGGCGGTGGCCGAGGAACTGCATTTCGGCCGGGCAGCGGCCCGGCTGGGCATTTCCCAGCCGCCGCTGAGCCAGCAATTGCAGGCCCTGGAGCAGGACCTGGGAGCGCGGCTGCTCCACCGCAACAAGCGACAGGTTTCCCTGACCGAGGCAGGCCAGCTGTTCCTGCCCGAGGCCCGCGCGCTGCTGGCCCAGGCCGAACGCGCGGCATCCATCGCGGCGCGTGCCGCGCGGGGCGAACTGGGCACGCTGCGCGTGGGTTTCACCGAAAGCGCGGTCCTGACGGGGGCGCTGCCCAACCTGTTGTCGCGTTTCCGCGAACGCCATCCGGCCGTGGCTGTGCAATTGATCGAAGAGACCAGCCAGGAACAGATCCAGGCCCTGCTGGACGGACGCAGCGACGTGGGATTCATGCGTCTGCCCGCCAGCGGCGCCTTTCCCGCGGAACTCGACGCGCATCCGCTGTTGTCCGATCCGCTGGTCGCGGTCTTGCCGCGCCGGCACCGGCTGGCCGGCGCCAGTGAGGCGCTGGGCGTTGCCGAACTGGCCCAGGAACCCTTTGTCTTCTTCGCTCCCGGCGCGGGCACCGGCGTCTACAGCCAGGCACTGAACCTGTGCCGGGCGGCGGGCTACGCGCCCCGCATCGCCCAGGAGGCCCGGGAAGTGGTGACCATCGCGGGGCTGGTGGCGGCGCGGCTGGGCGTCTCCATCCTGCCGGCCTCGGTGCGCCGGCTGGACGTGGCCGGCGTGGTCATCCGGACGCTGCGCGAACCCGAGGCCGCTTCGAAGCTGTGGCTGGCCAGCCGGCGCGACGGCGCCTCGGCCACCGGGGCCGCTTTCCGGCGCCTGGCGGTGGAGCCGCAGCCCGCCTCCTTATAATCGTCCCACCGTACCGAATTCCGCTCCCGCCTCCCGCCGCATCGCCATGTCCCTGCCTTCCCCCCGTACTCCGTCCACGCAACCCCGGCCCTGGAAACGATGGCTGGGCTGGGCCTGCCTGGCCCTGGCACTGGGGCTGACGGGGGCCTTGACCGTGAGCTGGGTCATGCACGAGAGCTCGCCGCAGTTCGGCGAACAACTGCGTACAGAAGGCCAGGCGCGGTCGCTGGAGCTGCCCGACGGTTCCCGCATCGACGCCGGTCCCGGCACCTCGCTGTCGGTGGCCTATTACTCGCGCCGGCGCCAGGTGATCCTGGCCCGCGGCGAGGCATCCTTCCACGTGCGCTGGCAGTACCGCGCCGCCTTCTCGGTGCAGTGGGGCGTGAACGAGGTGGTCATCGACGGCACCCGCATCGAAACGCCCGACATCCTGTTCCGGGTCGCGGCCGAGCCCGAGCGCCTGCGGGTCGAACTCGTGGAAGGCGCGCTCAAGGTGCGTACCGTGACGGCCGGCCCCCGCGAGTTCGTGGAGCTGCAGCCGGGCGACGCCCTGACCGTGGACATGGGCACGCGCACCCACCAGCTCACCCACGCGAGTCCGGCCCCCGCGCGCTAGGATGGTTCGTCCGGCCGCCGCGCCGGCAGGGGCGGGGCGATGTCCTCCAGCGACTTGCGTTCGGCGTCCACGCCGTGGCGCAGCGCGCCCAGGCCCGCGGCCGCCATCATGGCCGCCGCCACCGCATAGCCGAGGGCCACCGCCGCATGGCTGCCCGTGCCTATCAGTTCGCCGAACAGGGCCGGGCCGGCGAATCCTCCCAGTCCGGTTCCCACCGCGTAGAACACCGCGATCGCCACCGCCCGCATTTCCAGCGGAAAGATCTCGCTCACGGTCAGGTAGGCGGAGCTGGCCGCCGCCGAGGCGAGGAAGAATACGGCCGACCAGCACCAGGCCTGGCCGCGCGCGTCCAGCCAGCCTTGCGCGAAGGCCCAGCCGGTCAAGGCCAGGCCCAGGCCGGCCGAGACATAGGTGGCCGCGATCATGCGCCGCCGGCCGACGACGTCGAACAGCGGCCCCAGCAGCAGGGGGCCCAGCACGTTGGCCAGCGCGAACGGAAAGACGTAGAGGCCGACGCGGCCCTCCGCCACCCCATGGAAGCGCGTCAGCACCAGCGAATACGTGAAGAAGATGGCGTTGTAGAAGAATGCCTGGGCCACCATGAGTCCGAGGGCCACGGCGCTGCGGCGGCGATAGTCGCGCACCAGGATGCGGGCGACCTGGAGCAGGGTGGGGGAGCGGCCCGCCACCGGCGAGGTGCCCGTGACCGGCGGCAGCGCGCCATGGCGGCGAATCGCCTCGTCCTCGATCGCGAGCACGATGCGCCGGGCCTCGTCCAGCCTGCCGTGCGCGGCCAGCCAGCGCGGGCTTTCCGGAACATGGCGCCGCACCAGCAGGATGGCGGCCGCCATGACGCCGCCGGCGAGGAAGGCCGCGCGCCATCCCCATACCGGCCCCAGCACGCGGACATCGAGCAGCAGCAGGCTCAGTCCCGCGCCCAGGGCCGCGCCCAGCCAGAAACTGCCGTTGATGGCCAGGTTCACCCGTCCGCGCACGCGGGCCGGGATCAGTTCGTCGATGGCGGAATTGATGGCGGCATATTCGCCCCCTATGCCCAGGCCCGTCACGAAGCGGCAGGCGGCGAAGAAGGCGAAGCCGGGCGCGAAGGCCGTCGCCAGGCTGCCGGCCATGTAGATCGCCAGGGTGATCAGGAACAGCCGCCGGCGGCCCAGGCGGTCGGTCATCCGGCCGAAGGCCAGCGCTCCCAGCACCGCGCCCGCGATGTACAGCGAGCCCGACCAGCCGACCTGCGCCGCGCTCAGGGCCAGCGTGTCGCCGCGTTCCAGGACGCCGCCCACGCTGCCGACCAGCGTGACCTCCAGGCCGTCCAGCACCCAGGCCACGCCCAGCGCGACGGCCACGCGGGTATGCCAGGGCGACCACGGTAGCCGGTCGAGGCGATTGGGCAGATCGGTCCGCGTCATGGCTCGTCCTGCCTGGCCACCTCCACCACGGAGATGCGGTTGTCGTCCAATTCCCTGACGGTATAGCGGTAGCCGGCATGGTCCAGCCAGGCTCCCACCGGAGGCAGTTCGGCGAACTGGTCCAGCAGGAAACCGGCCAGGCTGGTGTAGCCGGGGCCCGCCAGGCCGGACGGCAGGTCCAGCGCCTGTTCCACATGCCGCAGGTCGGCGGAGCCGTCCATGCGCCATCGCCCCGGCCCCAGCGGCTGGATGGACGGTGTCTCGTCTTCGTCGGGGAAGTCGCCGGCGATGGCCTCCAGCAGGTCCACGGGAGTGACCAGGCCCAGTACGGTGCCGTATTCATCGGTCACCAGCACCAGTTGCCCGCGCGAATCGCGCAGCACGTCCATCAGGTCCAGGATGGGGATGGATTCGTGCACGTAAATGGGCGCGCGCAGGCGCGAAGCGTCGATGGCTCCGGTCTCGAGCAGGCTGGCCAGGAGATCCTTGGCGCGCGCGACGCCGGCCACGTCGTCGAAGTTGCGCCGGCAGACCGGCATGTAGCTGTGGGGGGTATCGAGGATGCGTGCGCGCTGTTCGTCCGCGCCGGCCGTCAGGTCCACCCACGAGATCTCCGAGCGCGGCGTCATGATGGACCGCACCGAGCGGTCGGCCAGCGTCAGCACGCCGCTGACCATGTGGCGCTCCTCCTCGGCGAAGGCGCCCTGCGCGGGGGAGGGGGCGCTTTCGTCGGTTCCCTGGGAGGCCCGCCGCCCGCCCAGCATGGTCAGGATCGCGTCGGCGGTCCGTGCCCGCAGCGGGCGGCGGGCCGCGTGCCGGAGCGCGTTGCGGCGCGCGGTCTGGTTGAAGGCCTCGATCAGGATGGAGAAGCCGATGGCCGCGTACAGGTAGCCCTTGGGGATATGGAAGCCCAGCCCGTCGGCCACCAGGCTCAGGCCGATCATCAGCAGGAAGCTCAGGCAAAGCACCACGACCGTCGGATGGGCATTGACGAAGCGCGTGAGCGGCTTGGACGCCAGCAGCATGATGGCCATCGCCACGACGACCGCGATCATCATGATGGACAACTCGTTGACCATGCCCACGGCCGTGATGACCGAGTCCAGCGAGAAGACGGCATCGAGCAGCACGATTTGCGCCACGACCAGCCAGAATCCGGCTTCGACCTTGCGGTTGCCCGCGTGGTCGCCGCTGCCTTCCAGCCTTTCGTGCAGTTCCAGCGTGGCCTTGAACAGCAGGAACAGGCCGCCCGCCAGCAGGATCAGATCGCGTCCCGCGAACGAGAAGCCGGCCACGCTGAACAGCGGCCGGGTCAGCGTGGCCAGCCACGATATGGCGGACAGCAGCGCCAGCCGCATCACCAGGGCCAGCGCCAGGCCGATGACCCGGGCCCGGTCGCGCTGGGCGGCCGGCAGCTTGTCGGCCAGGATGGCGATGAAGACCAGGTTGTCGATACCCAGCACGATCTCGAGCACGATCAGGGTCAGCAGGCCGGCCCAGGCAGTGGGGTCCATCAACCAATCCATGGCTTGCTCCGCGGGAAGGGAAGATTCGCGCAGTGTCGCATGGCGTCCGGGAATCCGGACACCGCACGGGTGGCGATTCCGTGTTTCCGCCAGTATCCGAAGGCCGGACGGGGCGTGGCCTGGAGCGGCCATGCATGAGCTGCAATGGTCCGCATATTGCTTGGTTGGCGCCTGCGGCGGACCGCGTCCGGGCCGCTTGCCATGACAAGGAGAACAAAGGTGACAACCCACTCAGCGTCCTTACCGCAGTCCTCATCCCGTCCTTGCTGGATGCCGCCGCTGGGCCGCGGCCTCGTCTACAGCCTGGCGCTGGCCGGCATGATCGGCCTGGCCGCCTGCGGCAGCGACGACGATCCTCCGCCCGCGCCGCCGGAACCGCCCGCCAATACCTATCCGCATGCGAAGGAACCGATAGGGACGGTGCGGGAAATGTACGACGGCACGCTGACGCCCGATCTCGCGGTCAACACCTTCCGCAACATCGATCGTCTGTTTCCCACCCGCAGCATCGCTCCCGCCGCGACGCCGCGCCCGCTGCCCAAGGCGGCCAGGCAACTGCCCGCGATCAAGTTCACGGCCGGTGGCAAGAACTACGACATCTACGACTACCTGGCGCTGAATCGCGTCTCGGGCCTGCTGGTGCTCAAGAACGGCGAGATCGCCTACGAGACCTACCAGTACGGCAACACCGAGAAGACCCGCTGGATGTCCATGTCGGTCGCCAAGTCCATCACGTCGACGCTGATCGGCGTCGCCATCCAGGACGGCCTGATCGGCAGCGTGCACGACCAGGTGGTCAAGTACGTGCCCAAGCTGGCGGGTAGCGCCTACGACGGGGCCACGGTGCGCGACGTGCTGATGATGTCTTCGGGCGTGAAGTGGGACGAGACCTATACCAATCCCGCCTCGGACCGCCGCGCGTTGCTGGAGGCCCAGATCAGCCAGAAGCCGGGCTCGGCGCTGGAGCTGATGAGCAAGCTGCCGCGCGCGGCCGAACCCGGCTCCACCTTCAACTACAGCACCGGGGAAACGCAGATCGCCGGCGAATTGCTGCACGGTGCCATCAAGAAGCCGCTGGCCCACTACCTGTCGGAGAAGATCTGGTCGAAGTTCGGCATGGAGGCCGAGGCCAACTGGTGGCTGGACTCGCCGGACGGCATCGAGATCGGCGGCAGCGGCCTGAGCGCCACGCTTCGCGACTGGGGCCGCTTCGGGCTATTCTTCATGAACGATGGCGTGATCGACGGCAAATCCATCCTGCCCAACGGCTGGGTGGCCGATGCCGGCAGCGGCAAGACGCTCAGCGGCGGTGATCCCCTGCCGTACTACGGCTACATGTGGTGGGTGAACACCGACGGCCAGTCGGCGATCGACAAGGCGTTCTACGCCACCGGCATCTTCGGCCAGAACATCTACATCAACAAGAAGGAAAAGGTGGTGATCGTGACCTGGGGCGCGCAGTCCAAGCCCACGGGCGCCGGCGTCATCAACAACACGGCGTTCTTCGACGCCGTGGTGAAGGCGCTGCAATAAGGGCAGGGCGGCCGCCGGGGACGAGGAGGGCGGGGCGCCCCCGCTTTCCTTCGTCCCTCGGTTCATTCACAAGGAACATTCCCGCCATGCTCATCCGCCCTGCCGCCGAGACCGACTTCGATCAATGGCTGCCGCTGTGGCGCGGCTACCAGGCGTTCTACCGGGTCGACATCCCGCTGGAAACCACGCAATTGACCTGGACCCGCATGATGGACGAAAGCGAACCCATGCATTGCGCGGTCGCCGCATCCGACGGCCGCCTGGTCGGATTGGTGCACTACATCTTCCACCGCAGTTGCTGGACACGGGGCGACTACGTCTACCTGCAGGATCTGTACGCGCAGCCCGAATGCCGCGGGCAAGGCGTGGGCCGGGCGCTGATCGAACACGTCTACCGGGCCGCAGCCGACGCCAACGCGGCGCGCGTGTATTGGCTGACCCACGAGAGCAATGCGCAGGCGATGCGGCTGTATGACCAGGTGGCGGAGAAAAGCGGGTTCGTGCAGTACAGGAAGGCGCTGGGATAGGCGTGGGTCGAGACGATTGCGGCAGGGTCATGGATGCGCTTGGCGTGTCGCTGACCGCCGTTGCCAAGGAAAAGGGACATGTGCATGCGTAGGGAGCAACTGGACCCGGTCGGGTTGTCTTTCATATTACGTGACTTTACATAATATACATTATGCGCATAATCGGGATGTCGGAGCCACCGTTTCCCCCGGCGCCACATCAGGCTCGTCGATACGCCGGCCCCCGTGCCTGCTTCTCGCGTCATGTCATGAAGAGATCGATCATCTGTTCCCGCATCCAGATACACGCCGGGCTGGTGTGCGAGCGTTCGTGCCAGAAGATCGCCACGTCGAAGGCCGGCATGGCTATGGGCAACTGCGCGACTTGCAACCTGCCTTCCTTGGCCAGTTCCGTGGCGACCCGGCGCGGCACGATAGCGACCAGGTCGGTGCGCGTCAGCGTCATGGCCAGCGCCATGATGTTGGGAAAGTACGTGACGATGCGGGCGTGCTTCTTCAGGAGCACCTCCTCGATGATCTGGTGACCGCCTCCCAGGGATGTCACCACCGCGTGCGGTGCCTGCAACAGCAATTTCTGGGTCAGCGTGCCGCGGGACAACGGATGTCCGGCGCGCATCAGGACCACGTAGCGTTCCTCGAACAGATGCTGGGTTCTCAGGCGGCTGCCGCGCAGCCTGGGCAGGTGGCCGGCGGCGAAATGGATGCGTCCGTTCTCGAGTCCGACGCGTATGTCCTCCTGCGACAGGGTCTCGGTTTGCACCCGCACTCTAGGGGCCACCTGCTGCAAGCGCTCCAGCAGCATGGGCAGGATGTTGACCTGCCCCATGTCGGGAATGTGGAAACGGAAGGTTTGCTCGCTGACGCCAGGGTCGAAATTCTTGCGGTGATCCAGCGCCTGTTGCAGGCCGCTCAGGGCGTTGATCACGGTCTCGGCGATCTCCAGCGCGTACGGCGTAGGCTGCATGCCGCTCGTGCTGTTGACGAACAATGGATCGCCCAAGAGTTGGCGCAGCCTGGTCAGGGCATTGCTCATCGCGGGCTGCGTGATGCCGAAGCGGTCTGCGGCCAGCGTCACGCTGCGGGTCTCCAGCATGGCTTGGAAGACAGAGAACAGATTGAGGTCGGAACGGTATAGGTTCATGGCCTTATGCATTCATTTTGTGAATTCTTGGAATACAGCAAATAAACTTAAAAAATGACTACGGCAAGCCTACTATGAATTCCGACGCGGGCGCACGCCAGATGCGGCCGCCGCGAACATGGAGATACCGCAGTCATGACTTCCCGGGCAGTTGCCACCACTGCCGCGCGCCGCCTGCTGGAGCTTGCTGCCAGGCTGGGCGTGGATTACTTCTTCACCAACCTGGGCAGCGACCACCCGGCGTTCATCGAGGCCTTCGCGGCCATCGACGGCGAAGGCACCGCCATGCCCCGGATCGTCGTTTGTCCGCACGAGATGACCGCCCTCACCGCCGCCCACGGCTATGCCATGGTGACGCGCCGCCCGCAGATCGTGCTGGTGCACGTGGACGTCGGTACGCAGAACCTGGGTTGCAGCCTGCACAACGCCTCGCGGGGCCGTGTGCCCGCCATCATCGTGGCCGGTTTGTCGCCCGTGACCGTAAGCGGCGACCGCGCCGGCGCGCGCACCGAGTTCATCCACTACACGCAGGATGCTCCGCGCCAGCATGAAATCGCGGCGCAGTACATGAAGTGGACCTACGAATTGCGCGCACCCGAGATGCTGGACAACGTGCTGATGCGCGCGATGCAGGTGGCGACCACCGCACCCGAAGGCCCGATCTATCTGACCGGCGCGCGGGAAGTCTGGGAAGGCCCGGCCGAGCCCCTGCCCGACGAGGCGCTTGAGCACTGGTCCCCTGCCCGTCTCGGCGGCTTGCGCGAGGAAGCCGTGGCGGAATTGCACGGGGCGCTGTCGCAAGCCCGGCGGCCCCTGGTGTTGACGACCTACCTGGGACGCAATCAGGCCGCCGTCGGCCGCCTGGTGGAATTATCGGAGCGGCTGGGCCTGCCGGTGGCCGAGATCGCGCCGCAGTACGTCAACTTTCCTGGCGAGCATCCGCACCATGCCGGTTACCGGCGCAATGCGCTGGTGGCCGACGCCGATCTCATCCTGATGCTGGACGTGGACGTGCCGTGGATCGTCTCGCGCACGCGCCCGGCCGCGGGCGCGCGTCTGTTTCACATCGATGCCGACCCGGTGAAGGAAGGCATGGGGTTCTGGCATTTCCCCGCGCACCGCAGCTATCTTGCCGACAGCGACTATGTCCTGCGGCAGTTGCTGGACTACGGCCGCGATCGCGCGGAACCGGTGCCGGCCGAGCGGCTGCGATGGATAGCCGAGGCGCGCCAGCGGGTGGCGGCCGCTCCCCTGCCCTCCCTATCCGTCAGGCAGGGCGGCATCACTGTCAGGCAGTTGACGGAAGCGGTGGGCGAACTGGTCAACGACCGCACGGTGATCGTGTGCGAAGAGCCTTCCGGAACCGAGACCATTCTATCGACGCTGCGGCTGAACCGGCCCGGTAGCTACTACGTCAACGGCGGCAGCGGCCTGGGCTGGGGCATCAACGCCGCCGTGGGTGTCAAGCTGGCGGATCCCGGGGCCGAGGTGATCGCGCTCAGCGGCGACGGAAGCTTCCTGTTCGGCGTGCCCAGCAGCACTTATTGGGTGGCGCAGACCTACGGCGCCCCCATTCTTACCGTCGTCTACAACAACCGGGGCTGGAATTCCCCCAAGGTCTCCACGAACCTGGTACATGCCCATTCCACGGCGAAAAGCAGGGATCGCTACTGGATAACGGTGGCGGACGGCGCCCGGCTGGCGGACATAGCCGCCGCGGCGGGCGGCGCGGCGGCCTTTCGCGTCAGCGAAGGCCAGGCGCTGCGCGGCACGTTGCAGGAAGCGTTGGAAACCGTGCGGGCAGGCCGCAGTGCCGTCGTCGAAGTCATGCTTGATCCCATTTCCGAGCAGGTGCTGGCATGAGGACTCCGGACTTCCTGGATGCCGGGGCCTGGGCCGGCAAGCTGTTCCAGGGGGCATGGATCCCGGCCGATGGCCTGGCCTATGACGCGGTCGACAAGGCGAACGGTGCCCGCCTGGCGAGCCTGACGCTGGCGACGCCCGCCGCGCTGTCGGCATCGGCCCGCCAGGCCGCGCATGCCCAGCCGGCGTGGGCCGCCACACCGCACGAGGAACGGGCGGCGATCCTGCGCCGGGCAGCCGACTTGGTCGACGGCCATCGCGACGAAGCCGCGCAATGGATCATGCGCGAGACAGGCGCCATTCGGGCCAAGGCGGACATGGAGCTGCGCTCGGCCATGCTGACCCTCCACCAGGCTGCCTCGATGCTGGGCGAACCCCAGGGGTTGGTATTTCCTTCCGCCGCCGACAAACTGAGCTATGGCCGGCGCATTCCGCATGGCGTGGTGGGCGTGATCGCACCGTTCAATTTCCCGCTGACCCTGTCCATGCGCGCCGTGGCGCCTGCCCTGGCTACGGGTAATGCCGTCGTGCTCAAGCCGGACCCGCAGACAGCGGTCAGCGGCGGTCTTTATATCGCTCGCTTGTTCGAGGACGCCGGGCTGCCGGCCGGCCTGTTCCACGTACTGCCGGGTGGCGCCGAGGTGGGCGAGGCGATGTGCGTGGATCCGCTGGTCGGCATGGTGGCCTTCACCGGATCGACCGCCGCAGGCAGGCGCGTAGGGGCGCTGTGCGGCGAGCATTTGAAGAAAGTATCGCTCGAACTGGGCGGCAAGAATTCGCTGATCGTCCTCGACGATGCCGATCTGGAGCTCGCCGCCGGTTGCGCCGCGTTCGGCGCATGGATGCACCAGGGCCAGATCTGCATGGCCACGGGCCGCATCCTGGCCCACGAAAGCGTCGCCCGTCGCCTGGCCGATCTGCTGGCCGCCAAGGCCGGCAGGATGAAAACGGGCGATCCGCGGCAAGCGGGCGTGCGGCTCGGCCCCATGATCAATGCCCGCCAGCTCGAGCGCGTCGACCAACTGGTCAAGCGCACGATCGCTGCCGGCGCGCGGCTGTGCGCGGGCGGCATGGCCAATCGCCCGTTCTATGCCGCCACGGTGCTGGATGGCGTGCGGCCGGGCATGCCGGCCTTCGACGAAGAAGTATTCGGACCGGTCGCCGTGGTGACGCCTTTCTCCTCGGACGAGGAAGCCGTTGCCCTGGCCAACCGTACCGAGTACGGGCTGTCTGCCGCGGTCGTCTCGCGCTCGGTGGCGCGGGCAATGGCCTTGGGTCGCCGCCTGCGTACAGGGCTGTTGCACATCAACGATCAGACGGTGGCTGGCGATCCTCGCGTGCCCTTCGGCGGCGTCGGGGCCTCGGGGAATGGCGGCCGTATCGGCGGCCCCGCCAACTGGGACGAATTCACGCAGTGGCAGTGGGTCACCGTTCAGGACCGGCCCCCCGCCTACCCCTTCTGATCCATTACCCCGGCACCCGCCGGTTCATCCAGCCGTCCAGCCGTCGCAGAACGGCAAGGAGAGGAGACATTTCCATGAAATTCCAGGCTTACCCGTTGCTGGCAGCTTGCGCGCTGGCTTGTTCCACCTCCGCTGGCGCCGCCGATTATCCTTCGCGCCCGATCCGTATCGTGGTCGACTTCCCGGCCGGCGGTACCATCGATTCTCTTGCACGCATCGTCGGCCAGCGACTGGGCGATCGATGGGGGCAACCGGTGGTGGTCGAGAACCGCCCGGGCGCGGGTGGCAACATCGGTGCCCACGAGGTCTACGGGTCCGCACCCGACGGCTATACCCTGCTGGCCACGCCCCCTGGGCCGTTGTCGATCAACGAGTACCTGTACAAGGACCTGACCTTCAAACCCTCGTCCTTCGCGGCAATAGGCTTGTTGGCAGGCAGCCCCAACGCCATCACGGTCAAATCCTCGTTGCCGGTCAGATCGGTGCAGGAACTGATCGCCTACGCCAAGGCCCATCCCGGCAAGCTGACCTACGGCTCCCAGGGCAACGGTTCGACGTCGCACCTGACCGGACAGTTGTTCGCGACGATGTCGGGCACCTCGCTGGTCCACGTTCCCTACAAGGGCGAAGGTCCCGCGCTGACCGACCTGATGGCGGGCCGCGTCGATCTTTTCTTCGGGAACATTTCGGCCGTGCTCAAGCTGCGCGACACCGGCAAGGTGCGCATCATGGCGGTAGCCGACCACGCACGTACCGAGATCGCCTCCGATGTCCCGAGCGCCGCCGAATCCGGGTTTCCAGGCTTCGAGAGCAGTGCCTGGTTCGCGCTGATGGCGCCGCCGGGCACGCCGGCCCCCATCGTCGACAGGCTGAACGAGGCACTGGCGGCCATTCTGGCCGACGACGGCGTGAAGAAACGCTTCCTCGCACTGGGGGCCGAAGCCAGGTCCTCGACCCCGGAACAAGCCCAGGCGTTCATCGAGGCTGAGCGCGTACGGTGGAAAAAGGTCATCGTCGAAGCCGGCGTGACCATGGATTGATACGGCTTCAACCTCAGACCGACAATCCGCTGATGCGCCGCACCCGCCGGGCCACCGCTTCCTCCAGCACCCCCGGCGCCGTCTCCACCATCGTGAACCACGTCCGCGCGCGCGTCACGCCGGTATAGACCAGTTCCCGCGTAAGGATGGGACTGGTCCGATCCGGCAGCAGCAAGGCGGTGTGCGCGAATTCCGAGCCTTGCGATTTGTGGACGGTCATGGCGTAGACGGTTTCCACGGCGTTGAGCCGGCTCGGCAACGCGAAGCGCACGCCGTCGGTGCCGTCGCTGCGCGGGAAGGCCACGCGCAGCGCGGTGCCTTCCCCGTCGCCTTGCGGCACGCGCAGCGCGATGCCGATGTCGCCGTTCATCAGGCCCAGGGCGTAGTCGTTGCGGGTGACGAGGACGGGACGACCTTCGTACCAGCCCAGCTCCTGTTCGATCAGTCCGCGCGCGCATAACGCCCTCGCGATGCGCGCGTTGAGGCCTTCGACCCCCTGCTCTCCCTTGCGGACGGCGCACAACAGGCGGAAGGCGTCGAAGGCCGCCAGCACCCGGGCCGCCCAGCTTTCCCAGGCGGGATCGTCGCCCGGGATATCCGCGGCCGGACGGGTGCGCTGCATGACGTCCAGGTAGTGCGCATAGCCACAGGGTTTGCCGCGCGCGGAGGCCGGATGGCCATCCAGCAGCAGCCGGTCGAGCGCGTCCGGCCGGATGCCGCGCGTGTCATAGACGTCGGGATCGGGCGCGGCGGATTCTCGTTCCAGCACGGTTCGTACTTCCTGCGGCAGCCCGGCGTTGACCGCGCGGGCCAGTTGCCCGATGCCGCTGCCGGCGCCGAAGCGGCGCGAGCGGCGCAGCATGACGATCTGCTGCGCCATCGCATGGCGTTCGGCATCGCCGGGCGACAGCCCCGTGCCGGCCAGGCTTTCGCCGCTGACTTGTTCGAGCCAGGCCAGGGTCTCGGGCGTGTAGTGGCCGGCATCGGCGTCGCGGCAGAGATCGCCCAGCACGGCGCCCGCCTCCACCGACGCGAGCTGGTCCTTGTCGCCCAGCAGGACCAGCCTGGCGTGAGGCGGCAAGGCGGCCATCAAGTGCGCCATCATTTCGACGTCTATCATCGACGCCTCGTCCACGACCAGCATGTCGATGAGCAAGGGATTACCGGCATGGTGGCGGAAATGGCGCGTGTCCGGCCGGCTGCCCAGCAGCCGGTGCAGCGTCGAGACTTCGGTCGGGATGGCCGCCCGGACAGCGTCGGAAACGGGAAGTCGTCCGACCTGTTCGGCGATGGATGCCGACAGGCGGGCCGCCGCCTTGCCGGTGGGCGCGGACAGCAGGATGCGCAGCGGCCGCCCCGCTTCTACCGCCGCCATCTGCAGCAGCGCGAGCAGGCGCACGACCGTGGTGGTCTTGCCGGTTCCCGGTCCACCGGTGACGATGCCGATGCGGCCCCGGGCGGCCAGCGCGCAGGCCAGCTTCTGCCAGTCGGGACCGCTGTCCGCGGCTTGGGTTTCGTCGAACAGCAACGCCAGCGATTGCGCGAGGTTCGGCGGTGTCTCGACCGGGTGCGCTAGGCGCTCCCGCAGGGCCTGGGCGATGCGTCGCTCGAAGTCCCAGTAGCGCCGCAGGTACAGGCGGCCGGCATCGAGCACCAGCGGCCGCCCCTCGTCGGTCGAGTCCGCCCTAGCGGCATCCGCCACCAGCGGGCTGCCGGCCAGCGCGGCCAGCCACGTCGCGGCATCCACGCCGGCAAGCAGGTCGGACGGCAGGCGCATCGAGGGCCCCATGTCGCCCTCAGGCGGCAGGGACAGCGCCTCGTCGGGCCGCTCCAGCGTCAGGGCCAGGTCCAGGCAGACGTGACCGTGCCCCAATTGATGACTGGCCAGCGCGGCGGCCACCGCCACCAGGGGCTGGGTATCGGGACGGCACTCGAGCAGGAAGCCGACGAAGGCGCGGTCCAGCCGCCGCAACCAGCCGCGCTCGACCCAGGCATCGAGCAGCCCGAGCAGCGATTCGCGGTCGCGCAGGTCCGGCGAAGCCTGCGGCGCAGGCGCATCGAACGGCAATTCGTAGTTCGAGGAAGCCCGGGTCATGTCTGTGCCTCCGCAACGCCGGCGAACAGGCGGTCGAGTTGCTCGATCAGTTCGCGCGGGGGGCGATCGAAGTACGCGCCGCGTGTCGGCGCCCGGGTGCCGCGCAGGAACAGGTACAGCGCGCCGCCCATGTGGCGGTCGTAGTCGTAGTCCGGCAGCCGCGCCGTCAACTGCCGGTGCAGCGCCAGCAGGTACAGCACGTACTGCAGGTCGTAGCGCTTGGCCAGGATCTCGCTTTCCATCGCGGCGGTGGTGTAGGCCGCGTCGGTCGCGCCCAGCCAGTTCGACTTGTAGTCGGCCACGTAATAGCGCCCCTGGTGTTCGAAGGTCAGGTCCATGAAGCCCTTGAACATGCCGTTGAGCATGGCCGGCTCCAGCGCGGGCCGCGCCGCGCCCGGCACGACGTGGCGCCGGACCAGCGCATCGATGCGCGCGACGTCGACGTGGCGGCTTTCGAACCAGAATTCCATTTCGACCCGGTAGGACTCGAGCTCCGCGAACCGGAAGCTCCGCCCCGCGCCCAGCGGCAGCCGTTCGGTCAGCACGCCCGACAGCCAGCGGCTCAGCGGCGTGATCCAGCTTTCCCAGCCGCGGCGGTTGCAGCGGCGCGCGACGGCGTCGGCCAGGCGGTCCGGATCGGCCGCGGCGGCGCCGAAGCCCTCCTCCCCTGCCCACTCGAACAGGCCGTGCAGGAAGGTGCCCGGCCCCGGCCCGCGCGGAAAGCGATGCATGCCGGTGCCTGCCGGCGCGGCCAGCGTCTCGTCCGTATCGGGAACGTCGTCGTCGAACAGCTTTTGCGCCTCGGGCGTCTCGGGGCTGGTGTCGCCGTGCAGGCGGGCCTCGCGCGCATCTTCGTCGCCGTCGGCCAGGCTGGCGACGCGCAAGGCGCTGTAGGAAGCGATCCACCACGGTTCGCCGGGCTGGCGTCCGGGCGTGCGGTACACGGGTTCGGCGGGACCGTCGGCCTGCATGTCCAGGACGACGGTGTCCGGCCGTGGGGCCGGCACGGTGCGCAGCAAGGCCCCGGAAGGATCCAGGGCGCGCAGCACGGACTCCAGCCGGGCCGATCCCGCCAGCGGTTCGCCGCCACCGGCCAGATAGCCCAGCGCGCACAGCGGCCAACCCGATTCGGCGGCGCGGCCGCGCTTGAGGTCGGCCACGCCCAGCCAGCAGGCATGGCGCGCCCGCGTCAGCGCCACGTACAACAGGCGCAGGTCTTCGGCCAGCCGCTCGCGGTCGGCCAGCGCCTCCTCGGCCTCGCCGGGCGCGATGCTGACGACCAGTCGGCCGGATTCGTCGTGATAGCGCAGCGGCGGGCGGGTACGGTCGGCGGGCCGGAACGAGCAGGCGAACGGCAGGAAGACCAGCGGATATTCCAGCCCCTTGGACTTGTGGACCGTCACGACCTTGAGCAACTGGGCATCGCTTTCCAGCCTCAGGATCTGGGCTTCGTTGGCCTGGCCGTCCTGCGCCAGGTGCTCCGCCAGGTGGCGGATCAGGGCCTGCTCGCCGTCCAGTTCGCCGGCCGCCTGTTGCAGCAGTTCGGCCAGGTGCAGCAGGTTGGTCAGGGCGCGTTCGCCGTCCGCGCGCCGGGCCAGCGCCGCCGGCAGCCCGAAGTCGTCCATGAAGCGCCGCAGCATGGGCAGCACGCCCTGGCGCCGCCACAGGTCGCGGTAGCCACGGAAACGCAGCACCCAGGACTCCCAGAAGCGCTCGTCGCGGTTCAGCCGGTCGAGCTCGGCCAGCGGCCGGTCCAGCGTCGCGCTGGCCAGCGCCGCGCGCAGCTTGCGGTCGTCGTCGGGTTCGGCGCAGGCATGCAGCCAGCGCAGCAGGTCGGCGGCTTCCTGGCCGTCGAACACCGAGTCCTTGTCCGACAGGTAGACGCTGCGCACGCCGCGTTCGGCCAGCGCGGAACGGATGGCATGGGCCTCGCCCATGTCGCGCACCAGCACCGCGATGTCGGCGGGCGCGAGGCCGCGGATCGCGCCGTCTTGCAGGAAGCCCGTGTTCCCCGCCCGGCCGCCGGCCAGCAGGCGGACGATCTCGGTGGCGCAGGTGGCGGCCATAGCCGCGCGGTAGGCGCCGCCGGCGATGGGCGCGTCCTGGTCGGCCAGCCAGAAGGTCAACGGCGCGGCGGGCGCGCCGTCCGTGACCAGGGACTCCGCCCTGCCCTGCGCCGCTACCGGCACGAAGGGCAGCGGGTCGTCGCCGCCGCGCCGGAACAGGAAGGCGCCCTGCCCGTCCGGCCGGTTCTCGGCAGTCTCGAATACGGCGTTGACCGCGGCGACCATGCCGGCGCTGGAGCGGAAGTTGGTGCCCAGCGTGTAGTGGCGGCCCGCGGTCGCCCGGCGGGCGCGCAGATAGGTATGGATGTCGGCGCCGCGGAAGGCGTAGATGGCCTGCTTGGGATCGCCGATCATCAGCAGCGCGCAATCGTCGGAGTCGTCGGCGACGCGGTAGACGCGGTCGAAGATCCGGTACTGGATGGGATCGGTATCCTGGAATTCGTCGATCAGCGCCACCGGGAACTGGGCGCGGATGACCTGGGCCAGCCGATCGCCGTTCTCGCCGCGCAGCGCCGCATCCAGGCGGGTCAGCATATCGTCGAAGCCCATTTCGGCGCGGCGCCGCTTTTCCTCGTCGAAGCGGATCCGCACCCAATACGCGGCGTGCGCCAGCATGTCGGCATCGGCGGATGGCAGTCGGGCAAGCAGGCGCGGCAGGTCGACCATGGCATCCAGCGCGGGATGGTCGATGCGATGGCCGGCCTCGCAGATCTCGGCCATGCCGGCCGGGGTCAGGCGCTGGAATCCCGTTCCCAGGTCCAGGATTTCCAGCGCAGGATCGGAGGCCCAGGCGGACAAGCGGTCGAACCAGGGGCCGTACCAGCGTGCCTGGAACTTGCGGGCGTTGACGCGCTTGGCGGCGCAGGCCGCATCGCACAGTGCGCGCAGTTCCTCGCTCCAGGCGGTCCACGGAGCCTTCAGATGGGCAAGCGCCGCGGCGCGGCGGGCACGGGCACTGGCGTAGATGTCCGCCAAGGTGCCGGGGATGTCGCGTGGCGATGCATGGGCCAGCAAAGGCGAAATCCGCCGCCGCAAGGCATCGGGGGTGATCCAGTTCGTCGACACCCAGTCCAGCGTCTCGTCCCGCAATGCATAGCAATGTTCGCGCCAATAGTCGCGCACGACCTCGGCCAGGAGGTCGGTATGGTCGGTTTCCAGTGTCTGCGTGAACAGGCTGCCGCTGTCGAAGGCGTGTTCGCGCAGCATGCGCTGGCACCAGCCGTGGATGGTGGACACCGCGGCCTCGTCCATCCATTGCGCCGCCACGTCCAGCTTGCTGGCGCAGGCGGGCCAGTCGGCCTCGGGGTAGTCGCCACGCAAAGCAGCGATCAAGGTATCCGGCGCCTCGGTTTCCTCGCGGAAATAGCGTGCGGACTCCGCCAGCCGGGCGCGAATGCGGTCACGCAGTTCCTGGGTGGCGGCATCGGTGAAGGTCACGACCAGGATCTCGGGCGGCAGCAGCTCGCGGCCGAAGGCGCTCTCGCCACCATGCCCCAGCACGAGTCGGACGAACAGCGCGGAAATGGTGAAAGTCTTGCCCGTGCCGGCGCTGGCCTCGATCAGGCGGCTGCCACGCAGCGGCAGGGTCAGTGCCAGGTCGCGTGTCGGGGACCAAGCGCTCATGCCCGCTCTCCCCCGGTTTTCCTCTCGGTACGCGCCGGCCGGGCCGTTTCGAACAGCGGCAGATACAGCGTCCGGGCCCAGGAACCGAACTCCTCGTCCGACCACAAGGCCTGGAAGTCCGGGAACTGGCGCATCAGATAGGGATTGCGGTCGACCTCGCCGGGCATGGTGGGCCCGCCCTCGTAGGTCTTGCGCGCCTGCTCGTATGCCGCCGCCTCGTCCGGCAGCGCGGCCAGCCACGCGAACGCCGTGCGCACGGCCACCGGCGGCGGAAGGCGCATGCCGGCGTCCCAGGCGTCGATCAGGTCGCCCAGCCAGGCCCGCGCCTCGCTTTCGGCCACGGGCGGCAGGCTGAATTCGCCGTCGGTGGCGACCAGCACGGTGTGCAGGGACAGCCCCGTCGCATTGCCGGCCAGATGCGCCACCCAAGGCCGGATCAACCGATGCCATCGTGGCAGGCGCGCGGCCACGCCCAGCTCGCCGGGAATGGCCTCGAGCCAGAGGTGCCCGCCGTCGTCGTTGCGCCGCAGTCCGCCCAGCCAGCCCTGCAACGAGATCTCGCCATGCCGGAACTCCACCGCGGCCGGCACCTCGCATGCCAGCGGCCAGCGCGCGCGCCAATCCCGATGCCGCGCCAGCACGTCGGGCAGCGGCGCGATCAGCGCCTGCGCCACACGTTCGCCGAATCCGGCCAGCGGCAGCTCGCCGCCGCGCGCCAACATCCTGGCCGTCGCGTGCAGCCTGTCCAGGGCCTCGTCGGCGTCGTCCGCGGACAAGCCGGCCAGCAACAGGCGCTCGCTCAACTGGTAATGGGTCAGGCCGTCGAGCGCGAAGGGTTCTTCGTCCTCCGCCGCCTCTTCGGCATCGTCGAAATGGATCTTCAGCCGCTGGTTGAAGAAGGCCCGCAGCGGGTCGCGGGCATAGGCCTGCAACTGCGCCAGTTCCAGGACGGCGCCGGCCGGGGGCGGCGGCAGGGCCTGCGGCATGGGCGTCCCGGACGCCCGGGCCTCGTGCATCACCGCCCATTCCCGCGCATAGGTGAACAGCCGCCCCGAGCGCGAGGCGAAATAGCGCGGGCTGAAAGGCTGCAGCGGATGGACCGTGGTCAGGCCGTCCAGCAGGTCCGCGCCCTCCTGGCTGTCCCAGCCCGCTGCAAGATGGTCGCGCAGTTGCGCCACCAGCACGGAAGGCGGCCGCTCGGCGTTGTCGCGTACGCTGCGGCCGACCCAGCTTACGTACAGCGCGTCGCGCGCCGACAGCAGCGCCTCGAGCAGCAGATAGCGGTCGTCCTCGCGGCGCGAACGGTCGCCCGGCCGGTAGTCGGCGCGCATCAGGTCGAAATCGGGCGGCGTCTGGACCCGGGGATAGTCGCCGTCGTTCATGCCCAGCAGGCAGACGACGCGGAACGGGATCGCCCGCATCGGCATCAGGGTGCAGAAGTTGACCGACCCTGCCAGGAAGCGCTGGTTCAGGCGGCTGCGATCCAGGTCGCCCAGCCAGGCCTCGCGCACCACCACCAGCGGCAGCGTTTCCTCCAGGCCGACGCGCTCGCACACCTCCAGCCAGTCGTCCAGCAACTGCGACAGGCTGGCCAGCGCGGCTTCCTCGCGCTCGGTCGTCGGCGTGAAAAGATCGGCCATCAGGGTCCGCAGCCGGAATCCCCAGGCCTGGGGCGCGGCCGGCGTCGCCAGGGCGGCGCGGATGCGTTCCAGGCTCTCCAGCAAGGCGTCCAGCGATCCGACCAGCGCCGCGTCCAGGCCGCCCACTTCGTCATAGGGTTCGATGCCCTCGAACGCCGGCGCGGCGCCCACCGCGTAGCCCAGCAGCATGCGGCGCAGGCCGAAGCGCCAGGTGTTCTGCTCCATGCCCCCGGGCAGGCCCAGGCTGGCGCGCTGGCCGGCGTCCACGCCCCAGCGCACGCCCGCCCCGGCGATCCAGCGATGCAGCTGCGGCAGGTCGCTTTCGCGCAGGCCGAAGCGCTGGCGCACGGCCGGCACGTCCAGCAGGTCCAGGATCTCGCTGACCGCGAAACGGCTCTCGGGCAGCCGCAGCAGGTGCTCGACCGCGATCAGCAGCGGCTCCCGGCCGCGCTGCCCCTGGTCGGCCAGCGTATAGGGAATGTGGCGGCGGTCGCGCGGATCGATCTGGCCGAACACCGCCCGGATGTGCGGCGCGTAGGCATCGATGTCCGGCACCATGACGATGACGTCGCGCGGCCGCAGGCTGGGGTCGGCATCGAAGCGGGCCAGGAGCTGGTCGTGCAGGATCTCGACCTCGCGCTGCGGGCTGTGGGCGATGTGGAAACGGATGGAGGCGTCGGTCTCGACGTCCACCGGCGGCCATTGTTCCCGCGTTTCCTCGAGCGAGCGCAGATTGAGGATGTCGTCCTGGACCTGGGCCAGCAGGTGCTCGGCGGGCGGTTCGCTGAACAGGTCGATGCGGCGGTCGCTGATGGAAGCGAAATGCTCCTGGTAGCGCTCGGGAATGTCGTAGGTATCGAGCAGGTGGATGTAGTCGCGGCCCTGTTTGCCCCAGGCCGCCAGCAGCGGATTGCCGAAGCGGTGCATGGCCTGCGCGTCCGGCGCCGCGGGCATGCCGGGCTTGCGCTGGTGCCGCCGGTACTGGTGGCGCAGCAGGTCCTGGTCGGCGACGATGTCGGTCCAGTGATGCTGGCAGGGATTGTGGACGCACAAGAGGACCTGGCAGAACTTGGACAGTGCCGCCAGCGCCTCCAGCGACTGCGCCGGCATGGACGAGATCCCGAATACGATCACCCGGCGCGGCAGGTCCCGCGGCGGCGCATCGGCCTCGGCCAGCCGCGCCAGGAAGCGCCGGTGCACGCGCGCCCGGCTCTGGATCACGCCATCGTCGCCCACGTCGGCCAGCACCGCGCGCCACAAGGCGGCCTGCCAGCGGTCCTCCGCGCCGAGCGGCACGGTGCCGCGCCGCGATGTCCGCAGCACGTCGCGCCCATGCTCCCAGTCGTCCAGCCAATCGGCGCGGTACACCTGGTACTGGTCGAACAGGTCCGCCAGCCGCTCGGCCAGTTGATGGCGCTTGCGCATGCTGTCGTCGTCGGCCAGGAAGCGGCGCAGCGGCAGGAACACCTCGTCGCCCAGCACCTGCGGCAACAGGCGCAGCAGACGCCAGGTCAAGCCGTTGCGGTCGAGCGAGGATGTTTCGGGAAGCAGGTCCTTGCCCAGCACCGCGCGGTAGGCCTGCCAGAGAAAGCGCGCCGGCAGTTGCACCTCCACCGCCGCCGCGATCCCGCAGCCTTGCGCCCCCGCCTCGTCCGGATCGGCCGCCAGGGCGAACTTCAGCCACTGCGCGATGCCGTTGCTCTGCACCAGGATGATTTCGTTCTCGAGCGGCGCCAGCGGATACCGCTTCATCCATGACACCGCCAGCCCGCGCAGTTCCTCCAGCCGATTGCCGTGGACGACCATGAAACCGGGAGCGAGCGGCGAAGAAGCGGGCATGCGCGAACAATGAGAATGGGGGGCGATCCCCCCATTCTACAGAGCGGCAGGAACGATCAACGGTATCCGGTACGGTCCAGGATCTTTTGGGCCGTGACCTGGTTGCGGCCGATCGCGCCGATCGACACCGTCTCGGCCTTGAACGGACCCAGCGCTTCCAGCGCGGCGTTGTCGGTCTTGACCGACCGCACGGCCGGCCATTCGTTGTTGCCCGCGGCGAAATAGTTCTGCGCCTTGTCGCTGGCCAGGTACTCCAGGAACTTGATCGCGGCTTCCTTGTGCGGCGCATGGCGGGCCACCGCGCCGCCGGCGACGTTCATGTGCACGCCCTGCCCCGCCTGGTCGGGCCACAGGAAGCCGATCTTGGCGATCGCGGCCTTGTCCTCGGGCTTGTCGGACCGGGCCATGCGCACGTAGTAGTAGTTGTTGGTCAGCGCGACGCCGCATTCGCCCGAGGCCACGCCCTTGATCTGGTCGGTGTCGCCGCCCTGCGGGCTGCGCGCCATGTTGGCCACCATGCCCTGGGCCCACTTCTCGGCCGCGGCCTCGCCGTTGCGCTCGATCAGCGAGCCCAGCAGGGACAGCATGTAGGGGTGAGAGCCGGACCGCGTGCAGACCTTGCCCTTGTTCTTGGGGTCGGCCAGCTTTTCGTAGGTATCGACGTCCGCCGGGTTGACGGTCGCCTTGTTGTAGACGATGACGCGGGCGCGCGTGGAGAAACCGAACCATTGCGGGTCCTTGCCCGGTTCGCCGCCTTGCAGGTTGGCGGGAATGCGCTCGGCCAGCACCTTGGAGCTGACCGGCTGGAACAGGCCGTCGGCCTCGGCGCGCCACAAGCGCGCGGCGTCGACCATCAGGATCACGTCGGCCGGGCTCTTGGCGCCCTCGCTCTTCAGGCGCTCGACCAGCGCGGCATCGCCGGCCTCGATGCGGTTGATCTTGATGCCGGTCTGGTCGGTGAATCCCTTGTAGAGCAGCTCGTCCGTCTGATAATGGCGGGCGGAATAGATGTTCAGTTCCTGCGCGTGGGCGCCGGCGGAGACGGCCAGCAACGCGGCGGTCAGCAGGGAAAGCTTGAGCATGGACGAGGCCTCGGGATAAGGTCGAGTTGGCAACGAGATGGGAATTATTGTCATTCCCATCTCTCTCGTCAAATCTTTCAGCTTTTCGTAAGCTTGTCCCGCCGGGAAATGGCCCGGGCCAGCACGATCACCGGCAGCAGGCCGGCCAGCACGATGGTCAGGGCCGGGACGGCGGCCTCCCCCAGCCGCTCGTCCGCCGCCAGGTGGTCGGTGATGACGGCCAGGGTGTCGAAGTTGAACGGTCGCAGCACCAGGGTCGCGGGCAGCTCCTTCATCACGTCCACGAACACCAGCAAGGCGGCGGTCAGCAGGCTGCGCCGCAACAGCGGCTGGTGCACACGCGCCAGCAGCTCCCAGGTCCCCGCCCCCAGGCTGCGCGCGCTGGCATCCAGGGACGGCGTGATCTTGGCCAGCCCCGCCTCCGTCGTTTGCAGCGCCACCGCCAGGAAGCGGACCAGGTAGGCATAGACCAGCAGCGTCAGCGTGCCGGTCAGCGTGCCCTGGAACGACCATCCCCACGCCTCCAGCCGGCCGTCCAGCGCGCCCACCAGGATCAACAGGCCCACCGCCAGCACCGCGCCGGGCACCGCGTAGCCCATGCCCGCCACGCTGTTGGCGGCGCGCACCAGCCGCCCGGGAGCCAGGCGGGCGGCGTAGGCCAGCCCGAGCGCCAGCGCCACGGCCAGCACCGAGGTCGTGGCCGCCAGCCGCAGGGTATTGCCCAGCCACATGGCGTAGCGGTTCCAGTCGATGACGTGGAAATCCTGGGCGGCGAACCGCAGCATGATGGCCACGGGCAGCAGGAATCCCAAGGTCAGCGGTACGAGGCATACCAGGTTGGCCCAGACCGCCCGGCGGCCCGACAGCCGGCGCGGCGCCTGCTCGTGGCGCTGGGCGCCCGCGTGAAAGCGCAGGCGGGTCCGGCTGCGGCGCTCCAGCCAGACCAGCACGAACACGAAGGCCAGCAGGGCCGACGCCAGCTGGGCCGCGGCGATGCGGTCCCCCATGGACAGCCAGGCCCGGTAGATGCCGGTGGTGAAGGTCTGCACGCCGAAGTACGACACCGCGCCGTAGTCGGCCAGCGTCTCCATCAGCACCAGCGTGATGCCGGCCACGGCCGCGGGCCGCGCCAACGGCAGCACCACCGCGAAGAAAGCCCGCGCCGGGCCGCAGCCCAGCGTGCGCGCGGCCTCGGACAGGCGCGGGCTGCGCTCGAGGAAGGCCGTGCGCGTCAGCAGGTAGACGTAGGGATAGAACGCGAAGATGAAGACCAGCGCCGCCCCGTACCACGACCGGATGGCCGGGAACCATGGCAGCCGGGGCTGACCGGTCAGGTCCCGCAGCAGGGTCTGCACCGGCCCCGAGAACTGGAAGAAGTCGGTGAAGGCATAGGCCATGACATAGGTCGGCATGGCCAGCGGCAGGATCAGCGCCCATTCGTAGACGCGCCGCCCGGGGAAATCGTGGGCCGCCACGACCCAGGCGGTGGCGACGCCCACGACGGCGGCGCCCGCGCCCACGGCCGCCATCAGCAGCAGCGAGGTGGCGACATAGCCCGGCAGCACCGTGCCGGCCAGGTGGGCAAGGATGTCCCGGGCGCCGGCGTCGGCGTTCGACACCGACCACAGCAGGCTGACGATGGGCAAGGCGATGAAGGCGGCCACGGCGGCGGCCGGCCAGGAAAGCGCGGTGCGTCGGTGCATCGGATACCAGGACAAATCGACGGACGACGCGGGCGCGAAGGTCCGCCTGGCGTTGGCGGCAAGCAGGAATACGAATTATATTCATGCGCTTGCGCAATCCGTCCGCCCCCATGCCCCACCCTCACCTGCAGCTCGATCACGTCCGCCTGGGCTATCGCATGCCGACCGGCATGCACGTCGTCGTCGACGACCTGTCGCTGGCCCTGCACGAAGGCCGCATCGGCTGCCTGCTGGGGCCATCGGGCTGCGGCAAGAGCACGGTGCTGCGCGCGATCAGCGGTTTCGAACCCCTGCTGGCCGGAAGCATCGCGCTGCACGGCGAAGTCGTCGCCACGCCGCGCCGCAGCCTGGCCCCCGAGAAACGCCGGGTGGGTGTCATGTTCCAGGACTACGCGCTGTTCCCTCACCTGTCGGTGGAAGACAACGTCGGTTTCGGCCTGCGGCGCGAACCGGCCGCGGCCCGCGCCGCGCGGGTAAAAGGGCTCCTGTCCCTGGTCGGCATGGCCTCGCTGGGCGGCAAGTATCCGCACGAGCTGTCCGGCGGCCAGCAGCAGCGCGTGGCGCTGGCCCGCGCGCTGGCGCCACGCCCCGAACTGCTGCTGCTGGACGAGCCCTTTTCCAGCCTGGACGTGGACCTGCGCGAGCGACTGGCCGGCGAAATACGGGACATCCTGAAGGAGGCCGAGGCGACTGCGATTCTGGTGACGCACGACCAGGCCGAGGCTTTCGCGATGGCCGACGAGATCGGCGTGATGGAGCAAGGCCGGATCGTGCAGTGGGGCAAGGCCTACGATCTTTATCACCACCCCGCCACGGCGTTCGTGGCCGGCTTCATCGGCGCCGGCGTGCTGGTGCCGGGCCGGCCGACAGGCAACGGCAGCATCCGGCTTGAATTCGGCGATATCGATGCGCCCGGCCCTGTTTCCACGAACGGCGATGTCCGGGTCCTGCTGCGGCCCGACGACCTGCTGGCCGACGCCGACAGCCCCATCCGGGCGCGGCTGGTCCACAAGGTCTTTCGCGGCCCGGGCTACCTGTACACCTTGCGCCTGCCCTCGGGCAGCGAAGTGCTGGCGCAGATGCCCCGCGAGGACGGGCATCGCGTGGGCGACGAGATCGGCATCCGCCTGCGGACGGGCAGCCTGCCCGCCTTTCCCGCTTAGCGGCGCTGCTGCTGTTGCCGGCGCTGGCGGTCCTGGTTCAGGCGTTCGACCAGGTTGTTGGCCAGTATCGTGTTGCCCGCGTCCCGGCCGACATCCACGGCGTTCTTGCCCTCGGCATTGCGGACGTAGCCATCCGCCCCTTCGTCCAGCAGCAGCTTCACCGTCGAAGTATGGTCGTAGCGCATGGCCATCATCAGGGGCGTCATCTTCCCGGGCGATTCGGCGTCGATGTAGGCATAGTGCTCCAGCAGCACGCGCACCGCGTCGTCGTTGCCCTTGGATGCGGCGTAGTGCAGCGCCGTCCAGCCCTCCTGGTTGACCTCGGCGCCGCGCTCGATCAGTTTTTCCATCCGCGCGGCCTCGCCCCGGATGGCCAGGTACATCAGCGGCGTCTCGCGCAGCCGGTTCTGGCGATTCACGTCGATGCGCTTGTCGGCCAGCAGGACGTCATAGACGCCCCAGGCCTCTTCCTTGATGGCTTCGAGCAGCGGCGTATTGCTGGCGGCATTCGGCATGTTGGGATCCATGCCCCGCGCGAGCAGCGTTTTGACCGTGGACGCGCGGTCGTTGCGGATGGCGATCCAGAAATCCTCTTCCGCGCCTGCCTGCGCCGCCGAGAACGCGGTCAGCCAGCACCACAGCAACAGGAACCCCCATCCGCGCCGCGCCCACGAGCCAAACATAATGCGTTTCCTTATATTTGCTTTCCAAGCCATTGATTGAAAAGCTTTTTTCTTCAACATCGAACAGCCAGATTAAAGTTATTTCTAACTTTAATTTAACGCTGTATATCTTTGAATAGATTGAAAAAATTCTTGGTCGACGCTTCCGCCACCGCCTCGACCGTGATGCCCCGCAGGTCGGCGATCTTCTCGGCGACGTGGATCACCTTGGACGGGTCGTTCAGCTTGCCCCGGTGGGGTACGGGCGCCAGGTATGGCGAATCGGTTTCGATCAGGATCTGGTCCAGCGGGATGTTGCGGGCCACTTCCTGCAGTTCCCGCGCATTCTTGAAGGTGACGATGCCCGAAAAGGAGATGTGGAAATTCATCGCGATGGCCGCGTCCGCCACTGCCTGGGATTCGGTGAAGCAATGCATCACGCCGCCGACTTCCGCCGCCCCCTCTTCTTCCATGATGCGCAGCGTATCTTCCGCCGCCGAGCGGGTGTGGATGATCAGGGGTTTGCCGGTCCGCCGGGCGGCACGGATATGGTTGCGGAAGCGGTCGCGCTGCCAGGTCAGGTCACCCGTCAGCCGGTAGTAGTCCAGCCCGGTTTCTCCTATCGCGACGACCTTCGGAGTCGCCGCCAGCTCGACCAATTGCTCGACCGTGGGGTCGGGGGTGTCCTCGTAGTCGGGGTGCACGCCCACCGAGGCCCAAAGATTGTCATGGCCCCGCACCAGCTCCATCAGCCGAGGCCAGTCGGGCAGGTTCACGCTGACGCACAGCGCCTGGGCGACGTGGTTGCCGCGCATGCGCTCAAGGATCTCGGGCAGTTGCGCGGCCAGTTCGGGAAAATCCAGATGGCAATGCGAATCGACGAACATGGGGAAAGGAAGACGGTAAGGCTGCGGAATCCATAGTACCAGCGGGAGCGGGCACCTAGGCCCGCTTGGGGCGGCGGCCCAGGCAGGCCGCGCTGGCCTGGGCCAGCACATCCTGGGCGAACAGCCGGGCATTGAGCGGATGGTCGGCGATCCTGCGCTGGCGGGTGAGCCAGCGCGACAGCTCGGCCACCCGGCCGCGCTCGGCGCGCTCGCCTATCTTCGCACTCTGGGAGGCCAGGTCGGGGAAATAGCGCGCGCCCATGCCGGCCTGGGCCAGGGCCACGTCGATGGCCAGGCGTTGCAGGGCGTCGATCCACTCGGCGGCGGGAATCTTGTCCAGCGCGTCGACGATCTGCCCCAGGTCGGGCGGCTTGCCTTGCGCGAGCGCGGTCACGAAGGTGTCCAGCCATGGCGCCCTGGGCGGAACGCCGGCTTCGGCACGGCGCCAGGCCGCGACCGGCGCCCCCCCGGCAGCGGCCAGTTGCGCAGCCGCGTCCTGGACGCCCTGCTCTTGCAGCCAGGCCAGGGCGGGCTCGGGCGCCGGCGTTCCCAGGGGCAGCCGGCGACAGCGCGACACCAGGGTGGGCAGCAGCCGGTCGGGCGCGTCGGACACGAGCAGGAACACGGTCTGGGGGGGCGGTTCCTCCAGGATCTTCAGGAGGCCGTTGGCTGAAATGGTGTTGAGCGTTTCAGCCGGATACAGCACCACCACCCGCAGGCCGCCCCGGTGCGTGCCGGTATTGGCCCAGGATTCCAGGGCGCGTATCTGCTCGATGCGGATCTCGCGCGAGGGGGCGCGCTTGCCGGCCTTCTTGCCGTCGGCATCGACGGCTTCTTCCTCGGCATCGCCCTCTTCGGCCTGGCCTTCGGCCAGCGCCACGGCTTCGGGACGGACGCGGCGGAAGTCGGGATGGTTGCCCGACGCATACCAGGTGCAGGCGGGGCACTGCCCGCAGGCCATGCCGTCCTGCGGCGACTCGCACAACAGGCCGGCGGCGGCGGCGCGCGCGAACTCGACCTTGCCTATGCCCGCCAGTCCGTGGATGAGCCAGGCGTGGGCAAAGCGTCGCCGCTGTTCTTCGCCCAGCCAGGCGCGGGCCGTTTCTTCATGCCAGGGATAGAACCGGGGCAGGCTCATGGGCCATCCGCCGCGGCGATGCAGGCCTGCAGCTGGGCGGCCAGTTCCGCCCGGACCGCCTCGATCGGCCGGGTCGAATCGATGATGCGAAAACGCGCCGGATCCGCCTTGGCCCGGGCATGATAGGCCGCGCGCGTGCGTTCGAAAAAGGCGTCGTCCTCGCGCTCGAAACGGTCCAGGGTGCGGCCCCGCCCCAGCCGTTCGCGGGACACTTCCAGCGGGACGTCGAACAACCAGGTCACGTCCGGCTGCAAGTCCCCGTGCACCCATTGCTCCAGCAACGCGATGCGCTCGGCGGCCAGGCCGCGGCCGCCCCCCTGGTAGGCGTAGGTGGCGTCGGTAAAGCGGTCGCAGACCACCCACTGGCCCCGCGCCAGCGCCGGCTCGATCACGGTGCGCACGTGCTCGCAGCGCCCCGCGAACATCAGCAGGGTCTCGGTATCGAGCCGCATGGGTTCGTTCAGCAGCAGCTCGCGCAGTTTCTCGGCCAGCGGCGTGCCGCCGGGCTCGCGGGTCTGCACCACATCCAGGCCGGCCTCGCGCAGCCGGGCCACGAGCCATTCCAGGTGCGTGCTCTTGCCCGCGCCGTCCACGCCCTCGAGCGTGATGAAACGGCCGCGGCGCACGGCCGCGTTCGCGCCGGCGCTCATGGCTGCACCGCCTCGGTCTGCATGGACGGCGGCGGCTGCAACCCCTGCCCCCTGAGCTGGTAGCGCGCGACGTAGCGGTTGTGGCTGTCCAGGGTCTCGGAGAAGGCGCTGGTGCCGTCGCCGCGGGAGACGAAATACAGGTACTTGTGCTTCTCGGGCTGGACCGCGGCCAGCAGCGAGGCCCGGCCCGGGTTCGAGATGGGCGTGGGCGGCAGCCCGCGGCGCGTGTAGGTGTTCCACGGGGTGTCGGCGCGCAGGTCGCGGCGGCGCAGGTTGCCGTCGAAGACCTCGCCCAGGCCGTAGATGACAGTCGGGTCGGTCTGCAGCGGCATGCCGACCCTGAGCCGGTTGACGAACACGCCGGCGATGCGCCGGCGATCGGCCTCCATGCCGGTTTCCTTTTCGATGATGGAGGCCAGGATCAGGACTTCGTACGGCGAGCCCAGCGGCAGGTCCGGATCGCGTTGCGCCCAGATCTCGGCAAGTTCCCGCTGTTGCGCGCGATAGGCGCGGCGCAGGATGTCGATGTCGCTCGAGCCCACGGCGAACAGATAGGTGTCCGGAAAGAACAGCCCTTCGGGATGGCTGGTCGAGGCGCCGATCTTGGCCGTGACCGTGGCGTCGTCGAGGCCGTCCAGGGTCTGGCGCACGTCGGGATGGCGGCGCAGGGCCGCGCGTATCTGGCGGAAGTTCCAGCCCTCGATGAAACGGATCTCGCGCTGCGTGACGTCGCCGCGCGCGAGCCGGTTCAGCAGCGTCCACAGCGAATCGCCGCGCGCCACTTCGTAGCCGCCGGCCTTGATGCGGCGTTCGGTGCCCGTCACGCGCGCATAGGCGATCAGGACCTCGGGCGGCACGGCGATGCCGGCCTCGCGCACCTGCCGGGCGATGCCCCGCATGGTCGTGCCTTCGTCGATGACGAAGTCCACCTTGTCCGCGGGCAGGGAAAGCGGCATGCGCAGCCACGCGACGCCTGCGCCGACGATGGCCAGCGATGCCAGCAACAGCGCGGCGAACGATATGGCCAGCGCGCGTTTCAGGGAAAAATGTCGTTTGGGCATGGGCGCCTATAATACTTCGATCGACCTCATCGACCGTTTCAAGATGTCCGTCCAAGAGATTTTATCCGCGAGCGCGCGGCCGGATGCCGCCCTCGCGCACATCGCGCCGCTGGACCATTTGACCGTGCTCGAAGCCCGGGGTGCAGACACGATCGAATTCCTGCAGGGACAACTGACCCAAGACGTCAAGAAACTTGGCGACGCCGACGCGCGGCTTGCCGGCTATTGCACGGCCAAGGGCCGGCTGCTTGCCAGCGCCATCGTCTGGCGCGCCCAGCCCGATCCCGCCGATCCGGTCCCGCGCGTGCTGGCGCTGGTCGATGCCAGCATCGCCCAGGCGCTGCAGAAGCGCCTGTCCATGTTCGTGCTGCGCGCCAAGGTCAAGCTTGCCGCCACGCCGCTGCGCGTGGCCGGCGTCTGGCGCGGGACCGATGCGGCGGCCCTGCAGGCGGCCGCGGGCGGGTTGCTGCCCGCCGCGCCCTGGTCGCGCGCCGACCTGCCCGACGCCACCTGGATCGCGGCTCCCGCCGCCGACGCGTCGCCGCGCTGGTGGTGGATAGGAACGGACGACGCGCTGCAACGGCTGGGCACCGCGCTGGGGGCCCCGGCGCAGGCCGGCCTGGCCCAGGCCTGGCGCGCCGCCGACATCGCTTCGGGCCTGCCCTGGATCACGGCGCCGACGCAGGACCTGTTCGTGCCGCAGATGGTCAACCTGGAGCTGATCGGCGGGGTCAGCTTCACCAAGGGCTGCTATCCCGGCCAGGAAGTGGTCGCGCGCAGCCACTACCTCGGCAAGCTCAAGCGCCGCATGTTCGCCGGCCATGTCGTCGGCGGGCAGCCGGATCCGCAGGCGCTGGCCGGTGCCGACGTCTTCCAGGAAGGCGACGAGCAACCCTGCGGCCGCATCGTCAACGCGGCGCGCGAAGGCGGCGGGGTCGCGATCTTGTACGAAAGCTCGCTGGCCGCCGCGCAAGGCCAGGCCCCCCTGCACGCCGGCTCGCCCGCCGGTCCGATCATCCAGCCGCGGGCGCTGCCCTACGCCCTGTCCGACGATACCCGCTCGGCATGAGCCCAGCGCCGGGACCCGCCATGCACAATCTCTACGTCTACTACAAACTGCCGCAAGCCCGGCGCGCCGAGGCCCTGGCGCCCGCCCGCCGGGTGCTCGAGGCCGGCCGCGCCCGGAGCGCCCGGGCGGCCCTCCTGGCGCGCCCCGCCGCCGACGACGGCGTGGTCACCTGGATGGAGGTCTACGAAGACGTGGCCGACGTGCCCGGACTCGAGGCCGCGCTGGCCGAAGCGGTGCAGGCCAGCGGCCTGGCGGCCCTCCTGCTGGCCCCTCGCCGCAGCGAGGTCTTCGTCGACCTGCCCGCCGATCCGGCGGGATGGGAAGACTGACGCCATGTGCCTGATGGCCTTCGCCTGGGATCCGCGCGGTCCGACCACTTTGCTGATGGTGGCCAACCGAGACGAGTTCTATGCCCGGCCCACGGCGCCCGCCGACTGGTGGCAGGATCATCCCGACATCTGGGCCGGACGCGACCTGGCGGCCGGCGGGACCTGGATGGGTATCACGCGGCATGGGCGCTTCGCCGCCATCACGAATTACCGCGAGGGAGGCCGGAACGATCCAGCCGCGCCCTCGCGCGGCGGACTGGTGTCCGGTTTCCTGGCTGGCACCTCGACCCCCGCGGGTTATCTGCGCGACCTGGCCCGGCGTGCCGGGCCCTTCAACGGATTCAACCTGGTGGTGGGGGAATTGTTCGGGCGGAGCCCGTCGCTGTGGTACCTGTCGCATCGCCGCGGCCATTCCGCCACCTCGCCCGAGGCGCTGGCGGCCGGCGTGTACGGCTTGTCGAACGCGGTACTGGACACGCCCTGGCCCAAGGTCGTGCGCACCACCGCCGCGCTGGCCACGCTCAAGGCCACCGAGGCCCGCACGCCGGCCTACCTCCAGATGCTGAGCGACACGACCATCGCGGAAGACACGCAATTGCCCAGCACCGGCATCAGCCTGGAACGCGAGCGGGCCCTGTCGGCCGCCTTCATCATCACGCCCGACTACGGCACGCGGGCCCAGACGGTGATCCAGGCCACCCGCGACGGCCATGTCGAAGTGGCAGAACGCAGCTTCGACAACGCCGAGCAGGCGCGGCTGCTGGTTCCCGCTTCGCTGCGTCAGGCCTCGTTCGAGGTCTCGAACACCGCGCGCAGGTAGTCCACCGAATCGCGGTGCGCCTGCCGCGCCACGCGCAAGGCCCCGCCCATGTTGTAGAAACTGTGGATGGCCCCCTCGTACACCTGGATCCGGACCGGCACCCTGGCCGCTTCCAGTTTGCGTCCGTAGGCCAGCCCTTCGTCCACCAGCGGGTCGCATTCGGCCAGTTGCAGGAAGGCCGGCGCCAGCCCGACGAACTCCGGGGCGTCCAGTACCGCGAAGCGCCAGTCCAGCCGGTCGGCGTCGTCTCGCAGGTACAGGTTGAAGAACCACTGTATCGTGCGCTCGTCCAGCAGGTAGCCGGTGGCGTACGCCCGGTGCGAAGCCGTGTCCTGCCACGCGCTGGTACCCGGGTACAGCAGCACCTGCGCCGCCAGCGGCAGGCCGTCGTCCCGCGCTCGCAGCGCGGCCTGGGCCGTGAGCGTGCCGCCGGCGCTGTCTCCCATGCCGGCCACCCGCGCCGGGTCGATGCCCAGCATGTCATGCCGCTCGAACGCCCACCGCCAGGCGGCGTAGACGTCGTCGGCGGCGGTGGGAAAGCGGTGCTCGGGCGCCAGCCGGTAGTCCAGCGACAACACCTTGCAGCGGGCGCCGTTGGCCAGCATGCGGCAGATGGCGTCGTAGTCGTTCACGCTGCCGACGGTGAAGCCGCCGCCATGCGAGAAAATCACGAGCGGCGCGGGATCCGCGGACAGCATGCCCGTGTACAGGCGGGCGCCTATCGTGGCCCCGTCTCCCACCGGAATGTCCAGGTCGCGCACCGCGGCTACCTCGGCCGCGGCGATTTCCAGCACCTTGCTGGCTTTTTCGTGGACGGCGCGCGCCTGCTGCGGCGTGTACTGCCAATAAGGCGGACGATTGGCCCGCCGCACCCGCGATACGAGATCGGCCACCTGGGGATCCAGGGGCCGCGGGTGCCGCAGCTCAGCCATCGACGCCCTGGTCGCTGCGCTTCCTGATGTACTTGAACGTGCCGCTGGACCGGGCCACCAGCCCGCCCCCCTCGTCCCTGACCTCGGCCTCGCAGAAGGCCATGGTGCTGGAGCGGTGGTAGCACTTGCCGTAGGCCACCAGGTTGCCGGCCTCGCCCGGACGCACGAAGCTGGTGGTCATGTCCACCGTCGCGCTGCCACGCAGCTCCGGATGCAGGGACCGCGCCGCCGTGGCCATGGCCGCATCGAGCATGGTCATCAGCACCCCGCCGTGGCAGACGTGCCAGCTGTTGCAATGCTGCGGCAGGACATCGAGCCGGACCTCGGACTGTCCACCCTCGGCCTTGACCAGCCTGGCGCCCAGCCAGGCCAGGAACGGGATGGGCACATCCGTGACGGTGGCGGGATTCGTGATGGACATCCCCTCTTACCTCGCCACGGGCAGGTCGTAGTCCAGGCAGGCCCGCTCGGCCCGCACCGCCCCCATGAACGGCTTGATCGCCACGTGGCGCGGATGCGCCTGGTAGGCGTCCAGCGCCTCGCGGCTGGCAAACAGCGAGTTCAGGACGACGTCGTGCGTGACCTCGTGGCCGTCGGCGGCCAGCCCTACCTCGAATTCGAGGATGCCGGGGACGCAATCGCGGCAGCTCTCGAGCAGCCGCCGGACCTTCTGCATGTTGGTCTGGCGGTCGGCGCCTTCGGCTTCGTCCTTGAGTTTCCACATGACGATATGGCGGATCATGGCGGGGTCGGTCCTCTTGCTGGGGCGTGAACGGAATTACCTGCGCGCGACGCGCTGGCCCAGGATGGCCACGACGATCAGGCCGCCGATCACGGTGATGTGCTCGAGCACGACCATCATTTCATGGAACGCGGCCTCGCCCTCGAACTTCCAGAACGGGTGCGCCACCGGAATGGTCAGCACCGTGAACACCGCCAGGGCCCCGGCGCCCAGCCACGCGGCGCGGTTGAAAATGATCAACAGCGATCCACCCAGCTGGACGATGATGGTCAGCACGTTGAACAGCCAGGCCGGTTCGAGCCCGAAATGGCTCATCTCGGCGACCCCGCCCTGGAAATCGAACAGCTTGACCAGGCCGCTGGTCCAGAACATGAACGTCAGGACGATGCGGCCGAACAGCAGCAGCGCGCGCGATTCAAGCAAGGATTGTATCGGTGCAGGTGTCATGGTGGCGGTTCCGGGAAAGAGGGATCATGCCGACGCCCGGGTGCTCCCTTCTTCTCCGCGCGGCGGCGCCAGGCGGCCTTTACCGGCCGCCATGGCGCGCCATCATACTGGAAACAAGTCGTAACGCGGCGTCCCGGCCTCAGAACAGGGTCTTGCCCACCCACCAGGCGCCCGCGGCCACGAGGGCGGAAGCCGGGATGGTCAGGATCCAGGCCCAGACGATGTTGCCCGCCAGCCCCCAGCGCACGGCGTTGAACTTGCGGCTGGAGCCGACGCCGACGATGGCGCCGGTGATGGTGTGGGTGGTCGAGACGGGAATACCCAGGATGGCCGCCAGGAACAGCGTCATCGCGCCGCCGGTCTCGGCGCAGAAGCCCCCCACGGGCTTGAGCTTGGTGATGCGCTGCCCCATGGTCTTGACGATGCGCCAGCCGCCAAACATGGTGCCCAGCGCGATCGCCACGTAGCAGCTGACCACCACCCAGATCGGGACGTGATCCTTGGCCCCCGGGACATTGGCCGCGATCAGCAGCAGCCAGATGATGCCGATGGTCTTCTGCGCGTCGTTGCCGCCGTGTCCCAGGCTGTAGAGCCCGGCCGAAAGCAGTTGCAGGCGGCGAAACCAGCCGTCCACCCGCAGCGGCCGCGTCCGGCGGAACAGCCAGGACACCAGCAGCATCAGGAAGCCGCCCAGCACGAAGCCCAACACCGGGGAAACCACGATGAAGGCGACGATGTAGAGGATTTCCCGGACCATCAGGACGCTGGGGCCGGAGCTGGCCAGGCCCGCGCCCACGATGCCGCCGATGAGCGCGTGCGACGACGAGGACGGAATGCCGAAGAACCAGGTGATCACGTTCCAGGCGATGGCGCCGACCAGCGCCCCGAAGACGACGTAGTGGTCCACCACGCTCGGGTCGATGATGCCTTTGCCGACGGTGGCCGCCACCTTCAGGTGGAAGACGAAAATCGCGACGAAATTAAAAAACGCGGCGAAAACGACCGCGTGATGAGGCTTGAGCACCCCCGTGGAAACCACGGTGGCGATGGAGTTGGCGGCGTCGTGGAACCCATTCATGAAATCGAAAATGAGTGCCAGGACGACCAGGAAGGCAAGCGTGGCGAAGCTGATCTGAAGCGTATCCATGAAATCCTTCCGACTAGGCGTTTTCCAGGACGATGCCTTCGATCAGGTTCGCGACGTCCTCGCACTTGTCGGTGATTTCTTCCAGCAGTTCGTAGATGGCTTTCATCTTGATGAGTTGACGGGTGTCGGCTTCGTCGCGGAACAGGCGGCCCATGCCGCGGCGCATCACCCGGTCGGCATCCGATTCCAGCCGGTCGATCTCTTCGCAGATCTTCATGATGCTGGCCGTATCGTTCAGGTTGTGCAGCAGGCTCACGACCATGTGCAGCCGGTCGCAGCACTGGACCCCGATGTCGGCCAGCGCCCGGGCATCCGGCGTGACGGCGCGGATGTCATAGAGGTTGATGCACTGGGCCGCGTCTTCCATCAGGTCTAGGATGTCGTCCATGGTCGTGATGAGGTTGTGGATCTGGTCCCGGTCCAGCGGCGTGATGAAGGTCTTGTGCAGCAGATCGATCGTATCGTGGGTGACCTTGTCGGCCTTCTTCTCCAGCGTCTCGATGTTCTTGACCCGCTCCTCGGCCTGGCCCAGATCGGCCATCAGGGCGGCCAGCTCCCGGCTGCCCTGGCGCGACAGATCGGCATGCGCCGTGAACAGATCGAAAAAGCGGCCCTCTTTGGGCATCAAGCGTCCAAACATCACGTCCTCGCAGTACGCCACGTGACAGTTACATGACGTGTTTAAAAAACCGCGCGAAGTTTAGCACCCCCCTACGCCCTTCGGGCGCCCCCCAGGGGGCGATGCGGGTGGACCGGCGGAGCCGGATCCACCGCATCCCGGAGTAACAGCGGGCTGGCGGGGGGCGCCGATACGGTAAGGCGGTTTCTTGAAAACGTAGAGCTGGCGCGGCTTGGCGAGGAATGGATCCATTGCCGGGGACCCGGTAAGGTCAAAGCAGAAGGCGAAAAAAACGCCAGGCGGCGCCAAGAAAAAAAATCGTCCCACAAAAAACCACCCCCTAACAGCCGTTGAGTTTCCCGGGCACCGTGGATCCGGCTCCGCCGGTCCACCAGTGCCGCCCCTGGGGGCGCGCGCAAGCGCGTGGGGGGGCCGATACGGGGGGACCTAATAATCAGAATCGACGAACGCGTTGCCCGAGAAGTTGGCGAACTTCGTGTACATCCCTTGCCAGGTCAGCCGGACAGTGCCGATCGGGCCGTTACGTTGCTTGCCGATGATGATCTCGGCCGTGCCCTTGTCGGGCGTGTCAGGGTTGTAGACCTCGTCGCGGTACAGGAAGATGATCACGTCCGCGTCCTGCTCGATGGCGCCGGATTCCCGCAGGTCGCTCATCACCGGGCGTTTGTTGGGGCGCTGTTCCAGGCCCCGGTTCAGCTGGGAAAGCGCGATCAGGGGGCAGTTCAGTTCCTTGGCCAGGCCCTTCATCGAGCGGCTGATTTCCGACAGCTCCGACGCCCGGTTCTCGCTGCCGCCACCGCCGTTGCCCGACATCAGCTGCAGGTAGTCGATGATGATCAGGCCCAGCTGGCCGCACTGCCGGGCCAGGCGGCGGGCGCGCGAGCGCAGTTCCATGGGGCTGAGCGCGGGAGTTTCGTCGATGTAGAGCTGGGTATCCTGCATCTTCTGGATGGCGTGCGTCAGCTTGGGCCAGTCCTCGTCCAGCAGCTTGCCCGTGCGCAGGCGCTGCTGGTCCAGGCGGCCGATCGAGCCCAGCACACGCATGGCCAGCTGCGAGGCGCCCATTTCCATGGAGAAGACCGCCACCGGCAAGCCCTCTTCCACCGCCACGTGCTCGCCGATGTTGACCGAGAACGCGGTCTTGCCCATGGAGGGGCGGCCGGCCACGACGATCATGTCGCCCGGCTGCAGCCCCGAGGTCATCTTGTCCAGGTCGGTGAACCCCGTGGGCACGCCGGTGACGTCCGAGGTGCTGTCACGGTGGTAGAGTTCGTCGATGCGCTCGACCACCTGGGTCAACAGCGGCTGCAGCGACAGGAAGCCCGCGCTTCCGCGCGCGCCCTCTTCCGCGATCTTGAAGATCTTGGACTCGGCCTCGTCCAGCAGTTGCCGCGTGTCCTTGCCCTGGGGGTTGAAGGCCGCGGCCGAGATCTCGTCGGCCACGGTGACCAGCCGCCGCAGCACCGCGCGGTCGCGCACGATTTCCGCATAGCGGCGGATGTTGGCCGCGGACGGCGTATTCTGCGCCAGCGAATTCAGGTAGGCCAGGCCGCCCGCCTCTTCCGCCTTGCCGGCCGTCTGGAGCGACTCGTGGGTCGTCACCACGTCGGCGGGACGCGCCAGCCCGATCAGCTTGGCCATCTGCTGCCAGATCAGCCTATGGTCGTAGCGATAGAAGTCGTCTTCCTTGAGGATGTCCGCGATGCGGTCCCAGGCGGCGTTGTCCAGCAGCAGGCCGCCCAGCACCGATTGCTCCGCCTCGACCGAGTGAGGCGGGACGCGCAGGGACTCGAGCTGGGGATCGACGGGCGAATTCATAGAGCGGAAAACCTGGTGTTCGAGCATGGGCGGCGGGAATGCCGGCCCACGACAGTTTAGCCCGGCTGGACGGAAGAGGAATCCATCCGCCTGCCCCGGGGGCGACCCCGAAAAAAGAACCCCCCATTCTGTGAAGAAATGGAGGGTTCCTGTGCCGGCGCCATCCAGGAAGGATGCGCTGGCGGTGGACGTCCGGCCGGCTCGGAGAAGCGCGGCCGGAGAAGCGTCAGGCGGTTTCGCCGACCACGACCACCGTGATGTTGGCCACGACATCGGTATGCAGGCCGACTTCCAGCGGGAATTCGCCGATGGTCTTGAGCGGGCCGTTGGGCAGGCGGACCATGCCCTTTTCGACCGACTCGAAGCCCGCCTGCTTCAGCGCGGAAGCGACGTCGAAGTTGGTGACCGAGCCGAACAGGCGGCCGTCCACACCCGCCTTCTGGGTGATGGACACCGAGTAGCCTTCCAGCCGCTGGGCCACGGCCTGCGCGGCGGCCAGCTTGTCGGCCTGGATCTTTTCGAGTTCGGCGCGGCGCGCCTCGAACTCTTTCAGCGCGGCGTCGGTGGCGCGCTTGGCCATCTTCTGGGGAATCAGGAAGTTACGGGCATAGCCGTTCTTCACGCGGACGACGTCACCCAGGTTGCCGAGGTTGACGACTTTTTCGAGCAAGATGATTTGCATGATGGTCTCTCCCGGCAATCAATTGTGGTTGTCGGTGTAGGCCAAGAGCGCCAGGAAGCGGGCGCGCTTGATAGCCGTGTCGAGCTGGCGCTGGTAGTGCGCCTTGGTGCCGGTCAGGCGGGCAGGAATGATCTTGCCGTTTTCCTGGATGAAGTCACGGAGGACTTCGATGTCCTTGTAATCGATCTGGTCAACGCCGGCTGCCGTGAAGCGGCAGAACTTGCGGCGCTTGAACAGCGGATTCTGTTGACCGAACTTCTTCTTTTCCTTGCGTTTGCCGAATGCGGCCATGATGTACCTCTTGGGTATTCAATCCGTTTCACACCTGGGGCTGTCCTGCCGGCCCGCCCTCCTCGCCCTGCCGGACGATGGCGGCCTGCTGGATGTGCAGCCTCAGTCTGCTTGAACCTTTCCGGGTCGGTGCCAGGAACCCTTCGATCCGGATCGACCGGCCCAGCGCCTCGCGCTCGAGCCTGCCGGCCAGATCGCCGACGACGACTGCGTTGACGAGCATCTCGACCCGGCGGGGTCTCCCGCCTTCGATCAGCTCGGATTCGTGGGCAAGCGCCAGTTCCAGCACCGGGATTCCGGCGGGGGTATACCTGAGCGGCTTGCACTCGACCACCTGGGCAGTCAGATGAACCTTGTTCAACGCCGTGTCGTCCGTGGCATCGACGGGCTCCCGCTACGGCGGGCCTGCGATGCGGGCGGTCGGCAACGACCTGTCATGCCAGTCCAGCCGGGGCTCAGGCCTCGGCGGGGGCGGCTTCGGTGGACACCTTGCGGGCCTCCTCGCGCTCGACGATCTTCATCATCGGCGACGGGGCGGTCTCGGCCTTCTTCATCTTGACGACGAGATGGCGCAGCACGGCATCGTTGTAGCGGAAAGCGTGCTCGAGTTCGTCCAGCGTGGGTTGGCCGCACTCGATGTTCATGCACACGTAGTGAGCCTTGACGAGCTTCTGGATCGGGTACGCCAGCTGGCGGCGGCCCCAGTCTTCCAGACGGTGGATCGTGCCGCCCTGGCTGGTGATCAGCGACTTGTAACGGTCGACCATGGCCGGAACCTGCTCGCTCTGGTCCGGGTGAACGATGAAAACTACTTCATAGTGACGCATCGAAGCTCCTTATGGATGGTCCCGCGGGCGTCCGGATGGGCCCGCCGTAGGCGCAAGTCCGCTCAAGCGTCTAGAGTCGGACAAGGGATCAATCTGGCGAAAAAATGGCTTCCGCCAAAAATCAAGCCCTTTATTATCGCCCGCGGAAGGGCAAAAAGCAAGCCAAAGGCCCGAGAACCGCCGTGCGGCGTGGTTTCGGGGCCCATTTCCGGGCATGGATGCACCGCCGCGGTTGCGGGCTGGCCGGCCTCGCACGGGCGGATCAATACGTGTCGAAGGCGCCCTGGATGTCGTCCATGCCCGCGCCCAGCGCCAGCATCAGCAGCACGCGCGCCTTCCACGGCGACAGCGTACCGGCGCCGGGCAGCCCGCCCGAGGCCGCGACGCAGCCGCTGCCCGTGCGGGTCGCGCGGACCACGGCCACGCCGCCGCGCTCCAGTCCGTCCAGCGCCTCTTGCGCGTCGGCGCTGGCCGAACCGTTGCCGGTCCCGGCCCAGACCAGGCCGCGCGCCCCGGTGGATCCCACCGCCCGGATCAGGGCGGCCGAGCCGCCGGCATAGCCGGCCAGCACCTCGACCGGAGGCAGCGGCGTGGCGGCCGTGAAAGGCGTGGCGCTGGTGTGCGGACGTTCCGGCCGCCCCATCCAGGCGACCCGGCCGTCCTGGACCCAGCCCAGGGCGCCCGCGTTGGGCGAAGCAAAGGCATCGGGCCGGTTGGCATTGGTCTTGGACGCGTCGCGCGCGCCCAGGATCTGGTGGTTGAGCACGACCAGCACGCCGCGCCCGGCGGCCTGCGGATGGGCGGCCACCGTGGCCGCGTCCAGCAGGTTCAGCGGGCCGTCGGAAGACAGCGCGGTCGCCGGGCGCATCGCGCCCACCAGAACCACCGGCCTGTCGGTCTTGAGCACCAGGTGGAGGTAATACGCGCTTTCCTCGAGCGTGTCCGTACCGTGGGTGACGATCACGCCGTCGGCGCCTGCGTCGAGCAGTGACTGCACCCGCCCGGCCAGCGACTGCCAGAAGGCGGGCGTGGCGTTCTTGCTGTCGATGGCCGCGAACTGCTCGGCCCGGATGTCGGCCACTTCGTCCAGGCCTGGCACGCTGGCGCACAGCTCGGCCACGTCCAGCGCGCCGGCGGCATAGGCCATCGTGGCCTGGGGGCGGGCGCCGGCCCCGGCGATGGTGCCACCGGTGGCGACGATGCAAAGACGTGGCAGGGACATGGCGGACGCAGGCACGGAAGGACGAGAGCCCGATGATACCCGCGGCCGGATTGGCGTTCCCGCGACACTTGCGTTTTCCGCTTGCGTCGCGCATCGATACTGTATAAAAATACAGTTACTGGATAAAACCACAGAAGCTCGACACGCGCCGTCGCCACCCGGTGGCGGGCGCCCCGCCACGGAGCCCGAGATGTCCAAGCTGACCGCACGCCAACAAGAAATCCTGGATCTCATTCGCCAGGCCATCGTCAAGACCGGCTTTCCGCCCACCCGGGCCGAAATCGCCCAGGCGCTGGGCTTTCGCTCGCCCAACGCGGCCGAGGAACACCTGAAGGCGCTGGCGCGCAAGGGCGTACTGGAATTGTCCGCGGGCACCTCCCGCGGGATACGGCTGAAAGACCCGGTCGCAGCCGAACCGCCGCTCCAGCTCACGCACCCCGTGCTGGCGCAACTGGTGCTGCCGCTGGTGGGCCGGGTCGCCGCCGGCAGCCCCATCCTGGCCACCGAGCACATCGACAAGGAAATCGGCGTGGACGAGGCCCTGTTCTCGCAGCGGCCCGACTACCTGCTCAAGGTACGCGGCAACAGCATGCGCGACGCCGGCATCCTCGACGGCGACCTGCTGGCGGTCAAGAAGGCCGCCCAGGCCCGCGACGGGCAGATCATCGTGGCCCGCCTGGGCGACGACGTCACCGTCAAGGAACTGCGCTACACCGAAACCGGCCTGAGCCTGCTGCCGGCCAATCCCGACTTCCAACCCATCGAAGTCGATCGCGAGCGCGACGATTTCGCGCTCGAGGGCATCGCCGTCGGCCTGATCCGGGCCGGCCTGGTGCATTGAAGACCCAGACGGACGACCATCATGAAACACTGCACGCCCAGCTCCAGTCTTTCCAGCGGCTTTCCCGCGCTCGACGCCGCCCTGCCCCAGGCCGGATGGCCCGTCGGCGCACTTACCGAAATCCTGGTCCCGCGCGTCGGGCATGGCGAATTGAACCTGCTCGGCCCGCTGCTGAGCCGGCTCACCAAGGCCGGCCGCACGGTGGCCTTGCTGGTGCCGCCGTACTTGTCCTACGCCCCCGCGCTGATCCAGCACGGCGTTTCGCTGGAATGCGTCAAGCTCGTGCGCACCGACCACCCCCTGGATGGCCTGGACCAGCTGGAATCCGGCGTGCGGGCGGGCGAGTTCGCGGCGCTGGTCGCCATCCTGCCCCCTGACCAGGCGGCCGCGCAATCCGAAAGCACGGTGCGCCGCCTGTACATGGCCGCGCGGCTGGCCGCCTGCCCCGCCTTCCTGTTCCATACCTGCAGCACGCCCGCCACGACCTCGGCATCCCAATTGCGGCTGCTGGCGGACATGAGCCAGGCCGGCCAGATCCGGCTCCAGCGCATCGCACCGGCTGCCCAGGGCGGCGAAGGCGCGGTCACGCTGGACATCGGCCAGCAAACGGTGCGTGCGGGGTTCAAGCCGGGGTTCAAACGTGCGGCCGGGCTCGCCGCGGCGGGAACGCACACGCGCACCGCCGAGGAAACGGACACGCATGGCACGGATGCGGATACGCTGCCGGCGCAACGGCCCATCATCCCGCGAACCGGGCAACATGGGCCGCATGCCAAACCGACTCCCGCGAATCGCAGCCCGTGGCCCTTCAAGCAACGTCGCGGCGCAAGCAGCAGCCGAAGCTATCCTTCCGCACTGGCGCTGCTGTTTTCTCGAGGCTGGAACGCCTGAGTCTCCCTACGGCACTCGCAGCAGGATAAGACTGCTGCGGAGCCTGTGCTCCGATGCTCCATTGCCCACGAATTTTTGAAATTCGTGGGCTTTTTTACGTCTCACCGGCGGATCTACGCACTTGCGGAAGTTGTTGTAAGCCAGCAATCCCCCCCCATTTGGAGTATGTATTTTTTCGTACTCATTGCTAGGCTGGTTGCTCCACTCCCCTCGCTGCGCCAATCCCGGAAGAGGCCATCATGCAAGCGAAATCCCACGTCCTCCACGCCCTTGCGGTACTTGCCACGGCTGCGGCCGCATCCGTCTGGTGTGCCAGCGCGGCTGCCCAAGGCGTCTCGATCGGAGGCTCGGGTTCAAGCTCGGGTTCGGACGGCCCCCGTGCCGTCGAGGAACAGTCCGCAGCCATCAGCTACAGCTCTCGCGCGGCGGCCTGCGCACGGGCCAAGTCCCGCGCCTCGGAGTTCGCCCAGCGCAAGAGCAACTTCAAGGACATCAGTCTGGGCGCCTGCGACTGCTCCTCCACCAAGACCAAGCCGTGGCAGCCAGCATTGCAGGCTCAATACGCGATGGAAACAGGCATGCCCCCTCCCACAGGTCCTGTCGACACCCACGAATGCACGGTCACCGCCCGTATTTCGCTCAAATAGCCGCCAGAGACGAGCCATGAAGAAACGCGGGAAAACCAGGGGCCGATCAATGGCGGCAATGGCCGGTCTGATCGCATGGGCGGCATGCTGGCCGGCTTATGCCTTTAGCGAGTCAGATCCACTAGACAATGGCTATGGAACCCCCGGCGACTACTCCCAAGACTACGAAGTCCTGTCCGAGAGAATCGTTTTCCACAGCAGGCTGATCAGCAACAAAAGAATGTACACCGGAGGGGAAATCAATAGAAAAACCGGCCGAATAAGCATTGAAACCACGGAGATGGCTAACAACTTCAGCGGCGTATGCAGCGTGGGAAGCTATGTCCCGGACACCAAGTTTTGAGCGCCGCCCTGACAGGATCAGCGGCAGATTGAACACTCCGCTTGCCAGCGGCCAGTGCAGGAAAATCGAGGCGTCCGAGAAACTGTTCTGACGCCTCCCGGCCGTTCTACTTCGCCGCCCGCTGCCTGAGCGTCTCGTACATGCAGACCGCCGACGCCACGCTGACGTTCAGGCTTTCCACGGACCCTTGCATGGGGATCCGGACCAGTTGATCGCAGGTGTCGCGGGTCAGGCGGCGCATGCCCTCGCCTTCGGCGCCCATGACCCAGGCGATGGGCTGGCGAGCGTCCACGTCGTACATGGTCTCGGTGGCTTCGTCGTCGGTCCCGACCACCCAGACGCCGCGCTCCTTCAGGCTGCGCATGGTCCGAGCCAGATTGGTCACGGTCAGGTAGGGAACGCTGTCTGCGGCCCCGCAGGCCACGCGCTGGACGGTCGTGTTCAGGCCCACGGCCCGGTCGCGGGGCGCGATCACCGCATGGACGCCGGCCCCGTCCGCGGTTCTCAGGCAGGCACCCAGGTTGTGCGGATCGGTGACGCCGTCCAGCACCAGCAGGAAGGCCGGGCCCTCGGCATCGTCCAGCACTTCATCCACGTCCATCGCCAATTCCAGCGACTCCGCCAGCGCGACCACGCCCTGGTGGCGCTGCCCCTTGGCCAGCCCGTCCAGGCGCGTCTGCGCCACGGGATGCACCTTGCATCCGGCGGCCTGGGCTTGTTCGACCAGCGTCAGCATGCGCCGGTCGCGGCGTGCCTCCTCGACGTAGATATCCTTGATCGACGCCGGCGCATGGCGCAGCCGTGCGGCCACCGCGTGGAATCCGACCAAAACCTGGCTTGCTGCCATCTTTCACCCCGACATGAATACCTGCCGCGACGCGGCGGCAAAAACGACGCGGCGCTGCCCCAGGCAGCGCCGCAATGCCGTTATTAGACCAGAGATTCAGTGCCGCTTGCCGCGGCCATGCTTGGCCGCCGCGCGCTTGCCGCTGCGCGCGCTGGCGGGTTTCTCCGGAGCGGCGTGCTTCTTTGCCGCGGCCTTCTTGCCCTTGGGCATCTTCGACATGTCGGTCAGCAGCACGGCCTTGGGCTTGGCCGGCTTGCGCTCGGGCGCGGGCGCGCTGTCGCGCTTGATGGCCTTGCGCAGTCCCTCGTAGGTCACGCCCTTGACCAGCTTGAATTCGATGCGGCGTGCCTCGAGGTCGACGCGGGCCACCTGCACCTGCATCTTGTCGGTCAGGCGATAGCGCATGCCCGTACGTTCGCCGCGCAGCTCGTGCAGGCCGTCGTTGAACTGGAAGTACTCTGCGCCCAGTTCGGACACGTGGACCAACCCTTCGACGTGGAGTTCGTCCAGCGTGACGAACACGCCGAAAGGCGCGACGCCGGTGACCGTACCGCTGAAGACGTCGCCCACGCGTTCGCGCATGTACCAGCACTTGAGCCAGGCCTCGACGTCGCGCGAGGCATCGTCGGCGCGCCGTTCATTGGCCGAGCAGAACAGGCCCAGTTTTTCCCACAGGGCGTGCTCCTGCTCCTTGGCGGTGCCAGGCATGACCGGCATGTCTTCCAGCGCGTTGGGGACATAGCGCTTGCCGTGCAGCAGCGCCTTGATCACGCGATGGGTAAGCAGGTCGGGATAGCGCCGGATCGGCGAGGTGAAGTGGGCATAGGCCGGATAGGCCAGGCCGAAGTGGCCGACGTTGTCCGGGCTGTACATCGCCTGCTGCATGGACCGCAGTGCCATGGTCTGCAGCAGCGGCGCGTCGGGCCGGTTCTTGGCGCTGGCCAGCAGCGCCGAGTAATCGGCCGCGGCCGGTTTGTCGCCGCCGCCCAGCGACAGGCCGAGCGTTTTCAGGAAGTCGCGCAGGGCCTGCAGTTTTTCCGGGGTGGGCCCTTCATGGATGCGGTAGAGCCCCGGATGCTTGCTGCGCTCCATGAAGTCCGCCGCGCAGGTGTTGGCGGCCAGCATGCATTCCTCGATCAGTTTGTGGGCATCGTTGCGCACATAGGGAACGATGCTGTGGATGCGGCCCAGTTCATTGCAGACGATCTTGGTCTCGACCGTGTCGAAGTCGATCGCGCCCCGCTTCTCGCGGGCCTGCGCCAGCAACTGGTACAACGCATAGAGGTCCTGGATCTGCGGCAGGACGTCCGCATGCTTGCGCGCGGCCGGCCCGTCGGGCTGCTGCAGCGCCGCCCAGACCTCGGTATAGGTGGTGCGCGCATGCGAATGCATGACGGCGTTGTAGAACTGGTAGGCCTGGACCGTCCCGCCCTTGGCGCCGGTGGCGGGAATCACCATGTCGCACACCAGCACCAGCCGGTCGACGTTGGGATTCAGCGAGCACAGGCCGTTGGAGAGTTTTTCCGGCAGCATGGGAATGACCTTGCGCGGAAAATACACGCTGGTGCTGCGCTCGAGCGCATCGGCGTCCAGCGCGTCGCCGGGCGTGACGTAGTGCGCCACGTCGGCGATGGCGACGATCAGCCGCCACCCTGCCCGCTTGCGGGCCCCCGTGCCCAGTTCCACGCGTTCGCAGTAGACGGCGTCGTCGAAGTCGCGGGCATCCTCGCCGTCTATGGTGATCAGCGGAACGTCGCGCAGGTCGTAGCGTCCGGCCAGGTCGCCCTTGACCACCTCGGCGGGCAGGCGCTCGGCGCGCGCCAGCGCCTTGGCCGAGAACTCATGCGGCACGTCGAACTTGCGGACGGCGATCTCGATCTCCATCCCGGGATCGTCGATCTCGCCCAGGATCTCGACCACGCGGCCCAGCGGCTGCGTATGCCGCGTGGGCTGCTCGATGATCTCGACCGTGACGACCTGGCCGTGCTGCGCCTGGGCGGTTTCGCCGGGCGGCACGAGGATGTCGTGCTTGATCCGCTGGTCCTCGGGCACCACGATCGAGAGGCCCCGCTCGTTCAGGAAACGCCCCACCAGCTTGTTGGTGCGCCGCTCCAGCACCTCGACGATGGTGCCTTCGGGCTTGCCGCGGTAGTCGCTGCCGGCCGGCCGCACCAGCACGCGGTCGCCGTGCAGGACCTTCAGCATTTCCTTGGGCGGCAGGAAAAGGTCGGTCTGGCCGTCGTCGCGGATCAGGAAGCCGAAACCGTCGCGGTGCCCCTGTACGCGGCCGGCGATGAAGTCGAGCTTGGTCGACAGCAGCAGCGCGCCCTTGCGGTTCTGCATCAACTGGCCGTCGCGCTCCATGGCGGCGAGCCGGCGCTCGAAGCCCACGCTGCCCGGGTCCACACCCAGTCGACGCGCCAGTTCCGCCGGAGCGATGGGGGCATTCGCCTCCCGCAGCAATCCTAGGATTTGCTCGCGAGTGGGCACGTCGGGATCGAAGTCCGCGGGCGTAGAGGGAAGATTGTTATGGGATCGAGTTGTCAAAGTTTCAGGTTCTCTTTATAATGCGCAGCTTCTGTTGCTACTGCCCCGCATGCAACGGTACACGCAAGGAATAACTTGAGTTTACCGCAGCAAATGTTAGGCCGTTGCGACAATGCCCAGATGGCGGAATTGGTAGACGCACTAGTTTCAGGTACTAGCGCTTAGCGGCGTGGAGGTTCGAGTCCTCTTCTGGGCACCAATTCTTTGGCAGGCGCAAGCCTTCCAGGTAGTTGGAAATCCGAGTTGGAATACCCGCTCGAAGGGTGGTTTTGGTTGTACGGCAGTGCCCAGGTGGCGGAATTGGTAGACGCACTAGTTTCAGGTACTAGCGCTTAACGGCGTGGAGGTTCGAGTCCTCTCCTGGGCACCAACTGATGGCAGTTCCGGATCCGGCAGGATCCGCAGGCAAGACCCCGCAGCTTCGGTTGGCGGGGTTTTTTGTTGCCTGCGCGCATCAGGACATCAATCGATGCGGATGTTGGCCGCCTTCACCACGTCGGCGTACTTGCGCAGATCGGCCTCGATCTGGCCGCGGAACTCCGCCGGCGTATTGCCCGATGCGACGATGCCCAGCCCCGCCAGACGCTCCTTTACCTCGGGCTGGAACACCACGGCCCGGATCTCCCGCTGCAGGCGGTCGACGATCGCGGACGGCGTGCCCGCTGGCGCCAGGATACCTATCCACGACGTCACTTCGAACCCCGGCACCGTCTCGGCCACGGTAGGCACGTCCGGCAACGACGCCAGGCGCTGCGCGCTGGACACCGCCACGGCGCGCATCTGGCCGCGCTGGATGAAGGGGTACGCCCCCGCCACGGCCGTATACAGCATGGGCAGCGTCCCGCCGACCACGTCGGCCATGGCCTGGCCGCCGCCCTTGTAGGGAATGTGGACGAAATTGGCGCCCGTGCGCACCCGCAGCAACTCACCCGCCAGGTGCGGCGTGCTGCCGGTGCCGGCGCTGCCATACGAGACGCCGGCCGGGTTGCGCTTGGAGTAGGCGACCAGTGACGCGAAATCGGTCACCGGCAGCGCGGGGTTGGTCACGATGACCAGCGCGGCATCGCCGATCTTGCTGACGGGGGCAAGGTCGCGCAAGGTGTCGAACGGTACCTTGGCATAGACGTGGGGATTGATGACCAGGGTGCCATCGAAACCCACCACCAGCGTGTAGCCATCCGGCGCGGCCGTGGCCGCGAGCTGCGTGCCGATGTTGCCTGAAGCGCCGGGTTTGTTCTCCACCACCACCTGCTGGCCCAGCCGGTGGCCGAGGTGCTCGGCCACGATGCGGGCGCCGGTGTCGGTCACACCGCCGGGTGCAAACGGCACGATCAGCCGGATCGGCTTGGCCGGGTACGTCTCGGCGCGGACGCTTCCGGCCGCCAGGCAAAGCGCGGCCAGCAAGGGCGCGGAAAATGCGGATAGCCATCGTATCGCCATGTTGTCTCCTCCTCGTGTTGGTCTTGTCGTCAGCCGATTACGCCTTGCCCGCGCAGGCTGGCCAGCCGGTCCGGGGCATAGCCCAGCCAGTCGCCCAGCACGGCGTCGGTCTGGGCACCCAGCCGCGGCGGCGCGCCGAAGGTCGCCGCCGCCGAGCCCGAGAGCTTGACCGGATTGCCCGGCATGCGCAGGGACGTTCCATCCGGCAGCGGCACCTCGGCCACCATGCCGCGCGCCACCACCTGCGGGTCGGCCAGCGCCTGCGCGAAGTCGTTGACCGGGCCGCAGGGAATGCGGGCGGCCTCCAGCCGCGCGAGCCAATGCGCGGTGGGCTGCTTGCGCAGCTCGGCCGAGATGATCTCGTCGATGCGAGCCTTGTCGGCGAAGCGCACCGGCTGCTGGCGATACTCCGGTCGCCGCAGCTCGGGCACGTCGATGAACTCCACGAAGCGCTCGAAGAAGGCGTCGCCGATGCAGGCGATGATGATGTGGCCGTCCGCGGTCGGATAGCAGTTGTAGGGCACGTGTACGAAATGGCCGTTGCCGATGCCCTCGGGAATCTGGCCGGACATGAAGTACATCGTGGCCATGTAGTTCAGCAGCGAAATCTGCACGTCCAGCATGGCGATGTCGACGTGCTGCCCTCTGCCCGTCCGCTCGCGCTCGACCAGGGCCGCCAGCACGCCTATCGCGCCGAAGGTGCCCCCGCCCAGGTCGCCGATGGGGATGCCGCTGCGCATCGGCCCGGTGGCCGGCGTGCCGGTGATCGACATGCCGCCGCCCATGGCCTGCACCACCTGGTCGAACGCCGGACGCTGCGTGGCCGGCCCGGTCTGCCCGAATCCCGTCACCGAGCAGGTGACGATGCGTGGATTGACCTTGGCCAGCGACGCATGATCGATACCCAGCCTTTCGGTCACTCCCACGCTGAAATTGTCGAACACCACGTCGGCGCGCCGCACCAGGTCCAGGAAGATCTCGCGGCCCGCCGGCTGCTTCAGGTCGACGCAGACGCTTTCCTTGTTCCGGTTCAGCGTGACGTAGTAGGCGCCCATGCCGTCGCGCGAATGCTGCGGGTCGTTCTCGAGCAGCCGGCGCGTGCCTTCGCCTCGCCCGGGAGGTTCGACCTTGATCGTGCGGGCGCCCAGGTCCGCCAGCAGCATGGTGCCGTAGGGCCCGGAAAGCATGTGGGTCAGATCCAGCACGGTAATGTGTTCGAGGGCCAATCCGGTATCTCCTTGAAGACGATGCCGGGACACTGCAATCCCCGTGCCATCCGAGGTTTGCGCGCCAAGCCCTTGATCCATCGGCGTTTTCCCGGAATGGCAACTTTGTCCGGACGTTTCATGGAACAATCATGAGACGAACCGTACGTCTTACCAAGACATGACCATGCCTCCCCTTTCCTCGCCTCCGTCCGGCCTGCCGCGCCTGTGCTTCGTCAGCTACCGGCACATCCGCGAACTGGCCATGCCCGTGGTCGCCGAATATGCGCAGCGGGCGCGCATCGAGGTGGTCGACGCCACGTTCGGCGATGCCCTTGCCGTGGCGCAGGACCGGGTCGAGCGCGGCATGGCCGATGCCTTCGTCAGCGCGGGTTCGAACGCCGCCACCCTGCGGGCCGGCCTGCAGGCGCCGGTGGCCACCATCCACCTGGGCGGTTTCGACCTGCTGCAGGCGCTGATCCGGGCGCGCCGGGTCGCCGATCGCGTCGGCGTGGTGATGTACGGCCAGACCATCCCCGAGTTCGACGACGTCAAGGACCTGCTGAACATCGGCATCAGCCAGCACGCCTACCGGACACCGGACGACGCCCGGCGTCGCTTCGAGACGCTGCGCAAGGAGGGATACGAGGTCATCGTCGGTTCCAGCCTGGTGGTGGAACTGGCCGAGCAGGCCGGGCTGCGGGGACTGCTGGCCTATTCCCTGGCCAGCATCCGCAAGGGATTCGACGACGCCCTGGAACTGGCCAGGGTGGCGCGCCTGGAGGCAGGCCGCTACGAGCAGTTGCACAGCGTCCTGCACAACCTGCAGGAAGCCGTGGTGGCGGTCGACCGCGAAGACCGCATCATCGCCATCAACCCGCCCATGCGCCAATTGCTGGGCAAGCCGGACGCGCTCCTGCGGAGGCAGACGCTGGGCGATCTCGAACCAGCGCTTTCCCTGCGCGCCACGCTGGCCAGCGGACGCCAGGAACGGGCCATCGCGCTGCGCTTCGGGCAGCGCGACTGGGTGGTCGACCGCACCCTGATACGGGAACATGGGGACATCGTCGGCGCGGCGCTGACGCTGCATGACGCAAGCGCCATCCAGGCGGCCGACGCCAGCCTGCGCATATTGCAGCGGCGCCAGCAACATACGGCCCGCCATACCTTCGCCAGCCTGGCCGGCCGCAGCCAGGCCATGCGCACCGCCGTCGCCACCGCCCATCGCTACGCGCGCACGGACCTGGGCGTGCTGATCACCGGCGAAAGCGGCGTCGGCAAGGAACTGTTCGCCCAGGCCATCCACAACGAAAGCCGGCGGGCGGGACGCCCCTTCGTGGCCGTGAATTGCGCGTCTTTTCCGGAGTCGCTGCTGGAAAGCGAACTGTTCGGCTACGAGGAAGGCGCCTTCACCGGATCGCGGCGCGGGGGCAAATGCGGCCTGTTCGAGGCGGCCCATACCGGGACGCTGTTCCTGGACGAGATCGGCGACATGCCCATGCCCCTGCAGACCCGGCTGTTGCGGGTGCTGCAGGAACGGGAAATCATGCGCCTGGGCGCGACCGCGCCGCTGCCCATCGACGTGCGGGTAATCGCCGCCACGCACCAGCCGTTGGAGTCATTGATCGAACAGGGCCGGTTCCGGCGCGACCTGTACTACCGCCTCAACATCCTGCGGCTGGCCCTGCCCGCGCTGCGCGAACGCCGGGACGACATCCCGGCGCTCATTCTTCCCATGGCCGACCGTTGCCTGAAACGCCTGGGGTCATCCCTGGACGCGGCCACTGCGCTGGGCCCGTGGATGGATGCGCTGCGCAGCTACCACTGGCCGGGCAACGTGCGCGAGTTGGAGAATCTGGCCGAGCGGATCGCCGTGACGCTGGCGCAGTATGCCGATGCGCGTGACATCCCCCTCGACGCGCTGGTCCATGACTGCCCTGAACTGTTCAATGCAGGCGGGGCCGGTCCGGCCGCCGGGCGCCCGCTGGAGCAGCGCGTGCGCGCGGCATTGGCGCAAGCGGGAGGCCGGCGCGCCGAAGCCGCGCGCCTGCTGGGCGTCAGCCGCTCGACGTTGTGGCGATGGCTGGCCGAGCTCGATCCTGGCGCCGCTCAGGCGCACCCGCATCACGGCTTCCTCCAGGGCCAGGCCGGGCGCGGCGCCGCCATCAACGGGAACGAGTAGCTTCCGGCACACGCGGGCATGGCTGGCGTTGGCTTCGCCATCCCACCAGCCGTTCCGGATCACTGGCAGCAAAAAAGCCCGGCAGGGATGGCTCCCACCGGGCTTTCGCGCACGACGCAGGCGACGATCAGTCGCTCTTGCCCTTGCGCACCCAGGCTTCGAGCTGATAGGGCCGGATGCTGTCGTAGTCCTCGAACGGCTGGTGGATCCAAGGATTGGTGGGCAGCTTCTGCACGTAATAGTCGGGCACCACCTTCGAGTGCCCCTTGAACCACAGCACGGCCGTGCGCATTTCCGTGATCGCCGTGAACTGCTGCAGCAGATGCTGGTGCACACGATCGAAGGTCACGCCCGTGTCGACCATGTCGTCGACCAGCAGCACCTTGCCTTCCAGCGTGCCGCGCGTGATCGTGATGAACTGCGCGATGTCCAGGCGGCCCTGCTCCGTGCCGGCCGCCTCGCGGTAGCTGCTGGTGGCCAGGATGCCCAGGGGCACGTCGTAGATGCGCGAGAGCACGTCGCCCACGCGCATGCCGCCGCGGGCCAGGCAGACGATCTGGTCGAACTTCCAGCCCGACTGGTGGACTTGCAGGGCCAGTTGTTCGATGAGCTGGTTGTAGCGGTCCCAGCTGATCCAGAGATCTTTGTCGGTATCTTGCTGCATGGTGTGCGGATGTTGCAAAAAAGCCCCGGATCAACCGGGGCGCCAGGATGGATTCGGGTCCGATCAGGCCTTGAAGGGATGCCTCAGCACGATGGTCTCGGTGCGGTCCGGACCGGTCGACACCAGGTCGATCGGCACGCCGCAGACTTCGGCCATCCGCTCCAGGTAGCGTCGGGCATTGACCGGGAGTTTATCGTATTCGGTCACGCCGACGGTGGATTCGGTCCAGCCGGGCATTTCCTCCAGGACCGGCTCGCTGCTGGCCACGGCCGCCGCCCCATAGGGCAGCACGTCGCGGAACTCGCCGTTGACGCGATAGCCCACGCCCAGCTTGATGGTTTCCAGGCCGTCCAGCACGTCCAGCTTGGTGATGCACAGGCCGGAGATGCCGTTCAGGCGGATCGAGCGCTTGAGCGCGGCGCCGTCGAACCAGCCGCAGCGGCGCGGCCGGCCGGTGACCGAACCGAATTCCTTGCCCACCGACGCCAGGCGCGCGCCGATGTCGTCTTCCAGCTCGGTCGGGAACGGGCCCGAGCCCACGCGCGTGGCATAGGCCTTGGTGATGCCCAGCACGTACTCGAGCTTCTGCGGTCCGACGCCCGATCCCGCCGAGGCGGCCCCGGCCACGCAGTTGCTGCTGGTGACGTAGGGATAGGTACCATGGTCCACGTCCAGCAGCGCGCCCTGCGCGCCTTCGAACAGCAGCTTCTGGCCGCCGGCCGAGGCTTCGTACAGCGCGTTGGCGACGTCGGCCACCATGGGCTTGAGCACCGGAGCCAGCGCCATGGCCTGGTCGCGCACCTGCGCGGCATCCACGGCCTGGGCGCCCAGGTACTGGGTCAGCACGAAGTTGTGGTAGTCCAGCGCCTCTTCCAGCTTGGCATCGAAGGAAGCCGGATCGTACAGGTCCTGGACGCGGATGGCGCGGCGCGCGACCTTGTCCTCGTAGGCGGGGCCGATGCCGCGGCCGGTCGTGCCGATCTTGCCGGCGCCCTTGCGGGCTTCGCGCGCCTGGTCGACGGCGACGTGATACGGCAGGATCAGCGGGCAGGCCTCGGACACGCGCAGGCGCGCCCGCACCTCGACGCCGGCGGCTTCGAGCTCTTCGATTTCGCGCAGCAGCGCCTCGGGCGACAGCACCACGCCGTTGCCGATGTAGCAGGTCATGCCGGGATGCATGATGCCCGAGGGGATCAGGCGCAGGATGGTCTTCTTGCCAGCGATCCACAGGGTGTGGCCGGCATTGTGGCCGCCCTGGAAGCGGACCACCCCTTGGGCGGACTCCGCCAGCCAATCGACGATCTTGCCTTTGCCTTCGTCACCCCACTGGGTGCCGATAACCACGACGTTATTAGCCATGTTGCTTCTGCTTCTCTAAAATCCGCCCGCGACGGGCGTCAGATTGCGGTGGATGGGGATGGCCGGGCGGCGGTCTCGGCGCTGGCCAGGGGTTCGACCCGCCAGGCGCCGTCGCGCAGCACCAGCTCGCGATCGCAGACGAATTCCTGCTGATCGTGTTCATGTCCGGGCAGGATCTGGACCACGATCTGGCCGGCGGCGCGCAGCGCGCGCACGGCTTCCACCAGACCGGGCTCGAGGCCCCACGGGGCGCGCACCGCCGGACTGGCGGTGGCGGGCGCCAGCAGCCCGGCCAATTCGCGCAGATCCAGGCTGAAGCCCGTGGCCGGACGCGCACGCCCGAATACCCTGCCGACGTCGTCGTAGCGGCCGCCGCGCACGACCGCATTGGGCCAGCCGCCGCAATAGACCGCGAAGACCACGCCGGTGTGATAGTTGAAGCTGCGCACGTCGGCCAGGTCGATGCCGATGTCCACGCCCGGCAGCGCCTTGGCCAGCGAGGCCAGCATGTCCAGCGCCTGGCTGATGCGGGGCAGCGCGGGCAGCGCCGCGCGGGCCTTCTCCAGCACGTCCAGTTCGCCGTACAGCGTCGGCAGCACCTGGAGCGCCTGGGCGGTGGCCGGCGCCAGCCCGGGGCTCAGCGCCGCCAGGCCGGGGATGTCCTTTTCGCGCAGCAGGCCGAAGATCTCGTCGGCGCGGGCCGCCGCGGCCGGATCGGTTTCCAGCAGCGCCCGCACCACGTCCAGGTGGCTGAGGTCGATCCGGTAATCGGCCACGCCGGCGCGGCGGACACTTTCCAGCGCCAGTTGCAGGATTTCGATGTCGGCCTCGGGGCCGGCATGGCCATACAGCTCGGCGCCGATCTGCAGCGGCTCGCGCGTGGCCCAGAGACCGCGCGGCAAGGTGTGCAGCACGCTTCCGCAATAGCACAGGCGGGTGGTGCCGGCCCGGTTGAGCAGGTGCGCGTCGATGCGCGTCACCTGGGGCGTCATGTCGGCCCGGATGCCGAGCGAGCGGCCCGACATCTGGTCCACCAGTTTGAAGGTGTGCAGGTCCATGTCGCCTCCGCTGGCCGACAGCAGCGAGTCGAGGTACTCCACCAGCGGCGGCATGACGAGCTCATAGCCATAGGTGCGGTACAGGTCCAGCAACAAGCGGCGCAATTCTTCTATGCGCCGGGCCTCGGCCGGCAGGATGTCTGCCAGGCTTTCGGGCAACAGCCATTTGCCCATGCGGGGATCTCGCAAACGATTCAATGAAAACGATGGACGAAAAAAAAGCGGCTGCGGGTATGCACACGTGCAAGCCCATCAACCGCTTCTTCCAAGCTTGGGTCGCCCGAATCGCACCAAGTTGGTGCAATGATGAATTCGGACATACCTCTTGGCTTACACGCTATTGTCCGCTCGAATCACGACAAAATCAAGCTTGCGTGGTGCGGGGCCGACGCATTGTTCACGTTCTTCTATCACGTCATTCAAATGTTTTGCTTACGCCCCACGGTGGGGTGCATTTAAATAACGCGGCAGCCCGGACCGATGGGCGGCGCCGCGACGGCGGCGGCCCGGAGGTCCTCTTTCCCGAACCAGCCCCCGGAGACCGCCGTGCCTTCGCCTTCCCCCGCCCTGCCCGACCTGGACGCCTTCCGTCTCAGGCGCTTCCTGGAATCCCTGGACGAGGGTGCCCTGGTGCGCGAGCCCGAAGCGGCCTTGCGCGACGTCGCCGCCATCCTGGAGCGCAGTCCCAAGGCGGTCCTCATCGAACGCCCGGGCGGCGCCGACACGCCGCTGTGCGGCAACGCCGCGGGCAGCCGCGAACGGCTCGCCCTGGCATTCGGCACGACGCCGGCCGAACTGCCCGCCGAAGTGACCCGGCGGCTGCGCAACCGGCCCGAGTTCGTGGAGATCCCGGCGTCCCGGGCCCCCGTCCAGCAGATCGTCCTGCAAGGCGATGACTGCGACCTTACCCGGTTGCCCGTCCACCTGCAGCACGGACTGGACGGAGCGCCCTATATTTCCGCCTCCATCGATTTCACGCGGGACCCCGACACCGGCTGGACCAACGTGGGCGTGCGCCGCCTCATGCTGCGCGGCCGCCGCACGGCCGGGATAGACCTGGTCGCGCCGTCGGACCTGCGCGCCCTGTACCTGAAGCAGGCGGGCCGCGGCCAGCGGGTACCCATCGCCTTCGCGGTGGGCTCGAACCCCATCGACCACATCGCCGCCACCATGCGCATTCCCGGCGACGAGCTGGGCCTGCTTTCCAGCCTGCGGGCCGCCCCGCTGCCCGTGGTCAAGTGCGTGACCAACGACCTGCTGGTGCCGGCCGACGCGGAATTCATCATCGAAGGCTATCTGGACGAGGCCGGCCACGTCGAGCCCGAGGGCCCCTACGGCGAGTTCCTGGGCTACTACGGCGTGGTCAAGAAGAATCCGCTGTTCCACGTGACGGCCATCACGCGCCGGCGCGACGCCGTGTTCCAGACCGCCACCATCAGCGGCCCCAACATGGCCTGGACCGATACCGCGCAGCTGAACGCGCTGCGCACCGAAGTGATGATCTGGCGCGCGCTCGAGACCGCGGTGCGGGAAGTGCGCGGCGTCTTCGCCGCGCCGGCCAACGGCGGCATGTTCAACGTGCGCATCGCCTTGCAGCAGCGCGTGCCGGGCGAGGCCCGCAACGCCATCGCCGCGGTGTTCGGCTCGCTCTCGAACGTCAAGCACGTATTCGTGGTCGATCCCGACATCGACATCTTCTCGGATGCGCAGATGGACTGGGCCCTGGGCACCCGATTCCAGGCCGATCGCGACCTGGTGATCCAGACCGGCATGCGCGCCATGCCGCTGGACCCCTCGCTGAACGGCGCCCGCACCGGGGCCAAGGCGGGTTTCGACCTGACCCTGCCCCTGCTCGCCCCGGGCACGCAACGTCCCCTGGAATACCGGGTTCCCGCCGCCCCGCGCTACGAGGGCGCCCGCTTCGCCTCCCTCGAGGAAGCGCTGGAGGACGGCCCCAAGTACTTCGAGGAGCTGATGGCCGCGACCGGCAGCGACGACGGCCGCGAGATCGTGCGCTGGCTGGAGGATACCGCCGGCAAGCGTCCCCTGGCCCGGGATGAAGAAGGCCGCTACCACTTCCGTTGATTTTCCACGGCAAACGACGGGGCGGCGGCACGGCCGACCAGCCCCGCACAGGAGACACGCCATGACCCAACCGCTGAGCCGGCGCCCCGCCGGCCTGGATACCCATCGCCGTACCCTGCTCGCGGCGCTTGCCGCCACGGGGCTGTTCGCCTGCCAGCCGGCGTCCGCCCAGGATGCCGCGACCGATTTCCCGACCAAGCCGATCCGGATCATCTCCCCCCACTCGGCCGGCGGGCTGGGCGATACCTTCGCCCGCTACATCGCTCAGCAACTGTCGGCGACCTTCAACCAGCCCGTGATCGTGGAAAACCGCCCCGGCGCCAGCCAGACCATCGCCGCCGAGACCGTGGCCAAGGCACCGCCCGACGGCTATACGCTGCTGATCGCCACGCAAAGCGCCATGGTGTTCAATCCCCTGCTGCGCAAGCAGCTGCCCTACGATTCGCAGCGGGACTTCACCCCCATCTCCATGCTGTTCGACACGCCCACCTACCTGGTGGTCAACAAGGCCCTGCCCATGCGCACCGTGGCCGACCTCATCGCCGCCGCCAAAGCCTCGCCCGGCAAGTACACCTATGCCTCGCTGGGCTCCGGCAGCTCGCACCATCTGCTGGCGGAAATGTTCAAGAAACAGGCCGGCGTGGACATCCTGCACGTGCCCTACAAGGGCAGCTCCAATGCCAGCACGGACCTGATCGCCGGCCAGGTCGACATGATGTTCGAAGGCGGCGCCTCGTCCCTGCCCCACGTCCGCGCCGGCAAGCTCACGGCGCTGGCCACTTCGGGTGAAAAGCGCACCGAGATCATGCCCGACCTGCCCACGATCAACGAAACGCTGCCAGGCTTCAGCGCCAACGTCTGGTTCGCCCTGTCCGGCCCCGCCGGCATGCCGGCCCCCGTCGTCGCCAAACTGAACCGCGAAGTCGTCCGTATCCTGAAGCAACCCGCCACGCACGACAAATTCGTCGACCTGGGCGTGGAACTGCTGCCCAGCACCCCCCAGGAAATGGCCGACCGCATCCGCACGGAAATCCCCGAATGGCGCGCCGTCGTCAAAGCCGCTGGCATTACTCCTGAGTAGAAACCCCCCCCTACGCGCTGACGCGCGCCCCCCAGGGGGCGGCACTGGCGGACCGGCGGAGCCGGATCCGCTGTGCCCTGGGTCTGGAGACGCTCAGGAAAGAAAAACGGCCTTGCTTGCGTGCAAGGCCGTTTTTATTTTCAACCGAACCGGATGCTAGGCAATATCGCCAGTCCCCGCCAGCCCTTTGGTACCCCAGGATGCGGTGGATCCGGCTTTGCCGGTCCACCCGCATCGCCCCCTGGGGGGCGCCCGGAGGGCGTAGGGGGGGGTCAATTCGCAGCTGGTGATTTCATGAAGCGGAAGAACTCCGAACTCGGGTCCACCACCAGCATGTCGGACTTGGAGCCGAACGAGCTGCGGTAGGCTTCCAGGCTCTTGTAGAAGCGATAGAAGTCGCGGTCCTGGCCGAAGGCCTGCGCGTAGACGGCGGAGGCCTTGGCGTCGCCCTCGCCCTTGATTTCCTGGGCCTTGCGGTAGGCTTCGGCCAGGATGACCTCGCGCTGGCGGTCGGCATCGGCACGGATCTTCTCGCCCTCGGCGGCGCCGATGGAACGCTGCTCGTTGGCCACGCGCTTGCGCTCGGCTTCCATCCGGCGATAGACCGACTCGGAGATCTCGGGCACGAAATCCACGCGCTTGAGACGCACGTCGACGATCTCGACCCCCAGGAGCTTGGCCGCCGCTTCGGTGTTGGTGCGGATCTCCTGCATGATCTTGTCACGCTCCTTGGAGGTGACGTCGTTCACGGTGCGGCGGTTGATCGAGGCATTCAGCGCATCGCGGATCAGCGCCAGCAGGCGCTCCTGCGCCGCACGCTCGTTACCGCCGAAGGTGACGTAGTAGGTGCGCGGATTGGAGATGCGCCACTTCACGAAAGCGTCGATCAGCAGGTTCTTCTTTTCCGAGGTCTGCACCCGCTCGCTGTCGGCGGAGTCGATGGTCAGGATGCGCTTGTCGAACTGCTGCACGTTCTGGAACGGCGGCGGCAGCTTGAAATACAGGCCAGGTTCGTCGATGACTTCCTTGATTTCACCCAGGGCGAAGACGACGGCATAGTTGCGTTCGTTGACGACGAACACGCACGACGACAATACGGCCACCCCCACGAGTAGACCGATTACCGCAGGAATCAAACGGTCCATGCTATTCCTTCTCGATTATCTGTTGCGGTCCCGCGAGCGCAGCGCGTCGCGTCCAGCTTCCGGCAGCACGCTGCCGGCCAGCGGCGGCGGCACGTTCACGGACGAGGAGCCGCTCGCGGCGGACGACGAGCGCGCCCCGGCCGCGGACTCGTGCGACACCTGCTGCATCAGCTTGTCCAGCGGCAGGTACAGCAGGTTGCTGCCGTTGCGCGTGTCCACCAGCACCTTCGAGGTGTTGGTGAAGACCTGCTGCATGGTCTCGAGATAGAGGCGGTCCCGCGTGACCTGCGGCGCCTTCTTGTACTCGGTCAGCACCTGGGAGAAGCGCGCGGCGTCGCCCTCGGCGCTCTCGACGATGCGCTGGCGGTAGGCCTCGGCTTCCTGGATCAGGCGCGACGCGGCGCCCGAGGCGCGGGGAACCACGTCGTTGGCATAGGCCTGGCCTTCGTTGATCTGGCGCTCGCGGTCCTGCCCGGCCTTGACCGCGTCGTCGAACGCGGCCTGCACCTGCTCGGGCGGCTGGGCGTTCTGGATCGCCACGGTGCTGACCAGGACGCCGGTACGGTACAGATCCATGATCTGCTGCATCAGCGCCGCGACTTCCGTGGCCACTTCGGTACGCCCCTCGTACAGCACGAAGTCCATCTTCTTCTTGCCGACGATCTCGCGCATGGCGGTCTCGGCGGCCTGCTTGACCGCTTCGTCGGGACCACGGTTGTTGAAGAGGTAATCGCGCGCGCCCGTTTCCTTCAACCGGTACTGGACCACGAACTGCATGTCGACGATGTTCTCGTCGTCGGTCAGCATCAGGGACTCCTGCAACACCTTGCTGCGCGAGGTATTGCGGAAGCCCACCTCGATGGTGCGCAATTGCGAGAGATTGACGGTCTCGTGGCTCTGGATGGGATACGGCAGGCGCCATTGGAAACCCGCCCGCGTGGTTTCCTTGTACTTGCCGAACTGCGTGATGACGGCGACCTGCCCTTCCTGGACGATGAAGAAGCCCGAGGCGAGCCACAGCAGGGCCACCACGACCACGACGACCAGCAGGCCGACGCCGGTACCCCGCGAGGACGGCGAAAAACGGCCACCGCCGTTGTTGCCGCCGCCGGGAGGCCCCGAGGGCTTGCGGCCGAACAGGCCGCTGAGCCTGCGGTTGAAATCGCGCCACAACTCGTCGAGATCCGGCGGTCCGCCGTTATTGTTGTCCCGTCCGTCGTTCTGTGGACGCCGGGGAGGCTCGTTGCCGGAGCCACCGCCGCTTCCGCGGCCCCAGTTCGAGTCGTTCAGATTGAATATTCGAATTATCGCAGGCAGACGCATCTTTGTAGTAAGCGAAGCGGACGGGCCGAACCCGTCGCCTAGGATCGGGCGTCGGCCGTGGGGCCGACGGACGAAGACAGCGTACGAAAGCGTGGGTCGCTACTATTATTACCTGTGACCACGGGATCTGCCTGTCCGGCCTCGACGATGGCACCCCGCAGTGCATCCAGGCCGGTACGTTCGATCGCGCTGACGAACACTCGCGAGATCGTACCATGCTCGTCGCGCTCGACTCCCGCCTCGTGGCTGCTGCGGTCGATCTTGTTGTAGACCAGGATGCGGGGAATGTCCGCCGCCCCGATCTCCTCCAGGACCTTGTCGACCTCGGCGATCTGTTCGTCGCGCTGGGGGCTGGACGCGTCCACGACATGCAGCAGCAGGTCGGCATGGACGGTTTCCTCGAGCGTGGCCTTGAACGCCGCGATGAGCGTATGCGGCAACTCGCGGATGAAGCCGACGGTGTCGGACACGACCACCGAACCGGCACCCTCGATCCAGATGCGCCGGGTGGTGGTGTCCAGGGTGGCGAAGAGCTGGTCGGCCGCATAGACGTCGGCCCGGGTCAGCGCGTTGAACAGCGTGGACTTGCCGGCGTTGGTATAGCCCACCAGCGAGACCGAGAGCGCCCCGCCCCGCGCGCGCGAACGGCGCTGGGTCTGCCGCTGTCGTTCGAGCTTGTCCAGGCGCTCGCGCAGGTACCGGACCTTGTCGCCGATCATGCGGCGGTCCATTTCCAGCTGGGATTCACCCGGGCCCCGCATGCCTATGCCGCCGCGCTGGCGTTCCAGGTGGGACCACATCCGGGTCAGGCGCGTGGCCAGGTGCTGCAACTGGGCCAGCTCGACCTGGAGCTTGCCTTCGTGGCTATGGGCGCGCAACGCGAAGATGTCCAGGATGAGTGCGACCCGGTCCACCACCCGTATCTTCAGGGCGCGTTCCAGGTTGCGCTGCTGGGCAGGCGTCAGGTTGTGGTTGAACAGGATGATCTCGGCCTGGCCGGCCGCAGCCGCCAGGGCGATTTCTTCCGCCTTGCCCGACCCCACGAAGAGCGCTGCATCAGGACGCGCCCGTCGGGCAATGATGGTGTCGACGATCTGCGCGCCGGCCCCCTTGGCCAGCATGATGAATTCGTCGGTCTGGGCCTGGAACTCGGGCTCGCCGAAGTCCACGCTGACGATCAGCGCGCGCATCAGCGGCCCGTGGTTCTGCCCGGTAGGAGTTGGATTAGTCTGCAGCGGCTTCAACCTGGAAATTGACCGGGCGCGAGGGCACGACGGTCGAAATGGCGTGTTTGTAGACCATTTGTGTCACGGTATTGCGCAGCAGGACCACGTACTGATCGAAGGATTCGATCTGGCCTTGCAGCTTGATGCCGTTGACGAGGTAAATGGAGACGGGTACGTGCTCTTTACGCAGCACGTTAAGGAAGGGGTCTTGTAGCAATTGCCCTTTATTGCTCATTAGTGGGCTCCTGGATGTGTTTTTCTTGGCGGATGCCAACTCTGTTACTGTACCGGGTTTTCCCCAGGGAAACTAGCGAATCTCAAAACTGAGAAGAAGACCGCTTTTTTCCCCAATCCCATGTGGGGACGCGGTTGCGTTCCCACAAGAGCACGTCCCGGAAGATACTCGGCTACCCCGCCTTGTCGAGATAAGGATTCCTCGAGTTTCTGAACTCGATTCTCAATGGAGTGCCTTCGAGCCGGAAAGTTTCCCGGAACCGGGTTTCGAGGAACCTGCGATACGAATCGGGGATTTCGTCCAGGGCGCTGCCATGGACCACGATCAGCGGCGGATTCTGGCCACCCTGGTGGGCGTAGCGCAGCTTGGGCCGGAAGATTCCCTTGCGCGGCGGTTGCTGCTGCTCGACCGCGGCCTGCAGCGTGCGGGTCAGCTTGGGCGTGGAAAGCTTGGCGAAGGCCGCCGCATGGGCCGACTCGATGGACTTGAGCAGCGGCCCGATGCCGGCGCCGCGCAGCGCCGATACCGTATGCATCTTGGCGAACGACAGGAAGCGCAGCTTGCGTTCGAACTCGCGCTTGATCTCGTCGCGGCGCTCGCTGTCGGCGCGGTCCCACTTGTTGATCGCCACCACCAGCGCGCGCCCGGTCTCCAGCACGAAACCGGCGATGTGGGCGTCCTGCTCGGAGATTTCCGCGCTGGCGTCCAGCATCAGCAGCACGACGTTGCTGGCCTCGATCGCCTGCAGCGTCTTGATGACGGAGAATTTCTCGATCGCCTCGAACACCTTGCCGCGCTTGCGCAGTCCGGCGGTGTCGATCAGGGTGTAGCGGCGCCCGCCCCGCTCGAACTCGATCTCGATGGCGTCGCGGGTGGTGCCCGGCTGGTCGAAGGCGATGACCCGCTCCTCGCCCAGCAGCGTATTCACGAGCGTGGACTTGCCGACGTTCGGACGCCCGACGATGGCGAGCTTGATGCGGTGGTCGATGGCGTCGACCGGCGAGAAGGCTTCCTCGTCCGTTTGCCGGGCCATTTCGGCGGCTTCGTCGTCGTCCACCTCGGGCGCCGTCTCGACCAGGCCTTGCAGCGCCTCCTCGATCATGTCCACCACGCCGTCGCCATGGGCGGACGAAATCGCGTGCGGCTCGCCCAGCCCCAGTTCGTAGAACTCGGCCGCGGCGGCGGCGCGCGACATGCCTTCCACCTTGTTGACCGCCAGCAGCACCTTGCGCCCGGAACGGCGCAGGCGCTCGGCGATCTCGCGGTCATGGCCGGTCAGGCCCACGCGTCCGTCGGTCAGGAACACGATGGCGTCGGCCTCGTCCACCGCCTGCACGGTCTGCTTGGCCATCTCGGCCATGATGCCGTTCTTGGCCACCGGCTCGAAACCACCGGTGTCCACGACGATGAAGGGATGATCCCCCACCCTGCCCTCGCCATAGTGGCGATCGCGCGTGAGCCCGGGGAAATCGGCCACGAGCGCGTCGCGCGAGCGGGTCAGCCGGTTGAACAACGTGGATTTGCCCACGTTGGGCCGTCCCACCAGGACGACCACCGGTTTGAAGACAGCGGGTTTCATCGTCGAAAAGCCTTGCTCATTGACCGACATTGATCAGGGTCAGATTACCCTTGGAAGTCTGCACCAGCACCCCGCGGTCGGTCGCCACGGGCTGGGAAAGAATGGCGCTGCCGTCGGTGGCGATGCGCGCCAGCAGGGTGCCGTCCTCGCGTTGCAGGAAATGCACGTAGCCCTGGTAGTCGCCCAGGGCGATGGCGCGGCCCACCGAGGCCGGCGCGGTCAGGCCGCGGTTCTGCAGCACGTCCTGTTTCCAAATGTTCGCGCCGCTGTCCAGGGCGAAGCCGAAGACCACGCTGCGGTCGTTCGCCGCATAGGCGAAGCGCACGTCGGCGGTCAGGCCGGTCACGCTGGAGAACTCGCGGGACCAGGTCGAATTGCCCGACCCCACGTCGAAGCAGTTGATGCGGCCCTGGTAGGTGACGGCGCACAGTTGGCGGCCCGAGATGACGGGCGCGCCGACCACGTCGGCCACGCGCTCGAGTTCGCTCGCGCCGCTGGGGTTGGCGACCGTGCCTTCCCAGCGCACCGCGCCGCTGTTCGTGGCGATGGCGATCAGCTTGCCGCCCGGCAGGCCGGTAAAGATATAGCCGCCGGAGAGCAGCATTTCGCCCGGCGCGCGCAGGGCCAGGGCCGGGCCCGGACGCTGGACGCTCCAGCGGCGCTTGCCGCTCTCGGCGTCGTATGCCTGGATGCGGTAGTCGCCGCTGCGCACCACCACCAGGCCCTCGCCCACCAGGGGCGGAATGGTGATCTCGCTGGATGCCTGGGCGCGCCATTTGATCGCGCCGGTATCGTCGAAGGCGATCACTTCGCCGCGCGGCGTCGCGACCGCCGTCACCCGGCCGTCGCTGCCCACGCCCGCGGACAAATCGGTCTTGGCCGAGGAGCGCCAGATCTCGGCACCGGTGGCCAGCGCGTATTTGCCGACCGAACCGTTGCCCGTGGCGGCGTAGACCGCGTCGCCGACGACCACGGGCACGAAGCCCACGCCGCCCTTGCTGCCCACCGACACCGACCAGCCGCTGCTGACCGGCAGCGTTGCGTTGAAGTTGGTGAGCGGAGCCGGCGGATAACGCGGCTTCTCGCTCGAGAACAGGGAACATCCGGCCAGGGCCAGCACTGCCGCCAGCGCGGCGGCGCGGCGCAGGTGGCGCCAGCCCAGGCGCTCGCCGGTAAAGCCGTTATGCAACGTCATCAAGCGCCTCCCAGGGCATCGAGTTTCAGTTGGATGGACGAGCGCAGGTCGGTCGACGCGTCGAGCTTGGCCAGCGCCTCTTCATAGGCCTTGCGCGCCTCGTCCCGCTTGCCCTGCCCGGCCAGCACGTCGCCCCGGCGGTCGGCGTACAGCGCGGCAAAGGATGCGGGCGGCTGCGGCGCCAGCACACCCAGCGCCTCGTCGTAGCTCTTCTCGTCCAGCAGCAGGCCCGCCAGCCGCAGGCGGGCCACGGCGGCCAGGGCCTCGTCGCCGCTGCGATCGGCCACCCATTGCAACTGGGCGCGGGCCGAGCGGGCGTCGCCGGCTTTTTCATAGGCATGGGCGGCCAGCAGCGCGGCGCGCGGGGCGTAGCCCGTGCCGGAATACTGTTCCAGGATGGTGCCGGCGGCATCCTTGACGCGAGTCAGGTCGCCCGCCTCGGCTGCTTTCTCCAGGGCCTCGAACTGCGCCAGGGCGTTCGCGGCCTGGTTGCGCTGGTACCACTGCCAGCCGTTCCAGGCGGCCGCGGCCAGCAGCACGATGGTCGCCACGGCAAGGATGAAGTTACCGTACTTCGCCCACCATGCCTTGAGGGATTCCAGTTGTTCCTGTTCTTCGATGTCGTAGGCCATTTATGCCCCGGTTGATGTGGTGATCGCAAGAGTAGTGGCGGGCCGGCCGGCGGCCCGTGCGGACTCCGAGAGCCGCAAGATTAACGGATTCGGCGCCGATTCGTATCCGGGCCCGCGCGCACGGCTATTCAGGGCCGCCCGCCCGGACCAGTTCCTCTACCAGGAAAGCCGGCAGCTCGGCCATGGCGACGCGGCGCTGGGCCACGCCCTCGGCCCGCAGCGCCTTGACGCTGGCCGCGCCTTCGGCCATTTCGTCCTCGCCCAGGATGACGGCGTATTCCGCCCCGCTGCCGTCGGCGCGCTTCATCTGCGACTTGAAGCTGCCGCCGCCGCAGTGCAGGACGACGTCCAGGCCCGCATCGCGCAGGTCCTCGGCCAGCCGCATCGCCGCGCGCGCCGCGGGCTCGCCCTGGTGCAACACATAGACGTCGCACTCGGGCTGCGGTTCCGCGGGCTGCGCCTGGGACCACAGGTCCAGCAGGCGCTCGACGCCGATGGCGAAGCCCACGGCCGGCGTCGGCTTGCCGCCCAGCAGCGAAACCAGGCCGTCGTAGCGGCCACCGCCGCACACCGTGCCCTGGGCGCCCAGGCGATCGGTCACCCACTCGAACACGGTCAGGTTGTAGTAGTCCAGGCCCCGCACCAGCCGGGGGTTCACCCGGTAGGCGATGCCCGCATCCTCGAGCCGCTGGCGCACGCCGTCGAAATGGGCCCGCGAGGCCTCGCCCAGGTAGTCCAGCAGGCGCGGCGCGTTGTCGGCCATCTCCTGCAAGGCCGGATTCTTGGTATCCAGGACGCGCAGCGGATTCGTGTACAGCCGGCGCTGGCCGTCCTCGTCCAGCTGGTCCTTGAACCCTTCCAGGTAGGTGATCAAGGCCTGCCGGTGCGCCAGGCGCTCCTCGGCCGAGCCCAGCGAATTGATCTCCAGCCGGATGTCCGTCAGGCCCAGGATCTTCCAGAGCCGCGCCAGCATCAGGATCAGCTCGACGTCGACGTCCGGCCCGGCAAAACCCAGGGCTTCCACGTCGATCTGGTGGAACTGGCGGTAGCGGCCGCGCTGCGGGCGTTCATGGCGGAATACCGGCCCGATCGCGAACACCCGCTGGGGCCGGTCGTAGGTCAGGTTGTGCTCGATGGTGGCGCGCACCATGCCCGCGGTGAACTCGGGACGCATCGTCAGCGACTCGCCGTTCAGCGAATCGGTGAAGCTGTACATCTCTTTCTCGACGATGTCGGTGACTTCGCCGATCCCGCGCGTGAAAAGCCGCGTCTGTTCGAGCACGGGGGTGCGCAGGTTGCGGTAGCCGTAGCTGCGCAGCCACTCGCGCACCAGCGACTCCAGCCGCTCCCACTGGCCCGAATCGGCCGGCAGGATGTCGTTCATGCCGCGGATCGCGGTCACTTTCTTGAAACTATTCATGTAGGTCCCCCCCCTACGCGCTTCGCGCGCCCCCCCGGGGGGCGGCACTGGCGGACCGGCGGAGCCGGATCCGCTGTGCCCTGGATTGCCGTCCAGGGGCTGCTAGGGGTGTAAAGGTTATCTCTTGCTGTAGCGATTCTCGACGTAGCTTTCCACCAATGCCTGGAACTCCCGGGCGATGTGTTCGCCCTTGAGCGTGACCGAGCGCTGGCCGTCGATGAAGACCGGCGCGACCGGCTGCTCGCCCGTGCCCGGCAGGCTGATGCCGATGTCCGCGAACTTGCTCTCGCCCGGGCCGTTGACCACGCAACCCATGACCGCGACGTGCAGGTTCTCGGCACCCGGGTATTTCAGGCGCCACACGGGCATCTGCGCGCGCAGGTAGCTCTGGATGTCGGCGGCCAGTTCCTGGAACACCGTGCTGCTGGTCCGGCCGCAGCCCGGACAGGCGACGACCACCGGCGCGAAGGCGCGCAGGCCCAGGCTTTGCAGGATCTCCTGGGCCACCACGACCTCGCGGGCACGGTCGCCGTTGGGCTCCGGCGTCAGCGATACGCGGATCGTATCGCCTATACCCTCCTGCAGCAGGATGCCCATCGCCGCGGTCGAGGCCACGATGCCCTTGCTGCCCATGCCCGCCTCGGTCAATCCCAGGTGCAGCGGGTAGTCGCAGCGGCGCGAGATGTCGCGGTAGACCGCGATCAGGTCCTGGGCGTTGCTGACCTTGCACGACAGGATGATGCGGTCGCCCGGCAGGCCCAGTTCCTCGGCGCGCCGGGCATTGTCGATCGCGGATACCACCAGCGCGTCGCGCATCACGGACTGGGCATCCCAGGGCCGCGCCCGGCGGCCGTTCTCGTCCATCATGCGGGCCAGCAGGTCCTGGTCCAGGCTGCCCCAGTTCACGCCTATGCGCACCGGTTTCTCGTGGCGGCAGGCCACCTCGATCATCTGCGCGAAATTGTCGTCGCGCTTCTTCCCCGCGCCCATGTTCCCGGGGTTGATGCGGTACTTGGACAGCGCCTGCGCGCACTCCGGATACTGGGTCAGCAGCTTGTGGCCGTTGTAGTGGAAATCGCCCACCAGCGGCACATCCACGCCCATGCGGTCGAGCTGCTCGCGTATCGCGGGCACCTCGCGGGCCGCCTCGGCGGTATTCACGGTGATACGCACCACCTCGGAGCCGGCCAGGGCCAGCTCCTTGACCTGGATCGCGGTGGCGATGGCGTCGGCCGTGTCCGTGTTGGTCATGGACTGCACCATGACCGGCGCATCGCCGCCGACGGCGACCGACTTGCCTTCCCAGGAGATGCGGACCTGGCGCGTGGGCCGGCGGGCCGCCGGGCCGGCGGGGAACGGCTCGGCCTCGGCGTTGGCGGTCGTGGACGGACTAGGATTCATGATGCGGCTACTGGAGGGTGAGCCGGGCGACGTTGTCCCGGCGATACGGCGCGAGGTCGACGGGCGCGCCGCGCCAGGTCAAGTCTACCCCGTTGACATTGCCGATCACGACACGATACGGGGCGCCCGCCACGTCCAGCTCATACGGTTCGCCGGCGGGAATGATCCGCGACACCGCCACGGTGCCGTCGGCGCGCCGGACTTCCACCCAGCTTGCCTGCTTCAGGGTCAGGGAAAGGCCGGGCGCCGGAGCTGGCGCCGCTGCGGCGGGGGCCGGTTCGGGCGCAGGCGTGGGTAGGGGCGCGGGTGCGACCGGAGCGGTGGACGCCGGCGCGGCCTCCGCCGGCGTGGCCGGCGCCGGTTCAGCCGTCGTGGCCAGCGGCGTTTCAGTCTGGACCGAGGTCATGCCTGCCGCGGGCGTCTCCAGGCCGGCCGTGGAAGCCTGCCCGAACGAAAGCTTGCCTTGCTGGCTGAGCGCGTAGCCCAGCAGGACCAGCGCCAGCACCGCCATCACGCCGCCCACCAGCCAAGGGGCCAGCCTCCTGCGGCTGGCGGCCACCGGCCAGGCGCGGCCCGACGAATGCGCCAGCGGGCTGGACAACGACGACGCCTGCTCGAGCGACACCGGATCGGCCACCTGCAGCTGCGGCGACAGCGCCTGCAGCAAAGGCGCCGGATCCTGGTCCAGCAGCCGTGCGTAATTGCGCACGAAGCCCCGCAGCGGCATGCCTTGCGGCAGCTCGCTCCACTGTTCGTTCTCGAGCGCGCGGATCTGGCGCACGGCGAACTTCAGGCGATCGGACACATACTCCTGCGACCAGCCACGCGCCTCGCGCAGGCGTGCCAGCTCCCGCCCTACCGACGACGAAGACGGCGAGCCGGCGGCGGGCGCCTGGCCCTCCTGCCTTCCGGCGGCACCGGTTTCGTGGGGTTCAGACATCGACGACTCCTTGTCCGGCCCTGCCGCAACGGCCGGACCGGCACCGCGGTTGCATCATTCGCGCACCTCCACGATGCGGCCGAAGCGGGTCTCGCCCGCCAGGCGTTCCTTGAGGCGGGTGCGATCCTTGACCTCGCCGGCCAACTGCCCGCAGGCCGCGTCGATGTCGTCGCCGCGCGTCTTGCGCACGGTGGTGACGATGCCGGCGTCCATCAGGCGCTGCGCGAACAGCCTGACACGGGCCGTGGGCGAGCGCTTGAGCCCGGACTGCGGGAAGGGATTGAACGGAATGAGGTTGAACTTGCACGACACCTGCCGCGCAATGTCTATCAATTGCTTGGCATGCTCGTCGCCATCGTTGATGCCGTCGAGCATGACGTATTCGAAAGTGATGAAGTCGCGCGGGGCGAACTCGAGGTAGCGCTGGCACGCCGCGATCAGCTCCCGCAGCGGATACTTGCGGTTCAGCGGCACGAGGTCGTCGCGCAACGCGTCGTTGGGCGCGTGCAGCGACACCGCCAGCGCGACCGGGCAGTCGCGCGAGAGACGGTCCATCATCGGCACCACGCCCGACGTCGACACCGTGACCCGGCGGCGCGACAACCCATAGGCATTGTCGTCCAGCATCAGGCGCAGCGCCGATACCGTGTTGTCGTAGTTGAGCAGGGGTTCGCCCATGCCCATCATGACGACGTTGCTGATGACCCGGTCGTCCTGCGTGGCCAGCGGCGCGGGCATGCCGCCCGACAGGCGCGCGCCGTCGCGGTCGGCCTCGACCGTGCGGCGCGCCAGCCACAGCTGGCCGATGATCTCGTCGACCCCCAGGTTGCGGTTGAAGCCCTGGTGGCCGGTGGAACAGAAACGGCAGGCGACGGTGCAGCCGGCCTGCGTCGATATGCACAGCGTGCCGCGGTCGTCCTCGGGAATGAAGACGGTTTCGATGGCATTGCCGTTGCCGACGTCCAGCAGCCACTTGCGCGTGCCGTCGGCCGACTTGTGGGCGGTGACGACCTCGGGCAGCCGTACCTCGCAATGCCGCGCGAGCTTTTCGCGGAAGGACTTGGCCAGATCCGACATCTGCTCGAAATCGTCCACGCCGCGCTGGTGCAGCCAGCGCTGCAACTGCTTGGCGCGGAACGGCTTGTCCCCCCATTTTTCCACCAGCGAGGCGAGCTCGGCCCCGTCCAGCCCCAGCAGGTTGATGCGCGGGGATTCGGAACGTGGAACCTCGGCCTGCGCGGCCTCGGCGAGCGGCGAGATAGTATTCATCCCGGCCTCCTGGGAAAAACGGACATCCGGGCTCAGCGGCTGTGGATGTTCAGTTCGGGGAAGAAGAAGGCGACTTCGACCTTGGCGGTCTCGACGGCGTCCGAGCCATGCACGGCGTTGGCGTCGATGCTGTCGGCGAAATCGGCGCGGATCGTGCCCTTCTCGGCCTTCTTCGGATCGGTCGCGCCCATCAGGTCGCGGTTCTTCTGGATGGCGTTCTCGCCTTCCAGCACTTGCACGAACACGGGACCGGAGACCATGAAGTCGACCAGGTCCTTGAAGAAGGGGCGCGCGGCATGCACGGCATAGAAGCGCTCGGCGTCGCTGCGCGAGAGTTGCATCATGCGCGCGGCGACGACCTTGAGGCCGGCAGCCTCGAAACGGGAAACGATCTGGCCGATGACGTTCTTGGAAACGGCGTCCGGCTTGATGATCGACAGGGTGCGCTCGATAGCCATCAAAAACTCCAATAAAAACAAATACTTTGAGGGGAACTTAAACGTTAAATTGTATCACGGCTCCTTGACAGGACCGCTACCCCCGCCCCCCTCGGACGGACCGTGCCGGTCCTACTGGAACCGGGCGGAACCCTGCGGCATACTTGGGGTCAGACACATCATGCCCTCGCGGGGCGAAACAGAGCAAAAAGACCACAAGGAGTCGCTCGACCATGAACGATCTACGCACTTCTCCCTTCAACAGGACCGGGACTGCGCCCGGCGAAGTCGCGCGCAATCGCGTATTGCGCAACACCTACTGGCTGCTCGCGCTGTCGCTGATCCCCACCGTGCTGGGCGCGGCGATCGGCGTGGGCACCGGTCTCGCCCAGGTCATGGGCGGCAGCCCCGGCCTGACCACCATGGTGTTCCTGATCGGCGCCTTCGGCCTCATGTTCGCCATCCAGAAGAACAAGGACAACGGACTGGGCGTCGCCCTGCTGCTGGCCTTCACCTTCTTCATGGGACTGATGCTGTCCCGCATGATCGGCTTCGTCATGGGCATGGCCAACGGGTCCACGCTCATCATGACCGCCTTCGGCGGCACCGCCGTGGTGTTCGGCACCATGGCCCTGCTGTCCACCACGATCAAGCGCGACCTGTCCGGCCTGGGCAAATGGCTGTTCGTCGGCGCCATCCTGATCCTCGTGGCGGCTCTGGCCAATATCTTCCTGCAACTGCCGGCGCTGATGCTGACCATCTCGGTCCTGGCCATCGGCATCTTCTCGGCCTTCATGCTGGTCGACCTGCAGCGCGTCGTCAACGGCGGCGAGACCAACTATGTCTCGGCCACCCTGGCGATCTACCTCGACATCTACAACGTCTTCGTCAACCTGCTGATGCTCCTTGGCATCTTCGGCGGAGAACGAGAGTAGAAGATCCCCCCTACGCGCTGACGCGCGCCCCCCAGGGGGCGGCACTGGCGGACCGGCGGAGCCGGATCCGCTGTGCCCTGGGTCTGGGGGCACTCAGGAAATAAAAACGGCCTTGCTTGCACACAAGGCCGTTTTCTTTTTCAACCGAACCGGATGCCAGGCAGCATCGCCAGTCCCCACCAGCCCGGTGGTACCCCAGGATGCGGTGGATCCGGCTTTGCCGGTCCACCCGCATCGCCCCCTTGAGGGGGCGCCCGAAGGGCGTGGGGGTGGGCTTCCCTTCCGGTCCGCTAGTGCCGCCCCCTGGGGGGCGCGCGTCAGCGCGTAGGGGGGGGCCTCATTCCAGCACAGCGATGGATTCCACGTGGGCGGTATGGGGGAACATGTTGACCACGCCTGCCGCCTTCAAGGTATAGCCGCCCTCGTGCACCAGGATGGCGGCGTCACGGGCCAGGGTGGCGGGGTTACAGGAGACGTAGACGATGCGCCGGGGGCGGTCGGCGCCCAGTGTCGTCAGGGCTTTGGCGACGGCCAGGGCGCCTTCGCGCGGGGGGTCGATCAGCATGCGGTCGAAGTGGCCCAGGCTGCGCAGCCACGCCTCGTCCACCTCGAACAGGTTCAGGGTCGAGAATGCCGTATGCGCGTCCACGCCATGCCGGCGGGCGGCTTCCAGCGCCCGGTCGGTCAGGGCCTGGCTGCCTTCCACGCCCACCACCTCGCGGCAGCGGGTCGCCAGCGCCAGCGTGAAATTGCCCAGGCCGCAGAACAGGTCGGCCACCCGATCCCCGGGCTGGGGGTCGAGCAGCGCGATTGCGCGCGACACCAGCACCCGGTTGATCGCGTGGTTGACCTGGGTGAAGTCGGTCGGCTTGAAGGGCATGCGCAGCCCGAACTCCGGCAGCGTGTAGGCCAGTCCGTCGATGTCCTCGGGCTCCAGCGGATGGACCGTGTCGGGGCCCTTGGGCTGTAGCCACCAATGGATGCCATGGCGCGCCGCGAATGCGCGCAGCACGGCCAGGTCCTCGTCCACCAGCGGGACCAGGTGGCGCAGCACTAGCACGACCTGGCTATCGCCCACGGCGACCTCGATCTGCGGCACGCGGTCCCGCGCGGGCATGGCCGCGACCATCTCGCGCAAGGGCACCAGCAGCGAAGCCACATGCGGATGCAGGACATGGCATTCGCGCATGTCGGCCACGTAGCTGCTCTTGCGCTCGCGAAAGCCCACCAGCACCCCGCCCTTCTTCACGACCACCCGCACCGACAGCCGCGCGCGGTAGCGGTATCCCCAGGCCGGGCCGTGGATGGGCGGCAGGACACGTTGCGGCACCAGCTTGCCGATGTGCCAGAGGGTGTCTTCCAGCACGCGTTGCTTGATCGCCACCTGCGCCGCCGGATCCACGTGCTGCATAGCACAGCCGCCGCACACGCCGAAATGCGCGCAGCGCGGCGCCACGCGCTGCGACGACGCCCGCACCACGCTCTCGACCTCGGCCAGTTCGTAGGAGGGCTTGCGCTTGGTCACCTTCAGCATCACGCGTTCGCCGGGCAGCGCGCCATCGACGAACACCACCTTGCCCTGGCGGCGCGCGATACCGCGCCCTTCCAGGTCCACCGATTCGATGGCCACGGAACCATCGTCGGATTCGACGGCAACAGCCGCCCCTTCCAGGCCGTCCGCGGCCGCGATTTCTGCTTCTTGACTCATGTTCGGAATATCAGTTTTCCCGCGCGGCGTGCTAGCGCGAGGCGGGCCAGTTCGCCAGGTATTCACGCCAGTGAGGCAGGTCCAGCGTTTCCAGCGTGCTGCGCACGAGGTCCACTTCGGCGTCGTACTGGCTGCGCGACAGCATGCCGCGCATCAGCCGGAAGCGGCAGTAGACCAGCCAGGTGTTGACGACGTCGGTCTCGCAATAGGCGCGCACCTCTTCCTGGCGCCCGGAACTCCACGCGGGCCAGACCTGGCTACCGTCCATGCCCATCTTGCCCGGGAAGCCGCACAGCTTGGCCAATTCGTCCAGGGGCGCGTTGGCGCGTCCATTGTATTTCGCCAGCAGGTCCATCAGGTCGCAATGCCGGTTGTGGTAGCGGCTGATGTAGTTGCTGTAGCGGAAATCGCGGTCGTCCTCGCCCATGTCCCAGTAGCGCGAGGCCTGGATGCCATGGATCAGCCCGCGATAGTGCAGGACCGGCAGGTCGAAGCCCGAGCCGTTCCAGCTGATGAGCTGCGGCGTGTAGCGATCGATGGTCTTGAAGAAACCGGAGATCAGCGTGGCCTCGGGATCGTCGGCCTTGCCTATGCACTTGACGCGAAACCCGTCGTCATCGCGGAACACGCACCCCACCACCGCGATCTTCTGCAGGTGCAGCGGCAGGAAGTCGTGCCCCACGGCTTCGCGGCGGGCCGCCGTGGCACGCTCGACCACCTCGGCATCGGGGACGTCCTCGCCCCACCCGTTCAGCGCGCGCAGGCCTTCCACGTCGGGAATGGTTTCCAGGTCGAAGACCAGCATCGGTGTCATGGCGGGCCTCAGCGCGGCGGCAGGTAGCCGGCCGGATCGACGGGACGGCCCTGGCGCCTGATCTCGAAATGCACGCGCGGCGACTCGGCGTCGGTGCTGCCCAGTTCGGCGATCTTCTGCCCACGCCGCACGGCCTGCCCTTCCTTGACCAGCATGGCGCGGTTGTGTGCGTAGGCGGACAGGAAGGTGTTGTTGTGCTTGATGATGATCAGTTGCCCGTAGCCGCGCAGGCCGCTGCCGCTATAGACCACCTTGCCGTCGCCCGCGGCCAGCACGGGATCGCCCGGGGTGCCGGCGATGTCCAGGCCCTTGTTGCGGGTCTCGTGGAAGTTCTCGATGATCTTGCCGTTGGCGGGCCAGCCCCACTCCACCCGCTCGCTGGCCGGATCGTTGCGCGCGGCGGGCGGCGTGGCCGGGGTCGCCGGCGGCGCCACGGGTTCGGCCGGCGCCGGGGACGGCGTCGCGGGGGCAGGCGCCGGCGTGCCCAGCGGCCGCGAGGCCGACTGCGACGGCGCGGGTACCGGCGTGACCTGCGCCACGCTGGAATCGGCGGGCTTGGCGGTGGTCGAACCTGGACGCGTCACGCGCAGGACCTGGCCCGGCCGGATCTGGTTGGGGTCCTCGAGGCTGTTCCACTGCGCGATGTCGCGCCAGTCCTCGCCGTGGTCCAGGGCGATACGGATCAGCGTGTCGCCGCGCTTGACGATGTAGGTATCGGCATCGATCAGGCGCGAGGATTCGCGGCCCGCGGTGGCCGCGGGGCCGCTCGGCTGCTTGGCCGGCGTGGTCCGGTCGACGACCGGTACCGTCCTGGGTGCCGTGCCGCAGGCCGCGAGCACCAATGCGCAGCCCGTCCAGAGCAGCACCTGTCGTGCGGTCCTTTCGAGCGTCCCCGCGCCCAGGCGGGGTCGATTGGTTTCGTCGCGGCCCGGCTTGCGCCAATTCTGCATCCCAGATCTCCTATTCATTACAACAACACGCCGGACTGCAGGGGCACGAAGCGCACCGCCTCCAGTTCGGTTCGCACCCAGCTCTGGGCTCCGGTGCGCTCGATCATGACCAGTCGCTGCCTGGCCCCCCCTTCCGGGGCCACCAGACGGCCCCCGACCGCCAGTTGCGCCAGCAGCGCATCGGGTATCTTCAGCCCCGCGGCCGCGACGACGATGGCGTCGAACGGCGCGGCGCTCGGCACGCCCAGCATGCCGTCGCCGAACACCAGGCGCACATGGGGAAGCCGGAAAGGCCGCAGTTGATTGCGGGCCAGTTCGTGCAAGGCCTTGATGCGCTCGATGGAATACACCTCGCGCGCCACGCCCGCCAGCACGGCGGCCTGGTAGCCGCACCCTGTTCCGACCTCCAGCACCTTGCCGAGTTCGCGCCCGTTGCGGGCCGCGGCGATCATGCGCGCCACGATCCAGGGCTGCGAAATGGTCTGCCCATGGCCGATGGGCAGCGCCGCGTCCTCGTAGGCGCGGCTGGCCAGGGCCTCGTCGACAAATCGATGGCGCGGGATCGCGTGGACCGCCTCGAGCACGCGCTCGTCCGCGATGCCCTGCGCGCGCAGCCGCGCCACCAGCGCGGCGCGCATGCGCTCGGAATTGAGTCCGTGATTGGCCTCGCGCGCCGACGTGCGGACCTGGATAGGCGCCGGCACGATCAGCCTGGCGGGCGCCACCCGGGTGTTGCTGTTCGTGGCCCGCGCCTCGTCGGGGCGCAGCGGCCGCGCGGGCGTGCCGCGGGCGACCGGCGGACGCCCGGTGGTGACGCGCGTATTGCTGTTCGCCGCCGTGACCGGCGGCAACGGCGCGGCGGGCCGCCGGGCGGCCGCGGCGCGGGCTTCCGCCCCCTCCCGCCGCGGCGCCGGCGCCGGGGTCAACGGTTTGCGCCTATCCATTCCGTGGGGATCCATTCGCGCATGGGTTCGAGCTGTGCGTTGTGCGTGAGATCGAACCGCAGCGGCGTGACCGACACCGCGCCGTCGGCGCAGGCGTGGAAGTCAGTGCCGGGCGTGGCGTCGGCGGCCTTGCCCGCCGGGCCGATCCAATAGACCGGTTCGCCGTACGGGGTGGACGAACGCACCACCGGCTCCGAAGGGTGGCGCCGGCCGAGTCGGGTCACGCGGGGAGGCTTGAGTTCGGACAGGGGCAGGTTCGGGATATTGACGTTCAGCAGGCTGGGCGCGGCCAGCGGATTGGCGATGAAACGCTCGACGAAGCTGCGGGCGGCCGCCGCCGCCGCGTCCAGGTGCGTCCAGCCCTTGGATACCTGCGAAAAGGCGATCGACGGCAGGCCGAACAGATAGCCTTCGGTAGCCGCGGCGACCGTGCCGGAGTACAGCGTATCCTCGCCCATGTTCTGTCCGTCGTTGATGCCGGACACCACCAGGTCGGGGCGCCGGTCCAGGAGCCCGGTCAGCGCCACGTGCACACAATCGGACGGCGTCCCGTTGACGTACAGGAAGCCGTTGGCCGCGGTGCGTACCGACAGCGGCCGATCGAGCGTGAGCGAATTCGACGATCCGCTGCGATTGGTCTCGGGCGCGACGACGATCAGTTCGGCCAGCGGCCGCAGCGCCTCGACCAGCGCGGCCAGCCCGGGCGCGAAATAACCGTCGTCGTTGGAAATCAATATCAACATCTATCGCCCCGACCTCTTACGCAATGCGATCTCCAGTTGGCGTCACCATGGGATAAAAAAAGCCCGCACGGCGTCCCTGCGAGCTAGTGTCGTCCGGAAAACCGGCAGCCTCCCGGTCGCTTGACGGTTCCGGTCCCGCGTCCGTTTCCGGCCCGCCGAGTGCCCCCGGATTGTACATGAGCCCCCCGGCTGCCGTGGCGCTTTCCCCGGGGAAAGCCGCCTCGGGCCCTAGCCCGGGGCGGGCGACTGCCGCTCGTACGCCGCCACCAGCGCATCCAGGAAACCCCGCACCGCCGGCACCAGGCCCCGCCGCGACGGAAACACCGCCTGCACGATGCCTTCCGGCGGAGAATACCGGGCCAGCGTGACACGCAGCAGGCCAGCCTCGACGTCGGCCGCCACCATCGGCCAGGGCAGGCAGGCGATGCCCAGTCCCTGCAGCGCCGTGCTGCGCAGCGTGTTCAGGTCGTCGACCGACAGGCGCGGCACGTGCCCTACGGACACTTCCGCGCCGTCCGGGCCGACGAACCGCCAGACATGCCGCTCGGCCGCCTGCATCATGCTGAGCGTGGGCAGGCGTTCGAGGTCGCGGATATCCTGCGGTTCGCCGTGGCGCGCGAAGAAGTCCGGCGTGGCCACCAGCACCAGCCTGCTGGTGGCCAGGGGACGCACGACCAGTTCGGAGTCCTCCAGCGGCGGCGTACGCACTCGCAATGCGAGATCGAAGCCCTCCTCCACCACGTCCACCCGGCGCGAGGTGGCGTCTATCTGCACGCGCACCTGCGGATAGCGCTCCAGGTACTGCGCGACGATGGCACCGATGTCGCTATGCAACAACGTGACCGGGCAGCTGAAGCGGATCAGCCCTTGCGGCTGCGACGTCGTCCTGTCCACCGCTTCGCGGGCGGCGGCGGCCTCGGCGGCCAGCGCCGCGCAGTGCTGGTAGTAGGTCTGCCCGATCTCGGTCACCGATATCTTGCGCGTGGTGCGATGTAGCAGCCGCACGCCCAGTTCGTCCTCCAGGGCGGCGATGCGCCGGCTGATGCGCGAGACCGGGATGCCCAATGCCTGGGCGGTCGCGGTATAGCCGCCGTGTTCGACCACCTTGGCAAACAGATACATGTCGTTGAGGTCCTGCATGGTCCCCCCGGACGCTGAATTATTCCAAATATAGAAAAGTAATTCCCAGTGGCGGCAGTTTAAAAAGAATTATTGTCGCTATATCTTGTCAATGTGGCGGAAGTCATCCGCATTAACCCTAAGAATTCGACGAACTAGGAATCTTCATGAATATCCTGCACATCGACTCGAGCTCCACCGGCGCCGCCTCGGTATCCCGCGAACTGACCGCCGCGGTCGTGGAGGCCCTGCGCCACAGCGAACCGCGATCGACGGTCAAGCACCGCGATCTGGTTGCCCAGCCGCCGGCGCACCTGGACGGGGCCCTGCTGCAATCGCTGCGCCCCCAGCCCGGTGCCGTGTTCCCCGATGACGAGGGGTTCCGCAAGGAAGTCGCCTATACCGACGAGCTGCTGGCCGAATTCCTGGCCGCCGACGTGGTGGTGATCGGCGCCCCGATGTACAACTTCTCGATTCCTTCCCAGTTGAAGGCCTGGATCGACCGTGTCGCCCAGGCCGGCAAGACCTTCCGCTACACCGCCAACGGTCCCGAGGGCCTGGCCGGCGACAAGAAAGTCGTGATCGTTTCTTCGCGCGGCGGCAAGTATGCCGGCACGCCGGTCGAGACCCTGCTGGATCACCAGGAGTCCTACCTGCGGGCGGTGCTCGGCTTTTTCGGCGTGACCGACGTGAGCGTCCTGCGCGCCGAGGGTGTCGCGCTGGGCGGCGAGGCACGCGAAGCGGCCGTCAACCAGGCGCTGGAACAGGCCGGCCTGCTGGCCGAGGAGCTGGCCGCCGCGGCCTGAGGCCAGGATGCGGAACGGGTCCCGCCGCCCGGGGCTGTTCCCGCTAGGAGGAGCCTCGCGTACCGTAAAGCAGCAACAGCAGCCCCAGCACGACCAGTACCATGCCGCCGCGTTCGCGGCGGCTGGCGTGCTGGGCGAAGATCCGCCGCGAAGCGAACTGCGCGAACAGCACCTCCACCAGGCCCAGCGTGCGGACGTTGGCCGCCGAGGTCAGCGCGAAGCCGATATACCAGCACTGGGACGCGAACGCGCCCATGAAACCCGCCGGCAGCGAAGAGCGCCATTGCGCCAGCACGCCGCGCAGCACGTCGCGGCGGAACGCAGCCTGCCAGAGCACCAGCGCGCCCGTCTGCATGATCAGGCCCGCGACCAGCGTCACGCTGGCGCGCGTGGCGAACGAACCGCTGTCCAGCGCCACGATGGCGCCGCGAAAGGCCACCGCCGACAAGGCGAAGAAAGCCCCGGAAGCGATGCCCAGCAGCGCCGGCCGCCAGTTGCTGCCCGCCCCCGCGCCAGGCTTCCACGACATGGCCACCACGCCCGCCGTCGCCACCAGGACCGCGCAGGCGCCCATGAGCGAAAGCGGGTCGCCCAGCACCACCACGGCGAAGATGGCGACCAGCACCGGCTCGGTCTTCACATAGACCGTGCTGAGCGCGAAGTTGCGCAGTTGCATGGTGGCCAGCATCAGCACGGTCGCCAGGATCTGCGCCGCGGCGGCGGCCGCAGAATACAGCAGGAAACGGCTGTCCAGGTGCGGCAGGGAGTCGCCTCCCACCGCCAGCACCCCGGCCAGGAACACCAGGGCGAACGGCAGGCCGTACAGGAAGCGGACTTGCGCCGCCCCGAGCGTGCCCAGCGTTTCAGTCAGCCGGTGCTGCATGGTGTTGCGCGCCGTTTGCGCGGCGGCGGCGATGAGCGTGGCGGGAATCCAGAGCAGCGAGATGTCCAAGGGCGTGGCCTGCGATCGATCAGCCGGCGATGATACCGCGCCGCCCTACCCTTCGCCCCGGTTGCGTTCGGCCAGGTAACGGCCGGGCGGCTTGCCCATCGCCTTCCTGAACATCGTGATGAAGGCGCTGACCGACTCGTAGCCCAGGTCCATCGCCACGCGCTGCACGGTCATGCCGGCGGACAGGCGCTGCAGCGCGACGATGACGTGCAGTTGCTGGCGCCAGCGGCCGAAACTCATGCCCGTCTCCGCCTTGATCAACCGGGCCAGGCTGCGCTCGCTCATCGCCACCTGCTGCGCCCACTCGGCCACGGTGTTGCGGTTCGCAGGGTCGGACGCCAGCGCGTCGGCGATGCGGCGCAGGCGGCTGTGCGCGGGCACGGGCAGGTGCAGTTGCTCGGTGGGCATGCGCCCCAGTTGTTCCAGCAGCACGCCCACCAGGCGGTGGGTCGGCCCGTCGGGCGGATAGTCGGTGGAGTCGGCCGCCAGGTACAGGATCAGTTCGCGCAACAGCGGCGAAATCGACAGCGTGCAGCACACTTCGGGCAACGGGGCCGTGTCCGGCTCGACGAACAGCAGGCAGACCTGGCCATGCTGCGACACCCTGTTGCTGTGCGCCATGCCGGGAGGAATCCAGACCGCGCATTGCGGCGGCACCATCCACAGGCCGGTGGGCACATGGCAGGTGACCGAACCCCGCAGCGCCAGGATCAACTGGCCCTTGCGATGCCGGTGCACCGGCTGTTCGCTGCGGCGCTGCTGCGCCGTCAGGTGCACCGCCACCACGGGCGCGACCGTGGCGTCCGGATCGAACTCGGCGAAGGCGGCTTCGAATGCTGGCATGGCGAGCGTTTGGCAGATTTTGGCAATTTAATGTCATCTTATCCAAAGACAGACAGGCGCAAAATGCCTACAGTCCATGGGTATCGTTTCCGATTGCCGCCCCATGCCTCCGCTTTCCGCTTCGCATTCCGTGTCTCGCCAAGCCTGGCTCATCGCCGGCATCCTGCTGATCGCCTCCAACCTGCGCGCGCCGGTCACCGGCGTGGCGCCCGTGCTGGACATGATACGGACCAGCCTGGACCTGACCGCCGCCCAGGCGGGCCTGCTCACCACCCTGCCCCTGCTGGCCTTCGCCGCCGGATCGCCCATCGCGGCCCTGGCTGCCCGCCGGTACGGCCTGGAACGCACGCTGATGGCGGCGCTGCTGACCCTGGTGGCGGGCCTGTGCCTGCGGTCCTCCGGCGCGGTCTGGGCCCTGTTCGCCGGGACCCTGCTGATCGGCGGTGCCATCGCCTTCGGCAACGTGCTGCTGCCCAGCCTGCTCAAGCGCGATTTCCCCGGACGCATCGCCAGCCTGACCTCCGCCTATGCGCTGACGATGGGCGTGGCCTCGGGCCTCGCCTCGATGATCGCGGTGCCGCTGGCGCTCTGGTCCGCCGGCCCGGGGTGGCCGCTGGCCCTGCTCGCCCCCATCGTGATCGCCATCGCCAGCGCCCTCGTCTGGCTGCCTCAACTGCGCACCCCGGCTCCGGTCGCGGCGCCCGCCGGTCCCACCCAGGCCCGCCCCCGGCCGGTGTGGAAATCGGCGCTGGCGTGGCAGATCACGCTGTTCCTCGGCCTGAACTCGCTGGTGTATTACATCGTTTCCAGCTGGCTGCCCTCCATGCTGCACGACGCCGGCTACCCGCCGGGCTCGACCGGATCGGTCCATGGCATGTTGCAGATCGCCTCGGCCGTCGTCGGCCTGCCGCTGCTCGCGCTGGTGCGCCGCGTGCGCGACCAGCGCTGGCTGGCGGTCGGCTGCACGGGACTGTCCATCGCGGCCCTGCTGGGCCTGCTGGTCGCTCCATCGTGGGCCGCGGCATGGGCCATCCTGTATGGCTGCGGCGGCGGCGCGTCCATCATCCTGGGGCTGGCATTCGTCAGCCTGCGTGTCGGCAACGCACAGCAGGCGGCCGCGCTGTCCGGCATGGCCCAGGCCGTGGGCTATTTGCTGGCCGCGGGCGGTCCCACCGCCATCGGCGCGGTACACGACCTCACGGGCGGATGGACGGTCGCGCTGCTGATCTGCCTGGTCTTTGCCTGCGTACAGGCCGTGTTCGGCCTGTACGCCGGACGGCACCGCCAACTGGCCTAGGGCCTGTGCCCGAGACACATAACAGCTTTGATGGCCCGGCGATAGGCGGGCCCGGCTCCTCCTTCTAAAGTGTGGCGTGAAAAGAACCACAACAGAGGAGATGTCCATGGGTTTTCATCGACGACGCGCCTGCCTGGCGCTGACGCAGGCGGCGCTCCTGCTGGCCGTGGCCGGCGGCGCGGGGGCGGCCGGGTTTCCAGATCGCGCGCTGCGGCTCGTCGTTCCGTTTCCCGCCGGAGGCGCCGCCGACATCATGGCACGCGGCCTGGCCCAGCAACTGACGGAGCAACTGGGCCAGCAGGTGGTGATCGAAAACCGCGGCGGCGCGGGCGGCACGACCGCTGCCGAGGCCGTCGCCCACGCGGCCCCGGACGGCTACACGCTGTTCTTCGCCACCATGGGCACGCAGGCCATCAACCCCTCGCTGTACCCCAAGCTGCGCTACGACCCCATCAAGGATTTCGAATACGTCAGCCTGACCCACACCACGCCGCGCGTGCTGGTCGTCCATCCCTCGGTGCCGGCGAAGACCGTGGAAGAACTGATCGCGCTGGCGAAGGCGCAGCCTGGCGCGCTGACCTACGGCTCGGCCGGCAACGGCAGCTCCAGCCACCTGTCGGGCGCGTTGTTCGCATCGATGGCGGATGTGCGGCTGCTGCACGTTCCCTACAAGGGCAGCGCTCCGCTGCTGAACGACGTGCTGGCGGGACGGGTGTCCATGACCTTCGATTCGTACGCGGTGTATGCCGAGCACATACGCAGCGGCAAGGTACGCGCGCTGGGCGTCACCAGCCTCAAGCGCATGAGCGCGCTGCCCGACGTGCCGGCGATCGCCGAAGCCGGCCTGCCCGGCTACGACGTCTCGAACTGGCTCGGGCTGCTGGCCCCCCGGGGCACGCCGGCAGCGGTAGTGGACCGGTTGCATGGCGCCGTGGTCCGCGGCATGGCGGACGAGTCCGCGCGGCGCCGGCTGGCGGGCATGGGAATAGAAGCGACCTCCAGTACGCCGGCCGAATTCGTCGACATGGTCAGGGCCGAGATCCCCAAGTGGGAAGCCGTGGTGAAGAAATCCGGCGCGACGGTCGACTAGGGGCTGCCCAGCGGCTCAGGCGCCCCAGCCCACCGCGCGCATCGTCACGCCCATGTCCGCGGTGGCGCCCGGCGCGATTTCCAGCACGTCGTCCCAGACCCGGGCCGTCTCGATGCACAACATGTCGCGCCAGGCATCGGGACGGAACTGCGACAGGCGCAGCGATTTGTCCACCCAGGGGTTCCAGACCACGGCCGAACGCGAGCCCGCCGCGTGGATCTGGATGCTGCGCCGCCAGCCCGGATCGCGGATCTGTATCGGTCCGGACAGGCCGCTATAGATGCGGTCGGTTTCCCCCCGGATGGCCAGCGGCCCCTCCTGCACCTGCGAGCTCCAGCCCCTCAAGGTATCGACGTAGGCCGCGCCGTCCAACCCTTCGATCGCCACGTCGCGTGCGTCGCTCACGGCGAAATAGGTATGCAGCGCCTGGCTCAGGGCCAAGGTGTCCGGACCCAGGTTGCGGGTGGACAGGGTCAGCGTGAGCGCATCGCCCAGGCGGATATCCAGCGCCACGGCGGCCGGGTGGTTCCAGCCGCCGTGGCCGGCCGGCAGGTCCAGCCGCAGCCGCAGGCACGCGGCGTCGCCATCGACCCGCGCCCCGTCTTCCTGCCAGTCCAGCGCGCGTACGAAACCATGCGCCGGCGCGTCGGCGCCGGGCGCCAGCATCGCGCGGACCGCCTCGGGATTGCGGTCGAACTGGCCGAACCACGGCCAGCAGACGGGAATCCCGCCACGCAGCGACGAGCCGGTCCGGAATTCGGCCTGGTCGCTCAGCCATACCACCGGCGGCTGTCCGGTGGGCGCGTAGTACAGGACCTGCGCGCCCTGGCGCGCCACCAGCGCCTCGCCATGGGGAGAAACCAGGCGCCAGCACGGCAGGCTCTTGACGGTCGTGGCGACGACGGCCGCCGGACGGTGTGCGCTCATGCCTTCAATCCTCGTGCTTGTCGTGGGTGGCCGCGGCGCCCAGCTTCCAGTAGCCGGCCGCCTTGATCCATTCCTTGGGTAGCTGCCAGTTCTCGACCAAGACCTGGCGCACCCGCTTGGCCACGCCGGACTCGGCCGCGACCCAGGCGTACCAGTCGCCCTGCGGCTTGCCCAGCCCCGCCACGGCCTGCGCCAGCAGCTCGGGGCTGCCGGGCGCCACGCCGTCGCGATGGACCCAGCGGACGTCCACGTCGGCCCGCGTGTCGAACGACTGTTCCTCGGCTGCGTCGGCCACTTCGGCCACGACCACGGCGCGCGCGCCCGCGGGCAGTTCTTCCAGCCGGCGGGCGATGGCCGGCAGCGCGGTTTCGTCGCCCACCAGCAGATAGCCGTCGAACTCCCCTTCCATCACGAAGGAGCCGCGCGGACCGCCCACGCCCAGGTACTGCCCGGCTTCGGCGCGTGCCGCCCATTCGGCGGCGGGGCCGTCGCCATGCAGCGCGAACTCGATGTCGAGCTCGCCCGCCTGGGCGTCGTAGCGGCGCGGCGTGTAGTCGCGCGCCGCCGGACGGGGCTGGCCCTCGGGAAACACCATGCCGTTGGGCCCCGGCGTGGGCACCACCGGCCGCTGCTGGCCGGGCGCGGGAAAGAACAGCTTGACGTGATCGTCGTGCGCGGCGCTGGAGAAGCCGGCCAGGTCGTCGCCCTCCAGCGTCACCCGCAACAGGCGCGGCGTGACCTTGCGCACCGCGCGCACGCGCAGCAGGCGGAACTTCAGTTCGTGACGGACGCGGCGCACCGCGCGTTCGGTTTTTTCCATGATGGATCTTTCCAGAATGAGGTTGGAGGAGCGCCTACTTGCCCAGGATCTCGGCGGTGGCGCGTCTCAGGATGGCGGCGATGCGGATGGCCTCGCCGCCCTCACAGGCGCCTGCCTGGAGCAGCGCCTGCTTCAGGCCGTAGCGCGCCAGCATGAGGTCCTCGGGCGTGCCCGGCGCGATGGTGTCCAGGCCGTCCTCGCCTTCGAACACGCGGCGCACCTGCGCCATGCGGGCGCCCACCTTGGCGAGCTCGGCCAGGATGCGCTCGGCCTGCCCGCGATGGCGCGCCAGATGGGCGCTGCCTTCCTCGGTCAGGCGATAGCGCTTCTTCGTGCCTTCCACGGAGACCACCGCGTGGCCCACGTCCTCGAGGTAGGCCAACGCCGGATACACCATGCCCGAACTGGGGTTGTAGAAACCCGACGAGCGCTCGGCCAGTTGCTTGATCAGTTCGTAGCCGTGGCTGGGCTGCTCTTCCAGCAGCGCCAGCAGGATGAGCTGCAGGTCTTCGGCGGCGAGCTTGCGCCCCATGCGCATGCCCATGCCGCGTCCGCCAGGAGAAATCTCATTGCGTTGCATGACCGCCTCCAGCCCATTGCGGGCGGAATAGAATATCTAAAAACATATCTTTCGACATATCTTAAGACATAAAAAACAGGATGCCAAGACGGGAAACGCAGCTTGTGGGCTTAGCCACCACTTCTGTGGACAAGCTTGGGGATAGCATGACGGGAGCGCGGCCGGAACCGCGTGGCGACAGGCTTGGAAACACTTGGCACAAAAGGCGGGCACCGGGCGCCCGCCTGGCCCAAAGGACATCATGCAGATAGACATCGTCAACGCGGAGGCCACCGTCTTCTCGGGCGAAGGCAACTACGTGCAGCTTCCCGGCAAGGACGGATCGCTGGGGATCCTGCCCGGCCACATCCCCCTGCTGACACTGCTCAAGGAAGGAATGATCACCATCCGGCGCGCCGAAGGCGATGAATACGTCTACGTGTCGGGCGGCCTGGCCGAAGTCATGCCTCGCGGCATCACGGTCCTGGCCGACACCGCCGTGCGCACCACGGGGCTGGACGATGCGCGGGCCGAGCAGGCGCGCGCCGCGGCGCGCGAGCGCATGCACGACCGCCTGGACGCCATGCGCTATGCCGCCGCGCGCGCCGAGCTCGTGACCAGCCTGGAATTGAAACGCGGCCGCTGAGCCGCCTCAGTCGGAAATGCTGGGCGCCCAGAAAACCTGGGCGATGGCGGGATTGCGGCCCAGCTTCTCGGTGACGCGGTCCAGGTCGCTGCCGTGGATGGAGGTGGCCATCAGCGTGGCCTTGATCTCGATCTCCTCGTCGCCGAAGGGCACGACCTCCAGGTCGGCCAGCGGATAGTTCGCCTCTTCCAGTTCGGCCTCCAGCGCCGTCAACGCGGCGCTGCGATGGGCCGTGCCGGTGATCACGTGGATGATGCTCGTCACCTCGGAGGACAGCACGTCCACCGGCTGACGATTGAAGGTATTGACCACCGGCCGCAGCAGCGTGTTGGCGGCCAGCACGAAGATCGTGGCCAGCACGGCCTCGGCGATGAGATCCGCACCCGCGCAGGCGCCGATCGCGGCCGATCCCCAGAGCGTGGCGGCGGTGTTCAGGCCGCGCACGTTGCCCTCTTCCCGCATGATGACCCCGGCCCCCAGGAACCCGACGCCCGAGACCACGTACGAGGCCACCCGCGCCGCGCCGTCCGAGCCCGCGATGCGCATGGCCATGTCGACGAAGATGGCGGCGCCCAGAGCCACCAGCACGTTGGTCCGCAATCCGGCGGTACGCTGCCGGTACTGTCGCTCCAGCCCGACCAGGGCCCCCAGGATGAACGCGCTCGTCAGGCTGACGAGCGTGTCGAGCAGATCCAGCGTCTGGATGTTGGCGATTGCCTTCATGGGACCTCGTGGGTTGTTCTTGTCGTCGACCGGAACGGGCCGGTGCCGCGCGTCCGGCCTTCGCAGGATAGCGCGGCCCCGCCGGCGTTTTTATTGCAGTTGTTCGTAATGCACACGCTGGATGTCGGGATGGCGTCCCAGGCCCAGGGCCACCGAGTTCAACGCGCCGCGCAGGTGCGGCGCGCATTGCAGCGTGACCGACATCCGGTGGATGTCGTCGCCGGACGCGGCGCTGGCCACGCGCATCTGCGAGATGCGCAGGTCGCGGGCCGACAATTCGGCGTGCAGGTGCTGGCGCAGCCTGTCCAGCCGCGGGCTGGCGCTGAACACCGTCAGGCGATAGGACTGGAGCTGCTTGCGCGGGGCGCGCGCGGCCTTGCCGCCCCATGCGCTCAGGATATGGGCGAAACGCATGTTGACCTCCTGGCAGACAGGAAGACGGACCATGCCGCTCGGCATACGCGGGGAAGCTGCCCGGAGGCAGGAAAAAAGATGGGAACCCTGGCAAAGGGACGACCGCATCCTGGCTTGGCAGGACGCGGCAGACAAATCTGCGGACCTGCTAAGCGGCGTTTGCCGGAACGGCGGAACTACTGCCGTCGTTATCCACGACTTGCCTCAAGAAAGATTGGAATCCTTCGATTTTAGCCCAGTCGCGGCCTAGGGACAACCCTAGGCGTCAAACGCTTCGCCTGCTTCAACCGCCTTCGGCATGCCGCGGAAACTGTTGGTAGACCATGCGTACCCAGTCCTGGATGTAGCGTTCGTAGTGCGCCGCGTCGTGTTGCCAGAGATTGTTCAGGGCCATGCCGCGCACCAGATTCAAGGACAGGTTCAGCGCCAGTTGCGCCTGCTCGCCGGAAAAACCCGCCTTCCGGAACACCTCCAGCCAAAGCGTGTTGGTCGAGGAGCGGTAGCGCTCCATCACGGGCAGGATCTTGCTCATCAGGTCCGGGTCGGTCCGCGCCACCATGATGACCTCGATCGCGGCGATGAACGGCCAGTCGAAGTAGACGCTCCAGCAGTCCTTGATGAAGCCCTCGATGGGGCGCTCGATCGCCTCGGGCGTATGGGCCTCGCGCTGGCCGCGGCGTATGGATTCCTCGTAGATCTCGGCCGTCGCGGCCACCACCAGTTCGGCCTTGGTCGCGTAGTGGTGCATCAGGGCGCCGTTGGACATGCCGGCGCAACGCGCCACTTCCTTGGTGGTCAGGCCGTTGTAGCCCGAGCGCATCAACACCTCTATCGTCGCCGCCAGCAGGCGCTCGCGCGCGTCGCGGCTGCGGTTTGCCTGCGTGCGCCGCGGGCGCGCGCGCGCCGGTTCGGTCTCGGGCGTGGGGGACATCGTCTGTGGGCGGTTGGGTGGCATCGCTCCCGGGCATCCTCGATACGGCCAAGGCCGCATCTTAGCCTCCCCTGCCGGCCGCGAGGCAGGCCTAGGGTTTTCCGCCACTTACAAACCGATCACTCTGTTTGTATAAATCTCCCCACGAAGCCATTCAAGACGAACGCAAAAGGAGACACCCATGTCCTTCGTGAAGAACGCCTGGTACGTGGCCTGTTGGAGCGACGAGGTCAAGGCCGGTGAACTGTTCACCCGCACCCTGCTGGACGAGCGGGTCGTGTTCTACCGCCGGCCGGACGGCACGCCGGTGGCGCTGCGCGACCGCTGCCCCCATCGCTTCATCCCGCTCAGCATGGGTAGGCTCCGTGACGACGTGGTCGAGTGCGCCTACCACGGCCTGCAATTCGACAGCAGCGGCGCCTGCGTCAGGAATCCTCACGGCGACGGCAGGATCCCCGCCGCGGCCCGCGTGCAGGCCTACACGGTGCACGACCGCCACGGCATGCTGTGGATCTGGATGGGCGAGGCCGCCGCCGACCCCGCGCTGATCCCCGACTACGGCATGCTGGACGAAGGCTCGGGCTATCGCACCAGCCGCGGCCGGCTGCACATCAACGCCAACTACGAACTGATGGGCGAGAACCTGCTCGACCTGAGCCACATCAGCTTCCTGCACGAAGGCCTGCTGGGCAGCCCCGAGCAGGTCCATGCCAAGCAGGAAGTCGTCCAGGACGGCGACCGCCTGCAATGCAACCGCTGGATGCCCAACGTATCGGTGCCCGGCGTCTTCGACATGCTGTTCCGCCGCGACGGCCAGCCGGTGGACATGTGGACCAACATGCGCTGGGATCCGCCCGGCTGCTTCCTGCTGGACACCGGCGTGCACGCGCCGGGGGAGTCGCGCGAACGCGGCGCCTGGTACTACGGCATCCACATCCTGACCCCGGAGACCGCCCGCACCACGCACTATCACTTCGCCGCCGCTCGCCCGCCCGGCCCCGAGCTGGATCCCGAGACCAACGCCCGGCTGGCGGAAATGCGCCGCATCGCGTTCGAGGACCAGGACAAGCCCATCATCGACGCGCAGCAGGATGCCCTGGGCGAGAACGATTTCTGGGACATGAAGCCCGTGCTGCTGAACGTGGACCTCGGGCCGGTGCGCATGCGCCATACGCTCGAACGCCTGCGCAAGGCCGAAGCCGCGGCCGCCCAGGCGCGCTGACCCGTTTTTTGCCGGCCGCGGCGACGTATCGCGGCCGCCTTCCCCGGCAGGCCCGCCCTGCCCCACCACCAGGAGACAGACATCATGCACCACCGCTTGCGCAGCGTGGCGGCCGCGGCCGCCCTGATCACGGCCTGTGGCGCCGCCCACGCCCAGGCGCCGATCAAGATCGGCTTCATGGGGGAACTGACCGGCCCGCAGGCCGCCGTGGGGCAGGACCAGCTCGACGGCTTCATGCTGCTGGTCGAACGCAACGGCGGCAAGCTGGGCGGCCATCCGGTCGAGATCCTGCGCGAGGACACCCAGCTCAAGCCCGACGTGGCCAACCAGGCCGCGCGGCGCCTGGTGGAGCGCGAGAAGGTGTCCATCGTCACCGGCATCTCGTTCTCGAACGTCATGCTGGCCGTGCACAAGTACCTGACCGACCGCGAGGTCTTCGTGATCGGCTCGAACGCGGGCCCCTCGCAGATCGCCGGGCCGCGGTGCTCGCCCTACCAGTTCATCACCTCCTGGCAAGGCGACCAGGCGTCCGAAGCGGTGGGCCAGTACGCTGCCGACAAGGGCTACAAACGCGTCGTCGTCCTGGCCCCCAACTACCAGGCCGGGAAGGACACGGTGGCCGGCTTCAAGCGCTACTACAAGGCGCCGCTGGCCGACGAGGTCTATACCTCCTTGCAGCAGCTCGACTTCTCCACCGAACTGGCTCAGGCCGCCGCCCGCCAGCCCGATGCGGTATTCGCGTTCTTCCCCGGCGGCCTGGGCGTCAGCTTCGCCAAGCAGTATGCGCAGTCCGGCCTGCAGAAGACGCCGCTGCTGTCGACCTTCACCATCGACGCCATCTCGCTGCCGGTGCTGGGCGAATCCGCGCAGGGCATGATCAGCGGCGGCTTCTGGGCGCCCGATTTCGACAATGTCTCGAGCCGCCGTTTCGTCCAGGCGTTCGAGCAGCGCTACAAGCGCATCCCCTCGAACTACGCGGCCCAGAGCTATGATGCGGCGCTGCTGCTGGACGCTGCCATCGCCCGGGTCCAGGGCCGGGTAAGCGACAAGCCCGCCTTCATGGCGGCCTTGAAGCAAGCCGATTTTCCTTCGGTGCGAGGCGAGTTCCGCTTCAACAACAACCACTTCCCCTTGCAGGACATGCACGTGCTGCAGGCGGTCAAGGACGAACAGGGACGCATGACCCTCAAGACGCTGGCCACTCCCTTCCACAAGCAGCCCGACGCCTACCACCGGCAGTGCCCGTTGTCCTGACGCCCGGCGGCCGGCGTCCCGGGGATGTCGCGGCAAACCAACATTCACCCAAAAACGACAGCAACGGCAAGCCCGGCCGCCTAGACTATGCGAACTCTGGCGGCCGTCCCCCGGCCGCGGGCTGCCCGCGGGCCCGCATCGGCGCCCAGCGGCGTTGTAGAACCTGCGGGATCCGACATTGAAATCTCAGCTTTTTGCCCGCCTGGCCGGCGCCCTCGGCCTGTGCGCGGTGTTTGCCGCCTCCGCGGCACCTCCCCCCGTGATCGTCCTGAACTCGCTGGATGCCTCGGTCAGCATCCTCGATCCCTCGACCTACGCGGAGTTGCGGCGCGTTCCCACCGGCAAGGAACCCCACCACCTGTACCTGACGCCTGACGAGAAATCGCTGCTGGTGGCCAATGCCGGCAGCGACTCGCTCACTTTCTTCGATCCCGCCACCGGCAACGTGCAGCGCACGCTGACCGGCATCGTCGACCCCTACCAGCTCCGTTTCTCGCCCGACATGAAGTGGTTCGTGACCGCGGCGAACCGGCTCGACCACATCGACATCTACCAGTGGAACGGACAGGCCGGATCGGCCGACCCCAAGCTGGTCAAGCGCATCCCCGCCGGCCGTACGCCCAGCCACCTGACGATAGACAGCAAGAGCCGCAACCTGTACGTGTCGCTGCAGGACAGCGACCAGTTGATCGCCATCGACCTGGCCACGCAGACGCCGCTGTGGACCATTCCTGTGGGCAAGACGCCCGCCGACGTCTACATCACCAGCGACGACCGCTACCTGCTGGTCGCCCTGACGGGCGACAGCTACGTCGAGGTCTATGACCTGGCGGCCTCGCCCGCCAAGCTCGTCAAGCGCATCCCCACGGCGGCCGGCGCGCACGCCTTCCGGGCCCAGGGCGACGGACGGCACCTGTTCGTCAGCAACCGCGTGGCCAATACCATCAGCCGCATCGACCTGCAGACCCTGGCGGTGGTCGACGCCTATCCCGCCCCCGGCGGCCCGGACTGCATGGAAGTGCTTGCCGACGGCAAGACCCTGCTGGTCACCTCGCGTTGGGCCAAGAAGCTCACCGTCATCGACACGGCCACCCGCAAGGTCGTGCACCAGACCAAGGTGGGCCGCTCGCCCCATGGCGTCTGGACCCTGTCCCATGCGCCGCGCCAGTAGCCTGGCGCGCGCGGGCGCGGCCGCCCTGCTGCTGGCTGCCGCTGGCGCCCAGGCCGCGGAATGCGCCCGCCCGGTCTACCTGACCTTCGACACCGGACACATGGGCGTCGCCCCGCTGGTGGCCGAGGTGCTCGACCGCCAGCAGGTCAAGGCCAGCTTCTTCCTGGCCAACGAAAAGACCCGCGACGGCGGCACCAGCCTGGACGACCGCTGGGCGCCCTGGTGGAAGGCCATGGCGGCGCGCGGACACGTCTTCGGCTCGCACACCTACGACCATGTGTACTGGCTCGCCAACCTGCCGGGCGGCGGCTTTCGCGTCAAGCCGACCTTCGGCCCGCAGGCCGGACGGGTCCAGGCCATGAGCGTCGAGGCCTATTGCGCCGAACTGGACCGCAGCGCCGCGCGGTTCAAGGAAATGACCGGACAGTCCATGCTGCCGCTGTTCCGCGCCCCCGGCGGCAAGACCTCGGCCGCCCTGCTCCGGGCCGCCGAAGACCGCTGCGGCTATCGCCACGTGGGCTGGGCCGACGCCGGCTTCCTGGGCGACGAGCTGCCCAGCGACAAATACCCCAACGCCGCGCTGCTGGCGCGCGCCTTGCGCAACATCCGTCCCGGCGATATCTTGATGGCGCACCTGGGCATCTGGTCCCGTCAGGAGCCCTGGGCGCCGGCCGTGCTGGAACCGCTCATCACCGGGCTCAGGCAGCAGGGTTACTGCTTCGCCACGCTGGCCGACCATCCGCAATACCGGGCCTGGCTGGCCACGCATCACGTCCATGGAACTCCTTAGCGATCTTTTTTCCGGCATGCAGCAGTGGCTGTTCGAGACGCTCGTCCAGCCCCTGCTCTTTCACCTCGGTCTCGGCAGCATCCTCGAGGACGCCTACGACGGCACCATGTGGCTGCTGCTCGGCGTCGTGCAACTGATCATCATGCTGGCCGTGTTCGGTCCCCTGCAACGCTGGCGTCCCGTCGAAAAAATCGTCGACCGGACCTCGGTGCGGCTGGACATCCTGTACACCGCCATCCACTCGCTGGGCCTGTTCCGGCTGGTGCTGTTCTTCACGACCCAGCCGCTGGCCGACCACGTGTTCGGCCAGCTGCACGTGCTGGGATTCTCGCCCTTCCATCTCGACGAGATCTGGCCCGGGGTGACCGACCGCGCCTGGGTCAGCCTGATCCTGTACCTGCTGATCTTCGATTTCGTCGACTACGCCTTCCACCGCGCCGAGCATCGCTTCCAGTGGTTGTGGGCGCTGCACGCCGTCCACCACAGCCAGCGCCAGATGACCATGTGGTCCGACAATCGCAACCACCTGCTCAGCGACCTGCTGCGCGACGCGGTGGTCGTGCTGGTCTCGCACCTGGTGGGCGTGCCGCCCGGACAATTCGTCATGGTCGTGATCATCACCCGGCTGGTCGAGAGCCTCTCGCACGCCAACCTGCGGACCGGCTTCGGCCGCATCGGCCAATATCTGGTAGTGGGGCCGAAATTCCACCGGCACCACCACGCCATCGAACCTCCGTCCCTGCCCGGCCGGCCCGAGGCCAACTACAACTTCGGCGTCCTGTTCCCGATCTGGGACATCCTGCTGCGCACCGCGCGCTTCGACGGCAACTACGGGCCGACCGGCATCAGCGACCAGCTTCCCGAACACGGCGGCCGCGACTACGGCCGCGGCTTCCTGGCCCAGCAATGGCTGGGGCTCAAGCGGCTGCTGGGCGGCGCGCCCGGCCGGAGCTGAACGGGCCGACGATATAATCCCGGTTTCCAACGAGGACTTCCTAATGCTTGAACAGAACGCCTTCTCCCGTGAAGACCTGCTGCGCTGCGCGCGCGGCGAATTGTTCGGGAAAGGCAATGCGCAACTGCCGGCCCCCAACATGCTGATGATGGACCGCATCACGCACATCTCGGACCAGGGCGGCAAGTACGGCAAGGGCCAGGTGATCGCCGAACTGGACATCCATCCCGACCTCTGGTTCTTCGCCTGCCATTTCGAGGGCGACCCGGTCATGCCGGGATGCCTGGGCCTGGACGCCATGTGGCAACTGGTGGGCTTCTTCCTGGGCTGGCAGGGCAACCCCGGCCGGGGCCGCGCACTGGGCTCGGGCGAAGTGAAGTTCGTCGGGCAGGTGCTGCCGACCGCCAAGAAGGTGACCTACACCATCGACATCAAGCGCACCATCAATCGCACGCTGGTGCTGGGCATCGCCGACGGCACCATGAGCGTGGACGGCCGCGAAATCTACACCGCCGAGGGACTGCGCGTAGGCCTGTTCACTTCCACCGATTCGTTCTGACCGCACGGCCCGGAGCGCACCTGCGCTCGCGCCGGCATTCCCCGGGGAGACTTTCCATGCTGTACGACGTTCGCACCTACACGTGCCGGCCCGGCACGATCAAGAAACAGCTCGAGCTCTACCAGGAACTGGGCTTCGAGGCGCAGCGCAAGCACCTGGGCGACCCGGTGCTGTACCTGCAGACCGAGACCGGCAACGTCAACAGCTTCACCCACATCTGGGCCTACCGCGACGCCGCCGACCGCATGGCGCGCCGCGCCGCGCTGCAACAGGATCCGGACTGGCAGGTCTACCTGAAGAAAAGCGTGGAGATGGGCAACCTGGTCTCGCAAGAGAACCACTTGATGGTGCCCACCCCTTTCTTCAAACCGTAGAGCTAGAGCCCCCCCCTACGCCCTTCGGGCGCCCCCCAGGGGGCGGCACTGGCGGACCGGCAAAGCCGGATCCGCTGTGCCCTGGGTCTGGGACGACAGCGAATACAAAACGGCCTTGCATCAGATGCGAGGCCGTTCTCGTTTGCGCTGACAAGAGGCAAGAACGCCAGTCCCCGCCAGCCCGTTGGTACCCCAGGATGCGGTGGATCCGGCTCCGCCGGTCCACCCGCATCGCCCCCTGGGGGGCGCCCGAAGGGCGTAGGGGGGGACCTCTACCCCGATCGCTCGCGGAAGGTTTTTACGCTGCCTTCCGCGTCGACCTCTTCCAGGCGGACCTTGAATCCCCATAGCCGGGCCAGGTGCTTCATCACCTGGTCGGCATCCTCGGCCTGCAAGGGCCTCCCCCGCATCGTCACGTGGCGCAGGACCAGGGACCGGTCGGAATCCCGGTTGTAGCGCACCACCTGGATGTCCGGCACCTGCATGTCGCGGTTGTGCTGGTCCGCCAGCAGCCGGCGCACCCGCCGGTAGCCGTCGTCATCGTGGATGGCCTCGACTTCCAGCTTGGGGTTGGACTCGTGGTCAGCGATGGCGAAGAAGCGGAACTCGCGGATCAGGCGCGGCGACAGGAACTGCGCGATGAAAGACTCGTCCTTGAAGTTGCGCATCGCGAAGTCCAGCGTCTTCAGCCAATCGCTCCCGGCGATGTCGGGGAACCACTTCCTGTCCTCGGGCGTGGGATTCTCGCAAATGCGGCGGATGTCCTGCATCATCGCGAAGCCCAGGGCATACGGGTTGATGCCGCCGTAGCCGCGCTGGTCGAAGCCGCGCTGCGCCACCACGTTGGTGTGGCTTTGCAGGAACTCGATCATGAAGCCGTCGTTGACCAGCCCCTTCTCGTGCATGCGGTTCAGCAGCGTGTAGTGCCAGAAGGTCGCCCATCCCTCGTTCATGACCTTGGTCTGGGTCTGCGGATAGAAGTACTGGGACAGCTTGCGGACGATGCGCACCAGTTCCTTCTGCCAGGGCTCCAGCGAAGGCGAGTATTTCTCGATGAAATACAGGATGTTCTCTTCCGGCTCCGGCGGGAACACCGCCGGCTTGCCCTCGCGCTCGACGTGGTCGCGCGTGGGCACGGTGCGCCACAGGTCGTTGTACTGCTGGCGCGCATACTCCTCGCGCTCGGCCTGGCGCTGCATCTCTTCCCGGTAGGAAATGGGATGCGGCCGCCGGTAGCGGTCCACGCCGTGGGCCATCAGCGCGTGGCAGGAGTCCAGCGTGGCCTCGACGGCGCTGATGCCGTATTTTTCCTCGCAGTCCATGACGTACTTGCGGGCGAACACCAGGTAGTCCAGCACGCCGTCGGCCTCGGTCCACTGCCGGAACAGGTAGTTGCCCTTGAAGAAGGAATTGTGGCCGTAGCAGGCGTGCGCGATCACCAGCGCCTGCATGGCCATGGAATTCTCTTCCATCAGGTAGGCGATGCAAGGGTTCGAGTTGATGACGATCTCGTAGGCCAGCCCCTGCACGCCACGCCGGTAGGCCTGCTCGTTGCGGATGAACTCCTTGCCGTAGGACCAGTGGGGATATCCGATAGGCAGGCCGACCGAGGCGTACGCGTCCAGCATCTGCTCGGAAGTGATGACCTCGATCTGGCTCGGATAGGTGTCCAGCCCGAACTCCCGCGCCACCTCGCCGATGGCTTCGTCATAGCGCTGGATCAGCTCGAAGGTCCATTCCGAGGTGGTCGAGATGGGCTGGACCGCCCGGGCGGGCGGCGCTTCGCGCGGCGGATGGACGGCGCTCATGCGGTCTCCTTCCTGAACAGGTCGTGCAGCACGCCGAATATCTCGCGCCGCTCGCGTATGCGCCGCATCGCGAAGTGCGGCGCCGTCTCGCGCTCGTACTCGGCCCACAGGCTGCTCTTGCGCATCTCGTCCACGTCGGGAATCTCGATATAGGCGTAGTAGCGCGTGAGCGGCAGCAGGTGTTCGGACAGGAAGCGGGCGCTCTTGGCCGCGTCCGCGCCGAAGGAATCGCCGTCGGTGGCCTGCGCCGCGTAGACGTTCCAGGTGGCGGGCGAGTAGCGCTCGGTCACGATCTCGTGCATCAGCTCCAGGGCCGAGAGCACCACCGTGCCCCCGCTCTTGGGATCGTGGAAGAAGGTCTGCTCGTCCACCTCTTCCGCGTTGTCCGTGTGGCGCACGAACACCAGGTCGACGCGTTCGTACTTGCGCGACAGGAACAGGTACAGCAGCGTGAAGAAGCGCTTGGCGAGGTCCTTCTTGTTCTCGTCCATGGACCCCGAGACGTCCATCAGGCAGAACATCACCGCGCGCGCCACCGGCGATGGTTCGACCACGCGATGCCGGTAGCGCAGGTCCAGCGAATCGAGGAACGGCACGCGCGCCAGCCGGGACCGGTGCACGTCGATCTCGGCGCGCAGGGCATCGAGCTCGTCTTCCGGGGCCCCCGCCTCTTCCGACTCCTCCAGCTTCTGCTGCGCCTCCTGCAGCCCCAGCCGCGACCCGCCGCTGAGCGCGATGCGCCGCGACAGCGAGGTCTTGAGCGTGCGGCCCACGCTCAGCGTGCTGGGCGACCCCGTGGTGGTGTAGCCCGCGCGCCGCCACTTCTGCTGGTTGATCTCGCCTAGCTGGGTACGGACCAGGTGGGGAAGCTCCATGTCCTCGAAGAAGAGGTTCAGGAACTCCTCCCGCGACAGGCTGAACGTGAACGGATCCACCGAGTCGCCCTCGCCCGGCTCGGAAGGATCGCCATCGTCGCCGCCCCGGGGCCGGTCGATCTTGTCGCCCTTGGCGAACTCCCGGTTGCCGGGATGGACGATCTCGCGATCCCCGCCCCTGCCGTAGCGGAAGCTGGGTTCGGAGATGTCCTTGGCCGGGAGGTTGATTTCGCCGCCCTGGTCCATCTCTTCGATGGACCGTTCCTGGACCAGTTCGCGTACTGCCTTGCGTATCTGGTCCTTGTACCGCCTGATGAAGCGCTCCCGGTTGACAGCGCTCTTGTTACGGCCGTTGAGCCGCCGATCGATGAGTGAATTCATATTCACCTAGCTCACGAAGACTTCCTCACCCGCAAGTACCACTCGCACAGCAAGCGTACTTGCTTTTCGGTATAGCCTTTCTCGACCATCCGTTCGACAAAGCTCTCGTGCTTGCGCTTGTCCTCGACCGAGGCCTTGGCGTTGAACGAAATGACCGGGAGCAGATCCTCGGTGTTGGAGAACATCTTCTTCTCGATCACCTCGCGCAGCTTCTCGTAGCTGGTCCACGCGGGATTGCGGCCGCCGTTGTTGGCGCGGGCGCGCAGCACGAAGTTCACGATCTCGTTGCGGAAATCCTTGGGATTCGCGATGCCCGCCGGTTTCTCGATCTTCTCGAGTTCGGCGTTGAGCGCCGCGCGGTCGAAGCTCTCGCCCGTTTCCGGGTCGCGGAACTCCTCGTCCTGGATCCAGCAGTCGGCGAACGTGACGTAGCGGTCGAAGATGTTCTGTCCGTACTCCGAATACGACTCCAGGTACGCCGTCTGGATTTCCTTGCCGATGAATTCCGCGTAGCGCGGCGCCAGGTAGCCCTTGATGTGCTCCAGGTAGCGCCGGCGGATCTCGTCGGGATAGTCCTCGCGGCCGATGCGCTGCTCCAGCACGTACATCAGGTGCACCGGATTGGCGGCGATCTCGGTCTGGTCGTAGTTGAAGACGCTGGACAGTATCTTGTAGGCGAAGCGCGTCGAGACGCCCGTCATGCCCTCGTCGGTGCCGGCGTAGTCCTTGTATTCCTGCAGGACCTTGGCCTTGGGATCGACGTCCTTCAGGCTCTCGCCGTCATAGACCCGCAGCTTCGAATAGATGCTGGAGTTCTCGGGTTCCTTCAGCCGGGTCAGCACCGAGAACTGCGCCATCATGTCCAGCGTGCCCGGCGCGCATGGCGCCTCGGCCAGCGAACTGTTCTGCAGCAGCTTGCGGTAGATCTTGACCTCTTCCGACACCTGCAGGCAGTACGGCACCTTGACGATGTAGATACGGTCCAGGAACGCCTCGTTGTGCTTGTTGTTGCGGAAGGTCTGCCATTCGGACTCGTTGGAATGCGCAAGGATGATCCCGTTGAACGGGATGGCCGAAAACCCTTCGGTGCCCTTGAAGTTGCCTTCCTGGGTCGCCGTCAGCAAGGGATGCAGCATCTTGATGGGTGCCTTGAACATTTCAACGAATTCGAGCATGCCCTGGTTGGCCAGGCACAGCCCTCCCGAATAGCTGTAGGCATCGGGATCGTCTTGCGAGTAGCGGTCCAGCTTGCGGATATCCACCTTGCCGACCAGCGAGGAGATGTCCTGGTTGTTCTCGTCGCCCGGCTCGGTCTTGGCGATGGCGAGTTGCCGCAGCACCGAAGGCTGGAGCCGGACCACGCGGAACTGCGAGATGTCGCCGTCGAATTCGCGCAGCCGCTTGATGGCCCAAGGCGACATGATGCCGGTCAGGTAGCGGCGGGGTATGCCGTATTCCTTCTCGAGCTGGTCGCCGAAGCGGTCGGGGTGGAACAGGCCCAGCGGCGACTCGTTGACGGGCGAGCCCTTGAGCGCGTAGATGGGGTGCGCTTCCATCAGCGCCTTCAGGCGCTCGGCGATAGACGACTTGCCGCCGCCGACCGGTCCCAGCAGATAGAGGATTTGCTTGCGTTCTTCCAGCCCCTGGGCCGCGTGCTTGAAGAACGCCACGATCTGGTCGATCACGTCCTCCATCCCGAAGAATTCCTTGAAGGCGGGATAGCGCCGGATCATGCGATTGGAAAACAGGCGCGACAACCGCGGATCGTTGCGCGTATCGACCAGCTCGGGCTCGCCTATCGCGGCAAGCATGCGCTCGGCCGCACTGGCGTAGACCATGGGATCCCGGCGGGCGAGGTCCAGGTACTCCTCGAGAGAAAGTTCGGTTTCCTGCGTCTTGGCGTATTGAGACTTGAACCCTTCGACGATGTTCAGCACGGACAACCTCCAACAGCGAGTGAATGAGAACTGCCTACACGACTCTGTTGTTGTTAGTGCCGGTCGAGCCGGCTTCCGGTTCTTTCCTGCCGGATGAACTTCCTGCCATGCCCGGGGCCGATCGAAACCAGCAACTCCCGATCCTGCCTCGACATGTCCGATCTATTGCGAAACGCTCCTTGGGCGACCTCCTTGCAAACATCATACGGCGCATCCACACGGACGACTCGCTTTCTGTTGCGCACGCACGATATTTTTTTGACGCATCTCCTAGGGGTATACACTCCTAAGGCTGTGAACCAATGGGCAGAGTTCCGCAAACTGCGCGCCACGTTTCATCCCTTTCGATCGTCGCAACCCTATGCAAAATAAAATGCGGCGCACCTTTCCTACACCCTCGAAAATTTGCTATACTTTTTTTCTTTCGGGGCGTAGCGCAGCCTGGTAGCGCACTTGCATGGGGTGCAAGGGGTCGCGAGTTCGAATCCCGCCGCCCCGACCATATACAAGTTCTTGACCTGTATTTGTCGGAACCGAAGAAAAAAAGCCCGGTGGCCACAAGCTGCCGGGCTTTTTGTTTTGCTGATTTGTTTCCAGTCAATGCGAACGGAATCGCCCAGGAAAACGTGAAACTGCCGTGATCCTGCATGGCATCCGACATTGCATTATCTTTTACAAAAACAATCAATAATTCCCGGGCGATTCGTCCGACCAATAACCCTCCTTTTGTCAGGGCCACGTCCGCCAGGCCGTCGCCCACGGCGTTGTAGTGCCCACTAGGGACATCCGCGCCCGGAGGCGGCGCTAGCGCGCGCCCGCCGCCCGCAGCGGCAACGCGGTCTTGTAGCGCACCTGCTTGAGCGCGAAGCTGGAGCGGATCTTCTCGACCTGGGCGATGGGCGACAACTGCTCCAGGATGAAGCTCTCGAGCGCCTGGATGTCCGGCACGGCCACCCGCAGCAGGTAGTCGGCATCCCCCGTCATCAGGTAGCACTCCATGACTTCCTCGCGGGCGCAGATGGCATCCTCGAATACCTGCAGCGCCTTGCGGTTCTGCTGCTTCAGGCTGATCGAGATGAACACGTTCAGGTGCAGCCCCAGTTGCTGCGGGTCGAGCAAGGCGACGTACTGGCGGATCAGGCCGGCGGCCTCCAGCGCCTTGACCCGGGTCAGGCACGGGGATGGCGACAGATGCACCCGGCGCGCCAGTTCCACGTTGGAGATGCTGGCATCGGCCTGGAGCTCGGCCAGGATGCGCCGGTCGATGTCATCGAGATCAATCATGCTTGATTTCTTCCCCTTGAAAGAATTTTCTGCCGCTTATCCCGCTTATTCAAAGAATTTTCGGGGAAAAATTCCGGACCTTCAAGCGTAGAATTTTTCATGAAAAGACGAGGAGAGGCAGGCATGTACGACGAATCCCGGCACCTGGCGCGGCTGGACGGCCCGCGAGCCGACCCCGACCCCATGGAGACCGCCGAATGGCGGGACGCCCTGCTGTCGCTGCTGGAGACGAACGGACCTGAACGCGTACGGCAGATCCTCGACATGCTGGCGCAGGCGGCTGGCGATTCGGCGGTCGGGTGGCGACCGCCGCGCCATACCCCTTACGTCAACACCATCCCCGTCGAGGCACAGCCCCCCTTCCCCGGCGATCTCGCCACCGAAGAGCGGCTGGCCGCGCTGATGCGCTGGAACGCGCTGGCCATGGTGGTCCGCGCCAACCTCGCCCATGGCGAACTGGGCGGGCATATCGCCAGCTATGCCAGTGCCGCCGATCTGTTCGAGGTCGGCTTCAACCACTTCTTCCGCGGCGGCCCGGCCGGCCAGGCGGACCTGGTGTTCTGCCAGCCCCATTCGGCGCCGGGCATCTATGCCCGGGCCTTCCTGGAAGGCCGGCTGCAGGAAGCCGACCTGGCGCACTACCGGCAGGAGATCACCGCGCGGGCGCACGGGGCGCTCGGCCTGTCCAGCTACCCGCACCCCTGGCTCATGCCCGATTTCTGGCAGTTTCCCACCGGCTCCATGGGCATCGGCCCCATCAACGCCATCTACCAGGCGCGTTTCATGCGCTACCTTGCTCACCGCGGCCTGCTGGACACCGCCGGCCGGAAGGTCTGGGGCATCTTCGGCGACGGCGAGATGGACGAGCCCGAGAGCATGTCGGCGCTGACGCTGGCGGCGCGCGAGGGGCTCGACAATCTCGTCTGGGTGGTGAACTGCAATCTCCAGCGGCTGGACGGTCCGGTGCGCGGCAACGGCCGCATCGTCGACGAGCTGGAATCCCTGTTCGCGGGCGCCGGCTGGAACGTGATCAAGCTGCTATGGGGGTCGGACTGGGATGGCCTGTTCGCGCGCGACACCGGCGGCGCCCTGCGGCGGGTCTTCTCGCAGACGGTGGACGGGCAATTGCAGACTTTCGCCGCCAAGGACGGCCGCTTCAACCGCGACCATTTCTTCGGCCAGGACCCGCAACTGGCCCGGCTGGCGCAGGGCCTGACGGACGAGGAGATCGACCGCCTGCGGCGCGGTGGCCACGATCTGGTGAAGATCCATGCCGCCTATCACGCGGCCGCGCGCAGCACGGGGCGCCCCACCGTCATCCTGGCGCAGACCAAGAAAGGCTACGGCATGGGCGAGGCAGGCCAGGGCAAGATGACCACTCACCAGCAAAAAAAGCTGGACCGCGACGCCCTGATCGCCTTCCGCGACCGATTCTCGCTGCCACTGAGCGACGATCAGGCCGCATCGCTGGACTTCCTGCACCCCGGCGAAGACAGCGCCGAGATCCGCTATCTGCATGCCCGGCGCGGCGAACTCGGCGGCCCCGTGCCGGCCCGATCGCCGCAGGCCGATCCGGTGCCGGTGCCCCCGCTGGAACGCTACGCCGGTTTTGCCCTTCAGGCGGACGGCAAGGAAATGTCCACCACAATGGCATTCGTGCGCCTGTTGTCCAGCCTGCTCAAGGACAGCCGGCTGGGCCCGCGCGTCGTGCCCATCGTCGCCGACGAAGCGCGCACCTTCGGCATGGCGGCGCTGTTCCGGCAGATCGGCATCTACTCCAGCGTCGGCCAGCGCTACGAACCCGAGGACATCGGTTCGGTACTGAGCTATCGCGAGGCGCTGGACGGCCAGATCCTGGAGGAAGGCATCAGCGAGGCCGGCGCGATCAGTTCCTGGACGGCGGCCGCCACCAGCTATGCCGTGCACGGCACGGCGATGCTGCCCTTCTACATCTACTACTCGATGTTCGGCTTCCAGCGCGTGGGCGACCTGATCTGGGCCGCCGCCGACCAGCGTGCCCGCGGCTTCCTGCTGGGCGCCACGGCCGGCCGCACCACGCTGGGCGGCGAAGGGCTGCAGCACCAGGACGGCTCCAGCCTGGTCGCGGCGGCCGCCGTCCCCAACTGCCGCGCCTACGATCCCGCGTCCGCCGCCGAAGTCGCTGTCATCATCGACCACGGCATGCGGGCCATGCTCGAAACACAGGAAGACGTCTTCTACTACCTGACGCTGGGCAACGAGAACGCTCCCCAGCCCAGCCTGCCGGCCGAGGCCCGCGAGGGCGTGATCAAGGGGCTTTATCGGTACGGCGTGCACGGCCGGGGCGAGCCCGCCGTGCGTCTCTTGGGGTCGGGCGCCATCCTGCGCGAAGCCATCGCCGCCGGCGAGCTGTTGGCCGGCGACTGGGGCATCGCCAGCGAGACCTGGAGCGCGACCAGCTACGCGGAACTGGCACGGGACGCGCGCGCGGCCGAGCGCTGGAACCGCCTGCATCCCGAGCAGCCCGCGCGCCGCAGCCACGTCGAACACTGCCTGGCGGGGAGCGCCCCCGTGGTGGCAGCGAGCGACTACGTGCGCGCCTGGCCGTCGCTGATCGCGCCCCATTGCCCCGCGCGCATGACGGTGCTCGGAACGGACGGCTTCGGCCGCAGCGATACCCGCGGCGCCCTGCGCCAGTTCTTCGAGGTCGATCGTTTCCACATCGTCCTGGCCGCGCTGCATGCGCTGGCCGACGCCGGCTCATGCCCTCGCGAACGGTGCGCGCAGGCCATCGCACGCTACCCGATACGGACCGATCCGCGTCCGGCGTGGGAGGCCTGACGCGCCGGAGACACACCGGCCCAAGCCGGACCGCGCCATTGTTTGCCTCGCCGTTCGCCGCCGTAATATTCTTTGCGGACGATGGAGCGGTCGCAAGAACGAGAATGGAAAAACTGGCCCTTAGCATTGCCCACGACCTGTACGGCGGCGTCCTTGGGCAAGAGGGATGGCATGCGGCGCTCAAGCGTATCCGGGACCTGACGGGAGCCGAATCGGCCTGCACGGTCATCCTGGACCGGCGCGCCCCGGCCGCCGCGGTCGGCGACCACAGCGGCGGGGACGAGCGGGCGTTCGACGAGTACACCAATCGCTACAGCCGCTACGACCCGGCGGAAAACGTGCGCCATCGGCTGCAACTGGGCAACTGGTACATCGACTGGCAGTGGTTCACCCGCCACGCCCTCGACCGTGATCCCTTCTATCAGGAATTCATGCGGCCGTATGGGCTGCGCTCCGTGCATGCCCTTCCCATCCTGAAGAACGGCGTGGCCGAATGCTGCCTTTCACTGCAATTCCCTTTGTCGCAGCCCGACACCGATGAGCCGTCCAAATCCCCGCTGCTGCGCCTGCTCGCTCCACACCTGCAACAGGCCGCGACGTTGCGCCATGAATTCCTGAACTTGCAGCAACGGGCCGAGCTGGCGCAGCAACTGCTCGACGATTTCAGCTTCCCGCTGCTGGCCACCGACGCGCAGGGCCGCGTGTATCTTTCCAACCGGGCCGGCGCGACCTGGCTTTCCCTGCCCGGCAATCCTTTCGGCGCCTCGGGCCTGAAGCCATCGCGGGCCGGGGCGGGTTCCCGGCTTGCCGAGGCGCTCGTGGCTGCCTGTACCCGGCGGACCCGGCTGGCCACCGGCGCCCATGTCGAGTTCGGCACGCCACCGATCCGCTACGCGGTAGTGGCCATGCCGCTGCCAGAACCGATGTCGTTCCCGCTGTCCACGTACGAGCCCCTGGCACTGGTAAAGGTCCATACCCACGATGCCACCCCCATCAGCGCGCATCGCCTGCTGCATGCGCTGTTCGGCATCCCGCCCGCGGAATACCGGCTGTTGCTGTTGTTGATGCAGGGACACCACGTCAAGGAGTGCGCGCAGCAGTTGGGCGTCTCCCAGGAGACGACCAGGACCCAGCTCAAGTCGCTGTTCCGCCGGACCCAGACCTCGCGCCAGAGCCAGCTCATCGACCTGGTGCGCAAGCTGACCTACGGCCACATGGACTGAAACGCGTTATCGCGCCAGGCTGGTCTCGCGGGCGGACTGCAACAGGCTGGCGATGTCGGCCAGCTCGGCCCGGATGGCCTGCAGCTCGGGCTCCTCGATGGACACCAGCGCCACCTGGGGCGCCTCGTCCACGTGTCCGCGCGACTCGTCCAGGCGGTTGCGGGCGCCGCTGATGGTGAAGCCCTGCTCGTACAACAGTTCGCGGATGCGGCGGATCAGCAGCACTTCGTGGTGCTGGTAGTAACGGCGGTTGCCCCGTCGCTTGATGGGCTTGAGCTGGGTGAATTCCTGTTCCCAGTAGCGCAGCACGTGAGGCTTGACGCCACAGAGTTCGCTGACCTCGCCTATCGTGAAATAGCGCTTGGCGGGAATGGGCGGAAGAACGACGGGTGGCTCGATGCGCGCCATAGGACCTCTCAGGACGGATTCTGTTCGCGCAGCGCGACCTGTTCGACCATGCTCTTGAGCTTCTGGCTCGCATGGAAGGTGACGACGCGACGGGCGGCGATGGGGATTTCCTCGCCCGTCTTGGGATTGCGTCCGGGCCGCTGCGGCTTGTTGCGCACCTGGAAGTTGCCGAAACCCGATAGCTTGACCATGTCGCCGCGTTCGAGCGCGTCGCGGATTTCCTCGAAGAAGGTCTCGACCATGTCCTTGGCTTCACGCTTGTTCAGGCCGACCCGCTCGAACAGCAGGTCGGCCAGTTCGGCCTTGGTCAGGGTACGCGTATCGAGCCCGCCCTGCGGCAGGTCGGACTCGGGATCGGCGTCGAGGGAGTCCGGGGAAGCGTAGCTATCGGAAACGAGAGAATGCATAGACACGGATGGGAAGCGGTATCAAACCCTCAGCCGCGCACCGTGCTCGGACTCGAGCGCGGCGCGGATACGGGCCAGGCACGCCTCGACTCGGGCGTCGTCCAGGGTTACCGAAGTATCCTGTAGCCAGAACCGGAAGGCAAGGCTTTTTTCCTTTTCTAACAAGGACTTATCCCGCCAAACGTCGAAAATCCGTGCATCCTGGACGACCGCCAGTTCGGGCTCCCTGGCCACCAGATGGCGCACCGTATCCAGCATCTGCTGTGCCGTCACCGCCTCGGCCACCCACAGCGCCAGATCGCGGGTCACCACCGGCTGGCGCGAGATCTCTCGCAGCGACGGCAGCGGACGGACGGCGATGCGGTCGGCGTCCAGTTCGAACACCACCGGGGCGTGCGGCAGTTCCGCGCGTTGCAGCCAGCGCGGGTGCAGCTCGCCTATCCAGCCCACCGTCTCGCCGTCGATGACGATACGGGCGCTGCGGCCGGGATGCAGGGCCGGATGCGCATCGGGCACGAAGCGCGGCGCCTGGGTGGAACCGCCGGCCAGCAGGGCCTCCACGTCGGCCTTCACGTCGTAGAAATCGACCTGCCTGGTCTGCGTCCCCCACTGCTCTTCCACCGCCGGCCCGTAGGCCAGGCCGGCAAGGCGCATGGGCTGGTTCACGCCAGCCACCGCCAGCGGACCGTCGGCCACGGCCGCGTCGCGCCAGAAGACCCGGCCCAGTTCGAACACCCGCACACGGCTGGTCTTGCGGTTCACGTTGTATTGGGCGTTGGCCACCAGGCCGCCGATCAGGCTGCTGCGCATGACCGACAACTGGCTCGCGATCGGATTGAGCAGGCGGACGGGGTCCGTGTTGCCCGCGTAGTCGCGCTCCCAATCGGCCTCCACGAAGCTGAAGTTGATCACCTCCTGGTAGTCCAGGTCGGCCATCGTGTGGCGCAGCGCGTGGAAGGTGTGGCGCTCTTCCGGCACGGCGCGTACCGCGGCCCGCGCCAGCGGCGGCAGGTCGGGAATGCGCTCGAAGCCGTGGACGCGCGCGACTTCCTCGATCAGGTCTTCCTCGATCTCGATGTCGAAGCGGAACGACGGCGGCGTCACGACGAAGGCGCCGGGCTCGCGCACGAAGGGCAGCCCCAGGCGGGTGAAGATGCCGGCGATCTCGTCTTCCGGCACGTCCACGCCCAGGACCTTGTGGCAACGCGCCACGCGCAGGCGCACGGGCTTGCGCTCGGGCAGGTTGACCACCTGGTCGTCGACCGGGCCGGCCTGGCCGCCGCACACCTGCACGATCAGGCTGGTCAGGTATTCCAGGTCGGCGGGAATGTTGGCGTAGTCCACGCCGCGCTCGAAGCGATGGCTGGCGTCGGTGCTGAAGTTGTAGCGGCGCGCGCGGCCGGCGATGCTGGCGGGCCACCAGAAGGCGGCCTCGAGATAGATGTCGCGGGTCTGGGTGGACACCGAGGTGGCCTCGCCGCCCATGATCCCGGCCAGGCACTCGGGGCCGTTGTCGTCGGCGATCACGCCGACCTGCCCGTCCACCTCGACGGTCTGGCCATTCAGCAGCAGCACCTGCTCGCCCGGCTGCCCCCACCGCACGTGCAGGCCGCCGCGCACCTTGGCCAGGTCGAACACGTGGCTGGGACGGCCCAGTTCCAGCATGACATAGTTGGAAATGTCGACCAGCGCGGAAATCGAGCGCTGGCCGGCGCGCTCGAGGCGCCGCTTGATCCACTCCGGCGTGGGAACGGACGCATCCACGCCGCGGATGACCCGCCCTACGTAGCGCCCGCACAGATCCGGGGCATGCACGGTCACCGGCACGCGGTCGTCGATGGCGACCGCCACCGGATCCAGCTTCGGCGCGGCCAGCGGCGCGCCGGTCAGGGCCGAGACCTCGCGCGCCACGCCCAGCACCGACAGGCAATCGGCCTTGTTGGGAGTGAGCTTGAGCGTGAAGACCGTGTCGTCCAATTGCAGCCATTCGCGCACGGACATGCCGACCGTGGCATCCGCGCCCAGGTCCAGCAGGCCCGCGTGGTCCTGCGACAGGCCCAGTTCGCGCGCCGAGCACAGCATGCCCGAGGACTCCACGCCACGCATCTTGGCCACGCCTATCTTGATGTCGCCGGGCAGACGGGCGCCCACGGTGGCCAGCGGCACCTTCATGCCGACCGCCACATTGGGTGCGCCGCACACGATCTGCAAGGGCTCGCCCTGCCCCGCGTCGACCTTGCACACGCGCAGCTTGTCGGCGTTCGGATGCGGCTCGAGCGCCAGCACCTGCGCCACCACCACGCCGCTGAAGGCGGGCGCCACCGGCTCGGCTTCCTCGACCTCGAGACCGGCCATGGTCAATTGATGAGCCAGCTCGTCGGTCGAAATGGCGGGATTCGTCAGGGCCCGCAACCAGGATTCGGGAAATTGCATGTCTGTAAGTTCCCCCCTGCGCGCTTCGCGCGCCTCCCAGGGGCGCGCGCCAGCGCGCAGGGGGGCACCTCCCTTAATTGAATTGTCTGAGGAAACGCAGGTCGCCTTCGAAGAACTGGCGCAGGTCGTTCACGCCGTAGCGCAGCATCGTCAGCCGTTCCAGCCCGGAGCCGAAGGCAAAGCCGATGTAGCGTTCCGGATCCAGGCCGAAGTTGCGCACCACGGCAGGATGCACCTGGCCCGATCCGGAGATCTCCAGCCAGCGGCCCTTGTTGGGGCCGGAAGTGAACATCATGTCGATCTCGGCCGACGGTTCCGTGAACGGGAAGAACGACGGGCGGAAGCGCAGCACCAGGTCATCGGTCTCGAAGAAGGCGCGCAGGAAATCGGTGTAGACGCCCTTCAGGTCGGCGAACGAGATGTTCTCGTCTATCCACAGGCCCTCCACCTGGTGGAACATGGGCGAATGCGTGGCGTCGCTGTCCACGCGGTAGGTCCGCCCGGGGGCGATCACCTTGATGGGCGGCTGGTGGGCGCGCGCGTAGCGCACCTGCATCGGGCTGGTGTGCGTGCGCAGCAGCAGCGGCAGGCCCTTGTCGTCCTTCATGTCGACGTAGAACGTATCCTGCATCGACCGGGCCGGGTGGTTCTCGGGATTGTTCAGCGCCGTGAAGTTGGTCCAATCGTTCTCGATTTCCGGGCCGTCGGCCACGTCGAAGCCGATGGAGCGGAAGATCTGCTCGATCCGTTCCCAGGTGCGGATCACCGGGTGGATGCCGCCCCGGCCCCGGCCGCGGCCGGGCAGCGTGACATCGATGGTTTCCTCCGCCAGGCGCGCATTCAGCCTGGCATCGGCCAAGGCCTGCCGGCGCTCGTTCAGCAGCCCCTCGATCCGGCCCTTGGCTTCGTTGATGCGCGCCCCCTCGGTGCGCTTCTGTTCCGGCGTCAGGCTGGCCAATCCCTTGAGCAGCGCCGTCAAGGCGCCCTGCTTACCCAGGAACCGGGCCTTTTCGTTCTCCAGCGCGTTGGGGTCGGACGCGGCCGCGAAGGCCTCCCCGGCTTGGCGTATCAGATCGTCCAGATTCTGGGACATGGCGGATTCGTATCAATAAGGGAAAAAATGGGTCGCCACAAACACGAACGGGGCTTCAAGAGAAGCCCCGTTCGGGTGTTGCACTCGTGGCTCGCGACGCGCGCCCGGACATGGCCGGCGTTCCGGCCACGCCCCGCGTACGTCGCTAGCGAGCTCAGGCGGCCAGGGCGTTCTTGACTTGCTGCACGATCGCGGCAAAGCCAGCCTTGTCGCGCACAGCCAGGTCGGCCAGCACCTTGCGGTCGAGGTCGATCGCGGCCTTCTTCAGGCCGGCGATGAACACGCTGTACGACACGCCATGCTCGCGCACGGCGGCATTGATACGCGTGATCCACAGCGCGCGGAAGGTGCGCTTCTTGGCGCGGCGGTCGCGATAGGCGTACTGGCCGGCGCGCATGACCGCCTGCTTGGCGACGCGGAAGACGTTGCCGCGGCGGCCACGGTATCCCTTGGCGGCGCTGATGACTTTCTTGTGACGGGCCCGGGCGGTTACCCCACGTTTGACTCTAGGCATTTGAAAACTCCAATATCAGCGGGTTGGGATCAGGCAAACGGCATCATTGCCCGCACGGATTTCACATCGGCCTCGTGGACCGCGGTGGAACCGCGCAACTGACGCTTGTTCTTGGTGGTTTTCTTCGTGAGGATGTGGCGCTTGAACGCCTGGCCCCGCTTGATGGAACCGCTACCGCGGACCTTAAAGCGCTTGGCGGCGCTTTTCTTGGTCTTCATCTTAGGCATGACTGCTTCCTGTACGTTTACATGCTCACGGGTGCCGGCGATATCCTGCCGGACTTGACGACCCGCATTCACTTGTTTTACCTGCTCCGGGTCCCTGCGGCGCACCGCCGGCGCGGGTTCTACCCCGCCTGGCGGATTTGAAGGCGTCGCTAGGAGGCCGGATTGCCCGGTGCCAGGAATTTCGCACCGGGATTCGCCGGGATGCCTCCACGAAGGGTACGGCCATCCCGGAAAACCAATGATTATACCGCGTTATTCGCCGGCTGCGCCCTTGCCCGCCGGCAGGGCCTTTTTCTTGGGGGCCAGCACCATCACCATCTGGCGGCCTTCCAGCTTGGGCATCGCCTCGACGGCGCTGATCTCCACCAGGTCGTCGCGCACGCGCTCCAGCACGCGCATCCCCAATTCCTGGTGAGCCATCTCGCGGCCACGGAAGCGCAGCGTGACCTTGGCCTTGTCGCCCTCTTCCAGGAACCGGCGCAGATTACGCAGCTTGACCTGGTAATCGCCTTCGTCGGTGCCGGGACGGAACTTGACTTCCTTGACCTGGATGATCTTCTGCTTGAGCTTGGCTTCGTGCTGCCGCTTTTGCTCCTGGTACTTGAACTTGCCGTAGTCCATCAGGCGGCAGACCGGGGGCTGCGCGTTCGGGGCAATTTCTACCAGGTCAACATCATTCTGTTCGGAAAGCCTAACTGCTTCGGCCAGCTTGACGATGCCAAGCTGTTCGCCGTCGACCCCAATCAGGCGCACCTCAGGTGCGGTAATTTCACCATTGATGCGATTCGGCTTGTCGGTAGCGATGTCTAAAACTCCTGAATTTGATTGAAACGGCCGCGTGCGGCGGGTTGCCCCGCCGCCAGCACGAGCCGTGCCCGGCCCCCGGAACGGCCAACCACGCGATCAGGACGGATTGGCCGGGGCTTCCGGGTTGCGGCGCTCGGCCACGTCGGCAGCGAGCCGCGACGAGAACACATCGATCGGGAGAACCCCCAGGTCGATGCCGCCGCGGGCGCGTACGGCCACCGATGCAGCTTGCCGTTCTTTTTCCCCCACCACGAGGATATAGGGAATTTTTTGCAAGCTGTGCTCACGGATTTTATAGGTGATCTTTTCACCACGCAAATCCGATTCCACTCTAAACCCTTGTTTTTTCAGGGTTTGCGCGACACTTTGGGCGTATTCGGCCGTGGATTCCGAAATATTGCAGACGACGGCCTGGACCGGCGCCAGCCAGGGCGGCATGGCGCCGCCGAAATTCTCGATCAGCATGCCGATGAAGCGCTCCATCGAGCCCAGGATGGCCCGGTGCAGCATGACGGGCGTCACGCGCTGGTCGTGCTGGTCCACGTACTCGGCGCCCAGGCGGCCGGGCATGGAGAAGTCCACCTGGATCGTGCCGCACTGCCAGTGGCGGCCGATGGCGTCCTTCAGCGTGTATTCGATCTTCGGGCCGTAGAAGGCGCCGTCGCCCGGGCTGATCTCGTACTCGCAGCCGGAGCGGCGCAGGCTTTCGATCAGCGCCTGCTCGGCCTTGTCCCACACCTCGTCCGACCCGATCCGGCTTTCCGGCCGCGTGGCGATCTTGTACAGGATGTCGGTGAAGCCGAAGTCGCGGTAGACGCGCTGCAGCTGCGCCGTGAAGGCCACGCACTCGTCCAGGATCTGGTCCTCGGTACAGAAGATGTGGCCGTCATCCTGCGTGAAGCCGCGCACGCGCATCATCCCGTGCAGCGCTCCCGAAGGTTCGTTGCGGTGGCACTGGCCGAATTCGCCGTAGCGCAGCGGCAGGTCGCGATAGGAATGCAGGTTGGCGCGGAAGATCTGCACGTGGCCCGGGCAGTTCATGGGCTTGAGCGCGTAGTAGCGGTTCTCGGACTCCGTCGTGAACATGTTGTCGCGATAATTGTCCCAGTGTCCCGTCTTTTCCCACAGCGAACGGTCCAGGATCTGCGGCGCCTTGACCTCCTGGTAGCCGCTGTCGCGGTAGACGCCGCGCACGTATTGCTCGACCTGCTGCCAGATCGTCCAGCCCTTGGGGTGCCAGAACACCAGGCCCGGCGCCTCGTCCTGGAAGTGGAACAGGTCCAGCTCGCGGCCCAGCTTGCGGTGGTCGCGCTTCTCGGCCTCTTCCAGCATCGTCAGGTAGGCGTCCTGGTCTTCCTTCTTCGCCCAGGCCGTGCCGTAGATGCGCTGGAGCATCTCGTTCTTGCTGTCGCCGCGCCAATAGGCGCCGGCCACCTTCATCAGCTTGAACACCTTGAGCTTGCCGGTGGACGGCACGTGCGGGCCGCGGCACAGGTCGATGAAATCGCCCTCGCGGTACAGCGAGATCGTCTGGTTGTCCGGGATGGAGGCGATGATCTCGGCCTTGTACTTCTCGCCTATCGAATTGAAGAACGCCACCGCGTCGTCGCGTTTCCATTCCTCGCGGGTGACGACCTCGTCCTTCTTGGCCAGCTCCAGCATCTTGTTCTCGATGGCGGCCAGGTCCTCGGGCGTGAACGGCCGCGAGTACGAGAAATCGTAGTAGAAGCCGTTGTCGATGACCGGGCCGATCGTGACCTGGGCCTCGGGGAACAGCGACTTGACCGCGTAGGCCAGCAGGTGCGCCGTCGAATGGCGGATCAGGTCCAGCCCGTCGGCGTCCTTGCCCGTGACGATGGCCAGGCGGGCATCGCGGTCTATCGTGTGGCTGGTGTCGACCAGGGTGGGCTCGCTGCCTTCGTAGGTGATCCGGCCGGCCAGGGCGGCCTTGGCCAGCCCGGCACCGATGGACGCGGCGACGTCCGCCACCGTGACGGGGGCCGGGAACTCACGCTGGGAACCATCGGGCAGCGTTACCTTGATCATTGAAGCGACCTCGTAAGAGATGAAGAAAAACCCTTGGGCGAACCTGAAACAAAAAAAACGCGGCACCGGGCCGCGTTTCTTGCTTTCTGCAGGATCCCGGGCCCAGGGGGCCCGGCGGAACGGACGATGCGATCCAGGAAACCAACGCGGCTAGCCGGCGATGTTCCCCGAGGTAGTTCGATCGAGCATGGAAGCGATGCGCATGCCGTTGTCCGTTCGTGTTGCAGCAAGGGTCTACGTTGCCTGGGATTTTAGCACAGCGCCCCCTTGCGGCCCAGCGTGGAACTGCCCGCGCGGACGCAGGAAGAAGCCGTTGAGGCGCTGTTCCAGCACATGGGCGATCCAGCCCGAGGTCCGGCCCATGGCCCACAGCGCGCTGGCGGCGCCGGGCGGCAAGTCCCAGGCCGCGCAGGCCGCCACCAGGCCGAGCTCGATCCGAGGCGGCACGCCCACCCTGGCGTGGACCTCGTCCAGGAAGCGCAGCAGCGTCGCGGCGCGGCGGCCGGGGCGCGGGTGTTCGCGCGCCATGCGGATCAGCAGTGCCGCGCGCGGATCCCCCTGGGGATAGGATTCGATGCCGAAGGCCGACGAGCGCGCGCGGTCGCGCACCACTCGCGCCACCCAGGCATCGAGCTGGCCGCGCGTCCGCACGCCCGCCAGCGTGTCCTCGATGCGGTCGCAGCCGCCGGCCAGGCCCGTGCCGGACAGGGCCGCCAGCGCCGCCCCCACGCAGGCGTGGAGCTCCGCGCCGACCGAGGCCGCGATGCGCGCGCTGAACGTAGGCGGCGATAGCTCGTGATCCGCGCTCAGGATCAGCATCGCGTTCAGCGCCCGCAGCAGATCCGCAGCAGGCTCCTTCCCCATCGCCTCGGCCAGGTGCTGGGCCAGCGGCTTGGCCCCGGCCGGCGTCCGGCAGCGGCGCGGGTCCGAGAGCAGGCCGCAGCAGCCGGCGAACGCCAGCACGAGCTGCCGCGCCGCCGGGACCACCCCGCCGCCGCGCACCTCCTCGTCCACCGAGCCGCCACCCAGGGCCAGCGCCGCCGCCTGGAACACCCGGACCATGCGCGGCGTCTCGCCGGCCTGCGGCGCCAATGCCTCCAGCGCGCGGCGGGCTCCATCCGGCAGCGGCTGGGCCGGCCAGATACTGGCCCCCTCGGGCAGCACCCCCGTCCAAAGCAGCTCGGCCACGTTCTCGAACGCCCCGGGATATTCGACCAGCTCGGCCGCCAGGCGCCCCCTGTAGCGCGGCCCGGCCGGCGTGATTTCGGTGATGCCGGTATCGATCACCGGCTGCCCCCAGCGCAGCGCCGTCGCCGCCACCGCGCCGTGGCCCATCCTTGCCTGGCTGCGCGTGCGCAGCCCCTCGACCTCGTCGCGCAGGTAAAGGCGGGTCTTGCGGCCGGGCTGCGCGACCGGATGCAGCAGGCCGCGGCTGACATAGGTGTACAGCGTGGCGGCCTTGACCTGCAGCAGGCGGCACGCTTCCTTGGAATCGACGAAACCGCCGACCTGCCAGGGCTGTCCGGCCGCGCCGTTCTCTGATGGATCCATGGTGGTGAGGGGAGCTTCGGACACCCGTCGAATCGGTAATACATCGATTATGCAATCGAGATTGATTCGACGTAAATCGATCCATACACTCCGCTGCACATACCATTGCCGGCGGCACGCCAGCGCCGGCGCAGACAGGAGACTCACCATGACCCCGCGCATGCCCCGCCCCCGCCGGGCCTTCCTGGCCTTCGCCCTGGCAGCGGCCCTGGCCGCGTCGGCCCACGCCCAGCCCGGCGCCTATCCGTCCCGTCCCATCACCATCGTCGTGCCGTTCCAGGCCGGAGGCGGCGCCGACACCGTGGCCCGCCTGCTGGCCACGCACATCGCCGGCCAGTTCAACGGACAAAGCGTCATCGTCGACAACCGCGCCGGCGCCTCGGGCAACATCGGCGCCAACTACGTCGCGCGCGCCGCCGCCGACGGCTACACGCTGCTGCTGACCAACAGCACCATCACGATCAACGCCGCGCTGAACTTCACCCAGGGCTACGACGTCAGGAAGGACCTGCGGCCCATCGCCCAGCTCGTGTCCTCACCGGTCGCGGTCGGGGTCAATAGCAGCTATCCCGCCCGCACCGTGGCGGAACTCGTCAGCCACCTGCGCGCGAACCCCGGCAAGGCCAACTACTCGTCCTGCGGCAACGGCTCACCCCAGCACTTCGCCGGCGAGGCCTTCAACCAGGGCGCCAAGGTCGACATGGTGCACGTGCCCTACAACGGCTGCGCCCCGGCCGTCAGCGACGCGCTGGGCAACCAGGTACCCATCCTGTTCAGCACCATCCCCAACATGGCGCCCCATGCCAAGACCGGCAAGCTGCGCATGCTGGGCGTCGCCTCGGCCAAGCGCCTGTCGTTCATGCCCGACGTGCCGGCCATCGCGGAAACCCCGGAGTTCAAGGACCTGGACATCAGCGTCTGGTTCGGACTGTTCGCGCCCGCGGCCACGCCGGCCGACGTGCGCGGCCGCATCGAGCAGGCGGTGATGGCCACGCTCAAGGACCCCAAGCTGCGCCAGGACTTCCAGTCGCGCTACTACGAAGTCGACGCCCTGGGCGCCGACGGCATGGCCCGGCAGGTGGACAAGGACCTGTCCATGTACGGGCAACTGGCCAGGCGGGCCAACATCAAGCTGGAATAGCCGCGCCGCCGCCCCTCTTCTCTTTTACGTCTCTCGTCAGGTATCGCCATGTCCACCCCTACCCCGACCGCCGGCTCGCTGCAGCAAGTGATCGACGATCTCGTCGTCGCCAACCGCGTACTGGCCAAGTACAACGTGCTGGACGGCTTCGGCCACGTCAGCGTCCGCCATCCCGAACGGCCTGGCCATTTCCTGCTGTCGCGCTCGCTCGCGCCGGAACTGGTCACCGCCGCCGACATCATGGAATTCAACGCCGAATCCGAGCCCGTGGCCGGCGAAACACGCACGCCCTATCTCGAACGCTACATCCATGGCGAGATCTATCGCGCCCGGCCCGACGTGAACGCGGTGGTCCACAGCCATTCGCCTTCGGTCATCCCCTTCGCCAGTTCGTCGGTGCGGCTGCGGCCCATCTATCACATGGCCGGCTTCCTGTCGGGCGGCGCGCCGGTGTTCGACATCCGCTGCTGTTTCGGCGCGACCGACCTGCTGGTGCGTAACCGCGAACACGGCAAGGAGCTGGCCAAGACCCTGGGCCGGCAGAACATCTCGCTGATGCGCGGCCACGGCTTCGTCACCGTCGGCAGCGACGTGCGCATCGCGGTCTATCGCGCGATGTACACCGAAAGCAACGCGGCCCTGCAACAGAAGGCCATCGGGCTGGGCGGCGAGATCACCTACCTGGACGAAGAGGAAGCCTTGAAGGCCGACACCATGATGGCCGGCGTGATGTTCCGCCCCTGGGAGCTGTGGAAGAAAAAGGCGATGGAAGGCTGAGTCCCGGCCGGGCGGCGCATACCGCCCGACCGGAATCCCTTCGCCTAGGCCAGCGTCGGGAACGGCAGGCTGCGCAGCCGCTTGCCGCTCAGCCTGGCCACCGCGTTGGCCACCGCCGGAGCCACCGGCGGCAAGCCCACCTCGCCCATGCCGCCCGGCGCATTGTCGGTCGGCATCACCTTCACCTGCACCGCAGGCGCCTGGTTGGCCCGCAGGAGCGTGTAGGTATCGAGGTTGTGCTGCTGCACCTGTCCGCCCTTGTAGACCAGACGCTCGCCCAGCGCCGCCGACAGGCCGAACAGCGCCGCGCCTTCGACCTGGGCCCGGATGTTGGCCGGACTGATCGCATGGCCGCAATCGACCGCGGCCCAGATGCGATGCACCACCGGGCGGCCTTCTTGCAGCGACACCTCGGCCACCATCGCGATGAAGGTGTTCCAGGCATCCGAGAAAGCCAGGCCCAGCGCGCGGCCGGCCTCCCGATCGCGGCCCCAGCCGGCCATCGTGGCGGCCTCGCGCAGCACCGCCTGCGAGCGCGGCTGGCCGGCGGTCAGGTCCAGCCTGTACTGCAGCGGATCCTTGCCCGAGGCCGTGGCGATCTCGTCGATCAGGGACTCCATGGAGAACTTCGTGTAGCCGGCTCCCACCGCCCGCCAGAAGCTGACGTCCACGCCGCGCTGTTCGCGGCCGTGCTCGATCAACTGATCGGCGATACCGTAGACGCCGTCGGCGCCTTCCATGACGGGCGAATCCCGCCCACCCGACTTTTCGTAGGCGGCGGCCGCCGTCCGCGCCATGATGCTCTCGGACACCAGGCGATGGCGCCAGCCGATGATGCGCCCCTGCGCGTCGACGCCCGCCACCAGGTGCTGGGCCGTCATCGGGCGCGGCCGGGCCCGCAGGAAATCGTCCTCGCGGGTCCAGATGACCTGGATGGGCACGCCGGGCATGGCCTTGGCCAGCAGCGCCGCATGCAGGCTGTAGTCGGCCTCGGCGCGCCGGCCGTAGCCGCCGCCCAGCAGCGTGATGTGGACCGTGATGTTCTCGGGTTTGTAGCCCGCGCCCGCGGCCACGATGCCGATTACACCCGACGGCGACTGCGACGGCACCCAGATCTCGATGGCGTCGCCTTGCGCGCGCGCCGTGCAGTTCATGGGTTCCAAGGTCACGTGGGCGACATGGTCGGTCGTATAGGTGGCGCGGAAGACACGCGCCGCCCCGGCGATCTTCGCCGCCGCGTCGCCGTGCTTGTGCCAGACCGCGCCCGCTTCGTCCAGGCGTTCGGCGCGCGCGACGAATTCCGCCAGCGCGGCCTCGCTATCGTAGGACCGGCCCTTGGCCTGCTCGCTCCACTTCACCTCCAGCAGCTCGCGCGCCTTCCGGGCCGTGGCGAACGAGTCCGCCACCACCGCCACCCCGCCCGGCAGGCGGACCACTTTCCGGACCCCGGGCACCGCCAGCGCAGCCGCATCCTTGACCTCCAGCGGCTGCTCGCCCTGCACCGGCGTATGCAGCACCGCGGCCCACAGCATGCCGGGCAGGCGCACGTCGATGCCGAAGCGGGCACCGCCGCCGGACTTGTCCGGCACGTCCACCCGCGGCAGCTCCTTGCCTATCAGGGTGAAGGCGGACATGGGCTTGAGCATGCTCTTGTCCACCTTGGGCAGCGTCTGCGGCGCGCGCGCCCCCTCGACCAGTTGGCCGTAGGTCATGCGGCGGCCGCTGGGGCCGTGGACCAGGGTGCTGCGCTCGGCGCGGATCTCGGCGGCGGGCACGCCCCATTTGTCGGCGGCCGCCTGCGCCAGCACCAGCCGGGCCTGCAGGCCGGCCAGGCGCAGCGCCTCGTAATAGCCCTTCACCGTGCGCGAGGAGCCCGTCACCATCGCACCGCCGAAACCGGGATTGCCGAACCGCCGGGGATCGGCGGGCGCCTGCTCGACCCGGACGGTGCTCCAGTCCAGCTCCATTTCCTCGGCCAGGATCAGCGGAATCGCCGTCATCGTGCCCTGCCCCATTTCCGAGGCGGGCGAATAGACCACGGCGCTATTGTCCGGCGACAGCGCGACCCATGCCACCGGGCTGAAACGGGCGGTGGCGGCTGCCGCCTCGGGCAGCAGGCCAGCCAGGCCGCCGCGCGCGGCGCCCCAGCCTCCCAGCACGATACCGACCGCGGCGGCGCCCGAGCCGGCGATGAAGGCGCGGCGCGTGAGCTTGTTCGTTTCCATGGCGCCTCCTATGCCGCGGGTTTCTGGGCGACGCTGACCACCGCGTCGGCGATCTGGTTGTAGGTGCCGCAGCGGCACAGATTGCCCGCCATGCCTTCCAGCACCTGTTCGCGCGACATCGGCCCGTCCGCGCCCGCCAGCATGCCGGCGGCGGTCATCATCTGTCCCGACTGGCAGTAGCCGCACTGGGGCACCTGGTGCGCGATCCACGCCTGGCGCAGCGCCTGGCCGGCACGGGTCTCCATCACCCCCTCGATCGTGGTGACCGACGCGCCCTTCACGGCCGCCGCCGGCAGCACGCAGGAACGCGTGGCCTGGCCGTTGAAATGCACGGTACAGGCGCCGCATTGCGCCATGCCGCAGCCAAACTTGGTACCGGTCAGCTGGAAATCTTCCCGCAGCACCCACAGCAGGGGCTTGTCGTCGGCGACGTCGGCCGACACCTGCTTGCCATTGAGCATGAATTCGATCACGGACTCCTCCTTGGATGTTCCTGGCTACGCTGGGCCAGGCGGCGCGGCCGGGTTTCTGCGAGCGGCCGCTTCGGTCCCATGCTAGCGGATAGGTGGCGTAAATTCCACGATTTTTGAACGTGCTCATCTTCATCAATAGCGCGGCCGCTATGACCCGTCGCTCGATCATCGACGTGAATCTCCGACGTCAATGCCTCTATTCAAAAATACAAAATTTTGTATAATTCATGCATGGTAAATCCCAAATCCGTCGAGTTCCGAGGCAGTGCCCTTGACGACCTCCGCGCGTTTCCGCTTGGACCTAGACGCGAGGCCGGCCATCAACTTGATCAGGTACAGAATGGCCAGGAGCCGGACGACTGGAAACCCATGCCCACCGTGGGCCAAGGTGTAAGGGAGATCCGGATTCGTGACGCAGCAGGAGCGTTCCGGATCATATACATTGCCAAGTTCGCTGATGCCGTTTATGTCCTTCACTGCTTCCAGAAGAAGACAGAAAAAACCAGCAAGGCGGACTTGGAATTGGCGTCCAAGCGTTACCGCGATTTGTTGAAGGAACTAAGGCTATGAGCAATCAACGCTTTACCAGCGTCTGGGATGCGATCGAGGACACCCCGGAAGAAGCGGAGAACATGAAGTTGCGCTCGGTCCTCATGACAGCGCTGAAGAACCACATCGCCCGCACCGAGATGAGCCAGCAGCAGGCCGCGAAGCTCTTCGGTGTAACCCAGCCGCGGGTCTCTGATCTGATGCGTGGCAAGATCAACCTGTTTGGCCTCGATGCTCTGGTGAACATGGCGACGGCCGCCGGGCTGCACATCGAGATGCGGATCCTGGAATCCACCTGACCCCAAAACAGAAAGGCCCGGCACGAAAATTCGTACCGGGCCCCTGGAATCTGGTAGGCGCGATTGGATTCGAACCAACGACCCCCACCATGTCAAGGTGGTGCTCTAACCAACTGAGCTACGCGCCTGCTGTTTGTGCAGCGAAGAATTAAATTCTACATGGTTTTTTTCACGAGTGTCAAACAGTGTTCGCCTCACGCGCTGCCGCACAACAGCCGGGTCAACGTACGCGACTCTTGCGACACCAGCGCAGCGATTTCATCGACCTGTTCTTTCCCCAGGCGGGCGCTGGGACCGAAAACCACGATCGCCCCAGCGACCTTGCCCGGTTTATCGAAAAAGGGAGCGGCGATCGACACCGCGCCGCGTAGCAGTTCTTCCTTGCTGACGGCATAACCATGGCTGCGAACGAACTCCAGCTCCGCGCGATAGGCATCGAAGTCCACGTCCACCCCTGCCAGATAGTCCTTCAGCTCCTGCGGCGTCATCTCCATATGCGCCAGGATCGCATGGCCGCTCGCGCCGAAAACCAGGCGTTCCCGGTGTCCGATCCCGCGCTTGAAACTCAGCGCGTGTGCACTCGGAAACTCGGCGATGCACAGGCGGTAGTCGCCCTGCCGCACGAATAACGCCACCGTCTCGCCCGTCAGCTTCCAGACGTTGCGCAGTACCGGCTCGGCCAACTCGGCCAGATTCAGCGACGCCGTCCAGACATGGGACAAGTGCGCAACGGCGGGGCCCAGGTTGAACTTCTGCGGATCGCCCGAGGAGACCAGAAAACCGCTGTCTTCGAGCGTGTAGAGCAGGCGGTAAAGCGTTGGCCGGCTCAGGTCGACCCGGTCGAGCAATTCGGTTGCCGTCAGCTCCGGATCCTGCACGGTGAAGGCCTTCAGGATGTCCAGCGCTCGGCTGACCGCGCGGACACTTTCGTTCTGGCTCGTGGATGCCGGTTTTCTTTTTATTCCCATTATTCGATGTTCCCCCGCTCGTTCGCGGATACTTGTTTTGTCCTCTGTACGGACAATTATCTCAGAAATTGACAGTTCCAATAATTGTCCATAAGATAAATATTGAGTCCGTTATATGGACAAAAAGGAGACGAAATGAGTAGATTGGAAGGACGGGTAGCCATCGTCACCGGCGGCGGACACGGCATCGGCAAGGCCTATGCCCACCGCCTGGCGCAGGAGGGCGCGGCGATCGTCGTTGCCGAACTGGATGGCGAGGCAGGTTCGGCCGTCGCTCAGGAATTGGTCGCCGGCGGCCACCGAGCCCTGGCGATCCAGACCGACGTTTCCAACCCGGACAGCGTGAAGCGCATGGCCGCCTCGGCGGTCGAGCATTTCGGCAAGATCGACATCCTGGTCAACAACGCGGCCATCTTCGCCACGGTGCCGATGTCGCGCGCGGCCTTCGACCAGATCAGCATCGAAGAATGGGACCGCATGATGAGCGTCAACCTGAAAGGCGCCTGGCTCGCCAGTCTCGCGGTCATCCCCCACATGCGGGAACGGAGCTACGGCAAGATCATCAACATCAGCTCCAGCACCGCCATCAAGGGTTCGCCCGGCCGCATCCACTACGTGGCATCGAAAGCCGGCGTCCTGGGTTTCACCAAGACGCTCGCCAACGAAGTCGGCGCCCACAACATCTGCGTCAACTGCGTGGCTCCGGGCAGCACGCTCTCGGAAGAAAGTCCCGACGCGGGCACGCTCAAGATGCGCAACGACGCCGCCTCCGTACGCGCCCTGAAACGGGTCCAGGCCCCCCAGGACCTGACCGGCGCCGTCGTGTTCTTCGCCTCACCGGACAGCGACTTCATCACCGGCCAGACCCTGGTCGTCGATGGCGGCAACTGCCTGCACTGAACCCGCGCAGACGGGGCCCCGGCGGGCCGGTCTTCGCGCAGCACCCGCCGACTCGACCACGGAAAGGAGACAAACGTGAAGAAATTGCTTGGTTTCATCCTGCATGCCGCGCTGCTATCGGCGCTGGTTCCCTCGCACGCCCAGGAACCCCCCTCGAAAATCCTTACCATCGTCGTGCCCACCACACCGGGCACGGGCAGCGACATCGCCGCACGGCTGATGGCGCCCAAGCTGTCGCAAGCCCTCGGCCAGGCGGTCGTCGTCGAGAACCGCACCGGCGCCAGCGGCACGATAGGCATCGGCGCGGTCGCCAAGGCGGCACCAGACGGCAACACCATCCTGTTCGTGCCGAACACGATGGCCATGATCAGCTCGCTCTACACCAACCTGACCTGGGATCCGGTCCACGATTTCGCGCCGGTGGTCCGCATCGGCAAGATGCTGGTCGCGGCCGTGGTCAACCCGGCCCTGCCGGTGGAAACGATCGGCGATTTCGTCGCGCTCGCCAAGAAGAAACCCGGCCAGCTCAACTACGGCACTCCCGGGACCGGCACTCCCCATCACTTGCGCACCGAACAGCTCCGGCAGATCACCGACATGGACGTCGTGCACATTCCTTACAAAGGCTCCGCGGGCGCTGTCACCGACCTGATCGGCGGCCAGGTCCAGTTCTCCCTGTTCCCCCTGCATTCCGTCCTGTCGATGACCGCCTCGGGCAAGCTCAAGATGCTCGCAACGACGGGAGACACACGTTCGCAGTGGACTCCCAACGTCCCCACCTTCCGCGAAAGCGGCATCGCCGGCCTCAACAATTACGACTGGCTCGGCGTATTCGTCCCCCGCGCGACGCCCCAGAAAACCGTGGACCGGCTCAGCCGGAAACTGCTCGCACTGCTCGACGATCCCGACATCAGGAAGGAACTGCTCGCGCGGGGCATCATCCCGACGCCTGGCGGGCCGAGCGAGCTTGCAACGCTGCTCTCGTCGGAGCTCGACGAATGGCGGCACGTCATCAAGACGGCCCACATCTCCGCCGAGTAACGGCAATGCACAGCGATCATCCGCGGCCCCGCCGCGATTCCAAAGGAGCTTAGACATGAGCGCCACACAGCGTCTCCCATCATCATCGTCCGCCGGTCCCGAGATACACCCGCTCTCGCCGGCGCTGGGCGCCCGGGTCCAAGGCGTCGACGCCTCCCGCCCCCTGCCGGCCGCAACGCTGAAGCGGCTGCTCGAGGCCTGGCACGCCCACGGGGTGCTCTACCTGCCCAACCAATCGCTCGACGAACTCGAGCAGGTCCGGTTCGGCGAAAACTTCGGCGAACTGGCCACGACGCAGGGGGAATACGCGATCAGCAAGGGCCATCCCGCCATCATGTACATCACCAACGAGAAACAGGACGGCCAGTACATCGGCGCCCTGCCCGACGGCGAAATGTTCTTCCACTCCGACATGTGCTACGTCGAGAAGCCGTCGATGGCGACCATGCTGTATGCCATGTCCATCCCGAAAACAGGCGGCAACACGCTGTTCGCCAACATGTACAAGGCGTTCGATGCGCTTCCCGCCGCCACCCGCCAGCACCTGGCCGGGCTCAAGGCCGTCAACAGCTACGAGCCGGGGACCAGCGCGCCGACGGCAGCAATGCGCCTGAGCAGTTCGCGGGCGTCGGACCAGGTCCGCTCCTATGCCCAGCCCGTCGTGTGCACGCACCCCGTCACGGGCCGGAAGGCGCTTTACGTCAACCGCCTCATGACCGAATACATCGTCGGCATGCCCCGGGAGGAAAGCGACGCGCTGCTCGAGTCGCTGTTCGACCACCAGGAACAACCCGAATTCATCTACGAACATACCTGGACGCCGGGCGACCTGCTGATCTGGGACAACCGCTGCATGCTGCACGCCCGCGGCGACTTCGACGCCAGCGAACTGCGCAAGCTGCGCCGCATCACAGTCAAGGGCGAGAGGATTTCCTGATGACCCAAGCACTTACCGCCCCTCCCCTGCCCAAGCGGCTCGCGCTCTACTATGGGGGCAAGTGGCACGAACCGGCCGGCGGTTATCGTCCCACGTTCAATCCCGCGACCGGAGAAATCCTGGCCCAGGCGCCGGAAGCCAACGCCGAGGACATCGCCGCCGCCGCCGAGGCCGCCCACCAGGGTTTCCTCGCCTGGTCCCGGCTGCCGGCGGCCGAGCGCGGCGCGCGGCTGCGCGAAATCGCGCGGCGGGTCCGCGACCACGCGGACGAACTCGCCCATCTCGATGCCGCCAATTGCGGTAACCCGATCCAGCGCATGCGGCCGGACGCCCTGAACGCCGCGGCGCAGATCGACTATTACGCCGGCCTGGTCCACGAGCTCAAGGGCGAGACCATACCGACCGCGGATCGGGGACTGAACTACAGCATGCGCGAACCGCTGGGCGTGGTGGCGCGCATCGTCGCCTACAACCACCCCCTGATGTTTCTTGCCGGCAAGATGGCGCCCGTCCTGGCGGCGGGAAACAGCGTGATCATGAAAGCGCCGGATCAAGCGCCGCTATCGGCCCTGCGCTTTGCCGAGATCATCGACGGCATCCTGCCGCCGGGGACCTTGAACATCGTCACCGGCGGCAGCGACTGCGGCGAAGCCCTGGTGCTTCATCCGACGGTCAGGAAGGTTGCGCTGATCGGCTCGGCCGGCACCGGTGCCGCCATCCTGCGCAATGCCGCCGACAAGATCATGCCGGTCACGCTCGAGCTCGGCGGCAAGAACCCCCTGGTCGTCTGCCCCGACGCCGATCTGGAAACCGCCGTGCAGGGCGCGATCAACGGCATGAATTTCACCTGGGCGGGCCAGTCGTGCGGCTCCACCTCGCGGCTGTTCGTCCACGACTCCCTGTACGACGCCGTCCTCGAGCGCCTCTGCGCGCAGCTTCCCAAGCTGCATCGCTGCGGCCTGCCGACCGACCCCGCCACCACCATGGGCTGCCTGATTTCCGAGGCCCAGTTCGACAAAGTCATGTCCTACATACAGCTGGGCATTTCCGAAGATGCCCGCCTCGTCGCCGGCGGCAAGCGGCCGGACGACCCGGCGCTGGCCAAGGGCTGGTTCATCGAACCAACCGTTTTCGCCGACGTCACGCCGGCCATGCGGATCTTCCGCGAAGAAATCTTCGGGCCGGTGTTGTCGGTCATCAGATGGAGCGACGAAGACCAGCTCATCGCCGACGTCAACAGCGTCGACTACGGCTTGAGCGCATCGATCTACACCCGGGACCTGGCTCGCGCGCACCGCCTGGCGCAGCGCATCGAAGCGGGCTACATCTGGATCAACACCAGCAGCGCCCACTATCTGGGCGCCAACTTCGGCGGCTACAAGAAATCGGGGCTGGGGCGCGAAGAAGGCCTGGAGGAACTATTGTCCTACACCCAGGTCAAGAACGTGCACGTTGCCCTGTAGCACGCCGGGGCGCGCGCCCCGGCACCGCGTCACTCTTTGATGTTCGCATCCTTGACGATGCGCTGGTAGCGCGCCTGCTCTTTCTTGACGAAGTCGCCGAACTGCGCCGCGCTGCCGGTTCCCGGCGCCACGGACTGTTCGGCGAACTTGGTCTTGACCTCGGGCAATTGCAGCACCTGGTTCAATTCCGAATTCAACCTGGCCACCACGCTCGCCGGCGTGCGCGCAGGCGCGAACAGGCCGATCCAGGCCGTCATCGCCATGCCCTTCAGGGCCGGCAGCTCGCCGATGGCAGGCACGTCGGGCAGCGTGGGCAGGCGCTGAGCGGTGGTCACGGCCAGGCCCTTCACCTTCTTCGCAGCCACCAGCGGCACCGCCGAGCCCGAGGCCAGGATGGCCAGGTCGACCTGGTTGCCCAGCAGGTCGGTGGTGGCCTGGGCCCCGCCGCGGTACGGCACGTGGCGCAGGCGCACCTGGGCCTGCTGCTGGATGATCTCCATGGCAAGGTGCAGCACCGTGCCTATGCCCGATGTGGCGTAGGTCAGCGTGTCGGGCTGGGCCCTGGCCATCTCCAGCACCTTGGCGAAGGAATCCGCCGGCAGGCCCGGACGGCCCATGACGACCATGGGCTGGGTCGCGATCAGCCCGATGGCGACCAGGTCGCGCGCGGTGTCGTACTTGACCGACTGGGGATTGACGTACTGCGCGATGGCCGCCGGGCTGTCCACGCCCAGCAGCAGGGTGTAGCCGTCCGGTTCGGCCTGGGCGGCCCGATAGGTGCCTATGGTCCCTCCCCCGCCGCCGACGTTGTCGACGATGACCGACTGCCCCAGGCGCTCGCCCAGCTTCTGCGCCACCAGGCGCGCGATGCCGTCGGTGCTGCCTCCGGCCGTGAATGGCACGATCAGGCGGATGGGCTTGGCATGGGGCCAGACGGACTGGGCCTGCGCGGTGGCGGCGCATCCGAGCGCCAGGGCCGAAACGAGAAATGCGCGTCGAAGCGTGGCGGTCATGGTCGTCAGCAAGCAGAGTGGGAGGGGTTGGCCGGAGTGCCGAAAAGCTGCCGGTGCAAGTGGTCGAAGCGGCGGTTCCAGTCGGCGCTCCAGGCCTTGCGCTGGCCCGCGTCCACCCAGGCGCCGGCCAGGCCGTTCAGCATGAAGTCGCGCAGGTCGGCGACGGGGAACTCGAAGTCCTCGACCATCATGGTCCAGGCCTTGGTCTGGGTGATGTTGTGCAGGGTGGGATCGTCGCTGTTGGGGTGGATGCGCAGGCCCATCGCGCGCATCTTGCGAATGGGATGGTCCAGCGCCCACCGGTCCGGCGGCAGCGTGCGCAGGTAGTACGAATTGGCGGGCACGACCGCGAACACGATGCCCGATTCGACGCAGCGTCGCGCCAGTTCCGGCTGGTCGACGACCGTGTAGCCGTGGTCGATGCGATCGACCTTGAGCACGTCCAGCGCGGTCTGCACGTTGGTCCACGGCAGGCCGTACTCGCCGGCGTGGGCGGTGGTCTTGAGGCCCGCGCGGCGAGCGTCGGCGTAAGCCTGTTCGAACCACTCCGGCGGGCCGAGCGCCTCGCGGTAGTCGATGCCTATGCCCGGCACCTCGTCGCGCCGGGCCGCCACCATCCATTCGACCATTTCCACCGCGGCGGCGGGCGGTGCCTCGCGGTCGATGGCCGGCACCAGGCGCCCGACGATGCCCAGGTCGCGCTCGGCGTCGTGGATGGCGCGCACCATCGCGTCCTGGATGGCGGCATAGGAAAGGCCCGAGCCGCGCACCGAGCCCGTGGGATTCCAGAAGAACTCCGCGTACAGCACGTTGTGCGCGCGGGCATCCTCCAGGTATTCGCGGGTCACGCGGTAGAAATCGTCCAGCGTGCGCAGGCCGTAGTCCTCCAGCGCGCGCAGGCCGGGGATCGCGCCCTGGCGCTTCTCGCCGTGGGCATACAGGCCGTCGATCTGCTCGCTGGACAGCCCGCCCTTGCCGCCCGCCAGTTCGTGGAAGGTGGAACGGCGCAGCGCGCCCAGCAGGTGGCAGTGCAGCTCGGCCTTGGGCAGCTCGTGACAGAAGGCGCGCACGGCCTCGGTGGAAACTCGGGGTTCGGTCATGTCCGGCAACTCCATCCAGGCAGGGTCAGTCCCCCGCGTACAGATCCTTGTACAGGAAGGGATCGGGCTTGCGCGCCAGCATCGCGACCACGGTCGCGGCGATGCCCTCCTTGCGCCCCAGGAAGCCCAGGGCCTCGTTGGTCTTGGCCTTGATGTTGACGCAGGCAGCGGGCACGCCCAGGTCCTGGGCGATGTTGGCGGCCATGGCGGGCGCGTGGGGGCCGATCTTGGGCGCCTGGGCGTGGACCGTCGCGTCGACGTTGATGACCTGCCAGCCCGCCTCGCGCACCCGCTGCATCGCGGTGCGCAGCAGCAGCCGGCTGTCGGCGCCGGCATAGGCGGGATCGGTATCGGGAAAGTGGCGGCCGATGTCGCCCAGCCCAGCCGCGCCCAGGATGGCGTCGGTGACCGCGTGCAGCAGCACGTCGGCGTCGGAATGGCCCAGGAGGCCATGCGTATGCTCGATCCGGACCCCGCCTATGATCAGCGGCCGCCCTTCGACCAGGGCGTGCACGTCGTAGCCCTGTCCGATGCGGTAGGGATAGGTGGTGGGATCGATGTCCTTGTCTTTGTTCATGATGCGTCCAGCAGTTTTTCCATCAAGGCGAAATCCTGGGGCCAGGTCACCTTGAAATTCGACAGCGTGCCCGCCACCAGGCGGGGTGCCAGCCCCAGCGCCTCGACCGCGCTTGCCTCGTCCGTCACGGCCAGCCCGCGCACCGCGGCATGGGCCAGCGCGCGGCGCAACAGGCCGGCTCGGAACATCTGGGGCGTCTGGGCCTGCCACAGCCCTTCGCGCGGCACGGTGCCCGCCACGCGGGGCACGGCGCCGCCGCCCTGGGTCTTGATGGTATCGGCCACCGGCATGGCCACCAGCCCGCCGACCTCGTCGTCCAGGCAGGCGTCGATCAGCGCCCGCAACACCTCCGCCGGCAGGCCCGGACGCGCGGCATCGTGCACCAGGACCCAGTCGTCGGCCTCGGCCCCGCAGCGCGCCAGCGCATTGGTGACGGTCTCGGCGCGGGTGGCGCCGCCACACGGCAGGCAGGCCACGCGTGGCAATCCCTCCAGCGCGGCGCCCGCCAGGGTGTCGTCCGGGCCGACGGCCACCACCACCTGCCCGATGCGGTCGTCGCGCAACAGTGCCTGGACGGCATGGCGCAGCATGGGCCGGCCGCCCAGGAGCCGGTATTGCTTGGGCCGCACCGGCGCGGCGGCCGCCGGATCCGGCGCGGGATCGGCGGCGCGCGCCCCCACGCCGCCGGCCGGCACGATGGCGATCAAACGGGAAATCGGTCTCATGGCTTCTATAATACGGAATTGCCGCCACGCCCGCGCCGGCCCCTGGGCGACGCTCTTTCCGCGAAACCGATGTCCCTCCCAGCCAGTACAGCCTCCACGTCTTCCCCTTCCGCCAGCACGCCCGCCGCCTGCCTGCCCTCGGCGTTGACGCAAGCCGTGGTGGCCGCGCTCAGGCCCGGCGAACGCTATGCCCAGCCCCGCCCGCCGGGAGCCGGCGATGCCTGGCTGCTGGCCGACCTGGCACGCCGCGCCGGCAAGCCGCTGGCGGTGCTGACGGCCGACCCGCTCGACGCCCAGCGCCTGGCCGAGGAAATCCGCCTGTTCTCGCCCGGCCTGCGGGTGCACCAGTTTCCCGACTGGGAAACCCTGCCCTACGACGCGTTTTCGCCCCACGAAGACCTGATCTCCGAGCGCCTGAAGGCCTTGCACGCCCTGCTGCGCCAGGACGTGGACGTCCTGACGATACCGGTCACGACCGCGCTGTACCGGGTGGCCCCGCCCGCGTTCCTGGCGGCCTACACGTTCTCGTTCAAGCAGGGCGACCGGCTGGACGAAGCCGCGCTGCGGGCGCAGCTGACGCTGGCCAACTACACGCACGTCACCCAGGTGACCGCGCCCGGCGAATTCTGCATCCGCGGCAGCCTGATCGATCTCTTCCCCATGGGCTCGGCCCTGCCCTACCGGCTGGACCTGTTCGACGACACCATCGAGTCCATCCGCAGCTTCGACATCGACACCCAGCGCAGCCTGTATCCCGTCAAGGAGATCCAGATGCTGCCGGGGCGCGAGTTCCCGATGGACGAGGCCGCGCGCAACGAATTCCGCGCGCGCTTCCGCGAGGAATTCGAGGGCGACCCGTCGCGCGCCACGCCCTACAAGGACATCGGCAACGGCATCGCCTTCCCGGGCGTCGAATACTACCTGCCGCTGTTCTTCGACGAGACCGCGACGCTGTTCGACTACCTGGGCGAGCAGACCATCGCGGTCACGCTGGGCGACGCCGAGGACACCATCCGGCGCTTCCTGCAGGACACCTCCAGCCGCTATGAATTCCTCAAGAGCGACCGCGAGCGTCCCATCCTGCCCCCGTCCCGGATCTTCCTGGATACCGATGGCCTGTTCGGCCACCTGAAACGCTTCGCCCGCCTGGCCCTGGCGGGCGACCGCCCGCACCCCGCCTTCACCGCGCCGCCCGAGGTCGCCGTGCAACGCAAGGCCGAGGACCCGGTGGCGCGCCTGCGCGCGCTGGTGGCCCGGCAGGACCAGCGGGTGCTGCTGTGCGCCGAGTCCGCGGGCCGCCGCGAGACCATCGCCCAGATGCTGGCCGAGTTCGGGCTGGATCCCGAGCCGGTCGAATCCGTGCAGGACTTCCTGGGCCGCGCATCGTCCTTCGCCATCGGCATCGCGCCGCTGTCCTCGGGCTTCGGCCTGGCCGACCCCAAGCTGCTGTTCCTGACCGAGAGCGACCTGTTCCCGGGCCACGCCGTCCGCCGCGGCAAGCGCGGGCAGGAGCGCGCCAGCAACGTCGAATCGATGGTGCGCGACCTGTCCGAGCTGCGGGTGGGCGACCCTGTCGTCCACGTCCAGCACGGCATCGGCCGCTACCAGGGCCTGGTCAGCATGGACATCGGCGAAGGGGAAATGGAATTCCTGCACCTGGAGTACGCCGGCGGCAGCACGCTGTACGTGCCGGTGTCGCAGCTGCACGTCATCGCCCGCTACAGCGGCGCCGATCCCGAGACCGCGCCGCTGCACCAGCTGGGCTCCGGCCAATGGGAAAAAGCCCGCCGCAAGGCCGCCGGCCAGGCCCGCGACGCCGCCGCCGAGCTGCTGAACCTCTATGCCCGCCGCGCGCTGCGCCAGGGCCATATGTTCAAGCTGCCCATGTCGGACTACGAGGCCTTCGCCGAATCCTTCGGCTTCGAGGAAACGCCGGACCAGGCCGCCGCCATCCAGGCCGTGATCCAGGACATGACCTCGGGCAAGCCCATGGACCGGCTGGTGTGCGGCGACGTGGGCTTCGGCAAGACCGAGGTGGCGCTGCGCGCCGCCTTCATCGCCGTGGCCAACAGCAAGCAGGTCGCGCTGCTGTGCCCGACCACCCTGCTGGCCGAGCAGCACGCCCAGAACTTCGCCGACCGCTTCGCCGACTGGCCGGTCCGGGTGGTCGAGCTGTCCCGCTTCAAGTCGGCCAAGGACATCAGCGCCTCCATCGAGCAGATCAACGACGGCCGGGTCGACATCGTCATCGGCACGCACAAGCTGCTCTCGGACAAGGTCAGGTTCAAGAACCTCGGCCTGGTCATCATCGACGAGGAGCATCGCTTCGGCGTGCGCCAGAAGGAAGCGCTCAAGGCGCTGCGCGCCGAGGTCGACGTGCTGACGCTGACCGCCACGCCCATTCCCCGTACGCTGGGCATGTCGCTGGAAGGCATACGCGACTTCTCGGTCATCGCCACCGCGCCGCAGAAGCGGCTGGCGATCAAGACCTTCGTGCGGCGCGAGGACGGCAGCACCATACGCGAAGCCCTGCTGCGCGAACTCAAGCGCGGCGGACAGGTGTACTTCCTGCACAACGAGGTCGAGACCATCCACAACCGCCGCGCCAAGCTCGAGGAACTGGTGCCCGAGGCGCGCATCGCGGTCGCGCACGGGCAGATGCCCGAGCGCGAGCTGGAGCAGGTCATGAAGGCCTTCTACCAGCAGAAATACAACGTGCTGCTTTGCACCACCATCATCGAGACCGGCATCGACGTGCCCACGGCCAACACCATCGTGCTGCATCGCGCCGACCGCTTCGGCCTGGCCCAGCTGCACCAGTTGCGCGGCCGCGTGGGGCGTTCCCATCACCAGGCCTACGCCTACCTGCTGACGCCCGGCGAGGACGCCATCACCAGCAACGCCAGGAAGCGCCTGGAGGCCATCCAGGCCATGGAGGAACTGGGCTCGGGCTTCTACCTGGCCATGCACGACCTGGAGATACGGGGCGTGGGCGAGGTGCTGGGCGAATCGCAATCGGGCAACATCCAGGAAGTCGGCTTCCAGATGTACACCGACATGCTGAACGAGGCGGTACGCGCCCTGAAGAACGGCCGCGAACCCGACCTGAACGCCCCCCTGTCGGCCACTACCGAGATCAACCTGCACGTGCCCGCCCTGCTGCCGCAGGACTATTGCGGCGACGTGCACGCGCGCCTGGCGATCTACAAGCGCCTGGCCAACTGCGAGGACGCCGCCGACATCGACACGATCCAGGAAGAGCTGATCGACCGTTTCGGCAAGCTGCCCGAGGCGGCGCGCGCCCTGATCGAGATCCACCGGCTGCGCCTGGCGGCCAAGTCGGTGGGCGTGATCAAGATCGACGCCAGCGAATCGGCCGCCGTGCTGCAATTCGAGCCCAATCCTCCCATCGATCCGATGCGCGTCATCGGCCTGGTCCAGAAGAACCGCCACATGCGGCTGTCGGGCCAGGACAAGCTGCGCATCGAGATCAAGGGCGCCGACCTGAAGGCACGCGTGGACGCCGTGCGCACGGTACTGCGCTCGCTGGTCTGAACCCGTTTCCCCTTCCCATCCCCTGCCCATGACCCATCTCGTTATCCAGGCCCCCGACCTTGCCCAGACGGCCATCGAACACGTCTCGGCCCTGGCCCGCGCCCGGCGGATCGTCGAGCTCGCTCCCGGCGCCGTCCGCCTGACCGAGGCCGACGACACGCCCGCGGCGCGCGCCCAGGTCGCCGCCTACTGCCAGGAAGCCCGCGTGGACTGGGCCTACGTCGAGCCCGGCGCCCGGCTGGCCGACTGGAAGGTGCTGGCCATGGACATGGACTCGACCCTGATCAACATCGAGTGCATCGACGAGATCGCCGACATGGCCGGCCTCAAGCCGCAGGTGGCGGCCATCACCGAGGCTGCCATGCGGGGCGAGATCGCCGACTTCAGCGAAAGCCTGACCCGCCGCGTGGCGCTGCTCCAGGGACTGCCGCTGGAGGCGCTGGAACAGGTCTATGTGGAACGGCTGCGGCTGAACCCGGGCGCCGAGCGCCTGCTGCTGGCGGCGCAGCGGGTGGGCATCAAGACCCTGCTCGTGTCGGGAGGCTTCACCTGGTTCACCAGCCGGCTGCAGCAGCGGCTGCAGTTGAACGAGGCGCACGCCAACACGCTGGAAGTGGAGAACGGCCGGCTCACCGGCAAGGTGCAGGGCGCCATCCTGGACGCCGACGGCAAGGCCCGCCACCTGCGCGAATTCGCCCAGCGCCACGGCGCCCCGCTGTCGCGCGCGATCGCCGTGGGCGACGGCGCCAACGACCTGAAGATGCTGGGACTGGCCGGCCTGAGCGTGGCCTACCACGCCAAGCCGGTGGTGCGCGAGCAGACCAGCCGCGCGCTGAACGTCTGCGGACTGGACGGCATCCTGAACTGGTTCGAGGATACCCTGGGCTGATCCGCGGCCGCTTCTGTTGTAGTGTTACGGTCCAGCCCCATTTTCAGGATTTGCCCGCCATGTCACCACGCCCAGCCAAGGCCTCGGCGGATGCGCCCCGCACCCGCGATGCCGAGCGCACGCGCCAGATCATCCTGGAGGCCGCGACCGCCGAGTTCGCGTCGCTGGGCCTGGGCGGGGCCCGCATGGACCGCATCGCCGAACGCGCCAAGGTCGACAAGCGGCTGATCTACTACTACTTCAACAACAAGGACGACCTGTTCCTGGCCGTGATGGAACGCGCCTATGCCGCGATCCGCCAGGCCGAACGGGAATTGCACCTGGAGGCGCTCAACCCTCCCGACGCGGTGCGCAGGCTGGTCGAATTCACTTGGCACTACTACCTGGAAAACCCGGAGTTCCTGTGCCTGCTCAACAACGAGAACCTGCACCAGGCCACGCACCTGAAGCGTTCGTCCCAGGTGCGGGACATGCACTCGCCCTTCGTGCAGTGGCTGGCCGACATCCTGGAACGCGGCCAGGCGCAAGGCCTGTTCCGCGCCGGCGTCGATCCGGTGCAGCTCTATATCTCCATCGCCAGCGTGGCCTATTTCTATCTGTCCAACCAGTACACGCTGTCGGAGATCTTCGGCCGCGACCTGATGGCGCCCGCCGCGCTGGACGAGCGGCTGGCCCACATGGTCGATGTCATCCTGGGCTACCTGCGCCCCTGATTCCCCTGCCCTTCACCAGCGGCGTCCCGGTGGCCGCATAGACGTGCCGTACCACGTCCTGGGCGCCGTCGTCGAAGCGGCGCCGCGCGGGACGGTCGAAGAAGGCCGCCAGGGCCGGCTCCGCCGCCTGCTCCGGCGCGGCGAAATCGAAAATCTCCAGGTAGCGCCCGGGGTCGCGGACCTGGCGAAACAGCCGGTATCCGGTGCAGCCCGGAATCTCCGCGCTGGCCCGCCCCTGCTCCAGCCCGTCGGCCTCGGCCAGGGGACGCGGCGCACGGAAGGCACGCAGCAGCACGGCGCCAGGATCCGGATGCCCGCCATGCGCCACCGACGCCAGGCGGGCCAGGTTCTGCCGGATGCGGTCCTTGCCGAAGAAAGTCCATATCCGGCCCGACCACGGCGTCGGATGCGTCACCACGTGCTGGAAACCGGGACTGTCCTCCACGCTTTCATCCCGCGTCTCATAAAGCGCCAGGAACTTGGGGAACGCGTCGTCGCAATAGTAGCGGCGCCCGCTGACGAACCCGTCCAGCCCGACCACCTGGGGTATGTGCTCCAGTTCGTACCACGCATGGAACTCTTCCTCGCGATGCGGCGGCACGTGTAGCCAGACCGCGATCAAGCCGGTTGCCTGCATGATCATTCCATCCTGATGTTGGCATGGGTGATGACGCGCTGCCATCTCTGCAATTCGGTATCGACCAGCCTGGAGAAGGCCTCGGGACCGTCATTGGAGGGGTCGGCGCCCGCCGACGCCAGCTGGGCCCGGACCTCGGGCAGCGCCAGCGCCTTGCGCAGTTCCGCGTTCAGCCGCTCGATTACCGGGCGCGGCGTGCCCGCCGGCGCGATCAGGCCGTACCAGGCCACGACCTCGGCCCCCGGCAGTCCGGCCTGCGCCACGGTGGGTACTCCCGGCAGCGCCGGCGAGGGTTCGGGCCCCGCCACCGCCAGCGCGCGCAACTGGCCCGACTTGATGAACGACAGCACCGGCGGCACGCCGCTGAACAGGATCTGCACGCGCTGGGCCAGCAGGTCGGTCAGCGCGTCCTGGTTCCCCTTGTAGGGCACGTGCACGATCTCGACCTGCGCCAGCGATTTGAACAGCTCTCCGGCCATGTGGTTGGTGCTCCCCACGCCCGACGACGCGAAATTCAGGCCGCCCGGGTGCGCGCGGGCATAGGCGACCAGTTCCTGCAGGCTGCGCGCCGGCACCGAGGGATGCACCAGCAGCACGTTGGGACTGCTGGCGATCACGCCCACCATGGCCAGGTCCTTGCGGGTGTCGAACGGCATCTTCGACCCGTACAGCGCCGGGTTCACCGTCATCGGCCCCGTCGTCCCTATCCCTATCGTATAGCCGTCCTTGGGCGCCTTGGCGACCATGTCCACGCCTATGTTGCCACCCGCGCCGCCCTTGTTCTCGACCACCACCGGTTGGCCCAGCTGCCGCGACAAGGGCTGCGCCAGCGCACGTGCCAGGATGTCCACCGAGCTGCCCGCCGCGAACGGCGCGATCAGGCGTATCGGGCGGGTCGGGTAGTCCTGTGCGTGCGCGGCGCCCAGCGCGCCGGTCATGATGGTCAGCGCAAGCGCGGTGTGTTTCATCGGGTCTCCTCGTTGTCTTTCTTCATGTGTGTGCGTATGGCGGCAGGCCGGGTTCGGGCAGCCGGGCGGCCAGGATCACGCCCTGCTCCGCTTCGGTCACGTATAGCGTGCGCCGGTCGGGCCCGCCATAGGCGACGTTCGTGGTGCGGCGGCCCGCGCACGAACGGATGCGCAGCAGCGGCTCGCCCATGGCGCTGAACAGCCACACCGATCCGAGCCCCGCGTGGACCACGGCCAGATTGCCTTGGGCGTCCGTCGCCAGGCCGTCCGGGCCGGTGGGACTGCCGGACAGCTGGATGAAACGCCCCACCTTGCCGACCCGCCCCGCCTCGTCCAGCGGCACGCTGTAGATGGCGTTGTCGCGGGTCACGGCCAGGTAAAGCAGGCGTTCGCCCGGCGCGAAGGCTAGCCCGTTCGGGCCTGCCAGGCCATCCACCAGGGTCTCGACGTGGCCGGCGTCGCGCCGCAGCCGGCACAGCCGGCCCGTGGGCCGGTTCAGCGCGCTGTCGCCCTGGTCGGTGAAATACAGGTCGCCGTTGGCGGCGAACAGCAGGTCGTTGACGCCCTGGAGCCCACAGGCCTCGTCCGGCGCGAGCAGGGCCCGCGGACGGCTGTCCCGGGGAAACATGGTCATGATGCCGTGGCGCCGGTCGGCGATGTAGAGACGACCATCGCGATGCAGCTTGAGCCCGTTGGGCTCGCCGTCGTAGCGGCATGCCAGCGCGAACCGTCCCGCCGGATCGACGCGGAAGATCCTGCCATGGGCCAGGTCGGTGCAATACAGCGTACCGTCGCGGTCGAAGGCCGGCCCTTCCAGGAAGGAATGCAGGGGTCCGGCTCCCCGCGCCTTCACCCAGGGCGACATGGATCTCACCAGGTGCAGGGATGGCGGCAACGCGGCGTGGATCTCGGTGGCCAGGTCGGGAGGAGCGGCGTACATGGGACCGGAACGGATGGAACAGCCACCTATAATGGCAGTCGTTCCCCCAGCCCGGGTAACGGTTTTTTCAGATGCCCCCATCTGGATCCGCGATGGCCCCGGGCCACGCCCGACATGGACCTGCGACGCCTGCGTTATTTCGTCACGATATTGGAAACCGGCAGCTTCTCGCAGGCGGCCGAACGCCTTCACGTCGTGCAAAGCGCGCTCAGCGCGCAGATCCAGAAGCTGGAGGACTCCCTGGGCACGCGCCTGTTCGTGCGCGATGCCCATGGCGTGCAGCCCACGCCGTCCGGCCGCAAGCTGCTCGGCCATGCGCGGCGCATCCTGGACATGGTGGCGGCCGCCGAACACGACTTGCGGCAGGACGCGGAATCGCCGCGCGGCATCGTGCGCATCGGCATTCCCAGCAGCATCAGCCGCATGATGACGGTGCCCCTGCTGCAGGCGGTCGAAGAGGCCCATCCCGAGGTCACGCTGCACGTGGTCGAGGCGATGACCGACGAACTCGAGGCGCTGTTGAAGCAGAACCGGCTCGAGATGGCCATCCTGTTCACCGTGGGGGAAACCGGCAGTCCCCACCTCATCGACACCCTGCGCGACGAACCCTTGTACCTGGTGTCGCCCGCGGACGGCTCCCCGCCCTCCCATGCGGTCCCCTTCGCCGAACTGGCCCGCATGGACCTCGTGCTGCCCACGCTGCGCCACCGCGTGCGCCAGATGCTGTCGCGCGAGGCCGAGCAGCGCGGCCTGGCGCTCAGGATCAAGCACGAGCTGGACTCCATGGCACAGACCGTGCAGTTGATCGCCGCCGGCAACGGCAGCTCGGTCATGATCGTCTCGTCCTTCATCGAGGAATGGCAGGCCGGGCGCGTACAGGCCACGCCGGTTTCCGACCTGCGCACCACCGCGCAGGTGGTGCTGGCCACCTCGCACGGCGCATCGCACAGCGCCGTGGCCGGCATCCGGGACCTGGTCGTCGCCACCGCGGCCCGCCTGGCGCGCGACGGCACCTGGCCCGACCGTCCGCCACGGGAAGCCGCCCGCCTCCGCTAGGGCCCGCGCGATTTATCCCCAGGCGATGTGGAAAACCCTGGGGAAAGCACGGGCACAACTTCACCCGGCCTAGATTCCATGCGGGTCTGCGGGCGGTGACGCGAAAATGGGCAGGCTCCTCATCCGCTGCGCAACTTTTGCGCTGCCACCGCAATTTCCTGCGCTTGGCCCGCGGCCGGCGGCGCTATGTTCGGCCTTCCACCCACCCCACGGAGGCCTCTCGCATGCCCTCTTCCCTTTCCCTTGATCCCGCCAAGGCCGTCCTGCTGGTCGTCGACATGCAGAACGACTTCGTCCTGCCGGACGCGCCCATGGAGGTCGCCGCCGCCCGCCAGCGCGTCCCCGCCATGGCCGCGCTGGTCGCCCGCGCGCGCGAGGCCGGTGTCCCGGTCATCTACACCCAGCACGTGCTGTACGACGGATTCGACGTCTCGCCGCTGGAGACGACCCAGTTGCCGCACTTGAAGACGGCCGGCATGCGCGCGGGCACGCCCGGGGTCGAGATCATCGCCGAGCTGGCCCCCCTGCCCGGCGAAGTCGTCATACCCAAGCATCGCTACGACGCGTTCTACAACACCCGCCTCGAGACCGTCATCCGCAACATCCGGGGCCGCAACGTCGCCGACAGCGTGATCATCACGGGTACGGTCACCAGCGTCTGCTGCGAGTCGACCGCGCGCAGCGCCTTCATGCGCGACCTGCGGGTCTTTTTCGTGGACGACGCCACCGGCGGATTCGACGACGCATCGCATCGCGCCACGCTCGCCACCATCGACCGGGTGTTCGGCAAGGTCGTCTCCACGCGCCAGGTGCTGGACGCGCTGGGCGGAGCATGACCATGACCCCGCCGCTCGTGCACGATACCGCCTACGAATGGAAGGCCGTCACCATCCTCGCCCTGGGCTTCGGCCTGATGGGCCTGGACCGCTGGCTGCTCGCCCCCATGTTCCCTTTCATGATGAAGGACCTGGATCTGTCCTACCAGGACCTCGGCCTGCTCATCGGGGTGCTGGGCCTGGCCTGGGGCGTGTTCTCCATCACCATGGGCCGGGTCTCGGACCGCGTCGGCCGACGCAAGGTCCTGATCCCCGCCGCCATCGCGTTCTCCTGCCTGTCCGGATTGTCGGGGCTGGCCACGGGCCTGATCAGCCTGATGCTGATCCGCACGGTCATGGGCGTCGCCGAGGGCTCCTTCTGCCCCACCAGCGTGGCCGCGGCCGGCGAGGCCTCGCATCCGCGGCGCCGCGGCCTGAACCAGGGACTGCAGCAGAGCGCCTTTCCGCTGTTCGGACTGGGGCTCGCACCCATCATCGCCACCCAGCTGATGGACGTACTGCCCTCCTGGCACTATGTGTTCTTCCTGTCGGCGGTGCCTGGCCTGATCCTCGCCTGGTTCATGTACAAGGTCATCCGCGAACCCGGCACCGGTGTCCAGGGCGGGCTGCCCGCCGCGCCGGCTGCCGGGGCCACGCTGTCCTGGAAGGAACTGCTGCGCCGGCGCAACCTGCTGCTCGCGGTCGCCTCCATCCTGTGCGCGATGACCGGCATCTTCGTGGTCGGCGCCATGGTGCCCAACTACCTGACCGACTACCTCAAGCTGACACCGCAGCAAATGGGACTGGTGGTCTCGGCCATCGGCATCGGCGGGTTCTTCGGTGAATTCGGCGTGCCCGGCATCTCGGACTTCATCGGCCGCCGCGCCGCCGCCTTCCTGGCCTTCGTCGGCGCCGCGCTGGCCCTGTATGCCTTCATCCGCACCGATGCCTCGCCCTGGGCGCTGTTCGGGGTGCTGCTGGTGGTGTCGTTCTTCTGCTTCGGACTGCTGGCCCTGATGACCGGGCCCATCGCCACCGAGGCGGCGCCTCCCGGCATGGTGGCCTCAGCCATCGGCACGGTCAGCGGCCTGGGCGAGATCTTCGGCGGCGGGGTCGCGCCCGTGGTGGCCGGCTACATCGCCCAGCACCATGGCATCCAGTACACGCTGTACCTGGCGCTGGGCGGCATCGCGATCGGCCTCGCCGTGTCGCTGTTCCTGAAGGAGACGGCCCCGCGCAAGGTCGAGGCCGGCGTTCGGGCTCAGGCGTCGTAGTGGCCGGCCGTGGCGCGGTAGGCCGAGGCCGAACTGCCCAGGGCCTTCTTCAAGGCCCGGCCCATCGCGCCCGCCGACGCGAAGCCGCAGACGCTGGCGACGTACGAGACGGGCTGGCCCGTCGTCGCCAGCAGGTGGCGGGCCCGCTCCACCCGCATCGCGGTCAGGTGGCGGTATGGGGACACGCCCTGCGCGGCCTTGAAGCAGCGCAGGAAATGGTATCGGCTCAAGCCACACAAGGCGGCCAGCTCGGCCAGGGAAATGTCCTCGGCCAGGTGTTCGTCCATGTAGCGGGTGACCTTGCGCAACGCCTGGGGACTCAGGCGCGGCGCCGTCGCGGCCGCCGGCTCCGCCCGCCACTTCTTGCCCAGTTCGTTCAACACCAGCGCGCCGAAGCTGTCGGACAGCAGGCGCGAGACCTGGCCGGCCCCCAGGTCCCGGACGAATGCTCCCAGGGCCGTGTAGACCAGCGGACTCACGAAGCCGCGCTGGGCCAGCGACCACATGCCATCCACCGGCCGCTCGCACCCCAGTTCCTCGAACATCTCCAGCGCAGCCTGCTGGTCGAACGTCAGCAGCGACACCCGGGCGGGCCCGTCCTTGACCCAGCGGAAAGCGGTGCCGGGCGGAATCAGGTGCAGCGGATTGGCGAAATTGACGAAATGGTCGCGGTAGCCCCAGCCCAGGTCGAATCTGGCCGACCTCAGCCGGTACTCGTGCGAGACGAGCAGGAGCATGTGGGGCAGCGCCGGGCAGGACAACTCATGGGCATCGAAGCTGCAATGCACCACGCTGCCGGCCAGCCGGCCTCCGTAGTCGAACGACTGGTGCAGGCTGTAGGCGCCGGTATCCATCAATACCTGGCGCAACCGGGCGGCGGTCGGGGAAGGGTCGGTGTTCACGGGATCTCCCGGAAGGCGGGAACGGCTCACCCCATATACTACCCGGCAGCCGGACTTATCCCCACCCGCTGTGAACAACCCTGGGGAAAGGCTGCGGACAAATCATCCGGCGCCAGCAACCATGCGGGTTTGCGGACCATGGCGCGAAAACGGGCAGCCACCGGCTAATCCGGGGTCGGTCCCTCGATCAGGCGCTTCTTGATGATCTTGCCGGCCGAATTGCGCTCGAACTCGTCGACGAAGCGGAAATGGCGCGGCACCTTGTAGGGCGCCAGCCGTTCCCTGCACCAGGCGGACAGGGCCGCCGCGTCGCGATCGCCACGCATCATCACGAAGGCGGCCACGTCTTCGTCGAACTCCTTCGAGGGCAGGCCCACCACCGCCGCTTCCTGCACGTCGGGGTGCGTCATGAGGATGGACTCGATCTCCAGCGGATAGATGTTCACGCCGCCGCGGATGATCATGTCCTTGGCCCGGCCGCACAGGAACAGGTAGCCTTCTTCGTTCAGGTAGCCCAGATCGCCCGGGTAGAAGAAGCCGTCGCGGAAGGCCTCCCTGCTCGCCTCCTCGTCGCGGTGGAAGCCCTGCGCCACCGTGGCGCCCTCGTAACGGATACGCCCGACTTCGCCGGGCGGCAATGGGTGGTCCTGTTCGTCGACGACCTGCAAGCGCACGCCGAACACCGGCCGGCCGACGGAGGCGGGCTGCGCCTCCAGTTCCTGGTTGGACAGCACGGTCACGCCGCCGCCCTCGGTGGAACTGTAGTACTCGATGAAATTTGGACAGACCTCGTTGCGGATGCGGCGCCGCTCCTCGGCCGTCAGCGGCGAGCCCGACGAGATCAGCGTGCGCAGGCCGCGCAGCGGCGCCACGTCGCGCGGCTCGGCCTGCAACACGCGCCGCAGCAGCGTGGGTACCAGGAAGGTGATCGTGGCGCCCGTGCGCGCCACATCGGCGGCCAGTTCCTCGACCTTGTAGGGCGGCGGGCACAGCACCGTCGTGGCCCCCACGTACAGCGACGAGACCGAGAACGCGCGCCCGCCGCCGAAGTACAGCGGCGTGGCGTTGATGTAGGTCTCGCGGCTGCCGAACCCCAGGTCGGCGTAGTGCGTGAAGAAGCGGCTCATGAACTGCGCATGCGACAGCAGCGGCCCCTTGGGGCGTCCCGTGGTCCCCGACGACAGCGACAGGCAGAAGCCGCGGTCCTCCTCGGCGTAACGGTCGCGCACCACGACCTGCTCCGCGCGGGCCAGCCAGGCCTCGTCGGCCGCCACGCACAGGCCTGGCGCGAAGTCGTCTCCAGGCTCGACCAGCACGCAGCGCGCGCCGAAATGCCGCGCCACCCTGAGTTTCTCGCCGGCTTGCCAGCGGCAGTCCACCGGCAGGATCACCGCCCCGGCGCGCGCCACGGCGTAGAGCATGACCAGGTGCTCGGGCGTGTCCTTCAGCGCCACGCCCACCACGTCACCCGGCTGCACGCCCATCTCCAGCAACAGCGAAGCCCGTTGTCGCACCAGCAGGTCGAGCCGGCGATAGTCGATGACCCGGTCGCGATGGATGATGGCGGGCTTGGTGGGCCGCTGGCTCGCGTGCAGGGTCAGCTGGTCCGCGATGTTCGGGCCGCGCATCGGCATTCCCGTGCTCATCGGTCCAGTCCGTAGACACGCAGCACGTTGCCGCGCAACAGCTTTTCCCGGGGGCCGGGCCGCAGGCCCAGGGCCTCGATCTCGTCTCGCGCGCGCTTGAAATCCAGGATGGGAAAATCGGTGCCGAACATCACCTTGTCCTGGCCGTAGCTGTCGATGTACTTCACGAAGGCCTCGGGCCAGTACCTGGGGCTGTGGGCGTCCGTGCCGATGTAGACGTTGGGATGCTTCCACGCCATGGCGATCATCTCCTCGGTCCAGGGTATGCCCACATGTATCCCGATGATCTTGAGCTCCGGAAAATCGCAGGCCACCGCGTCCAGGCAGATGGGGCGGCCCACGCTGCGCAGCCGGTGCGAAGGGTCGTAGATCATGGACTGCCCCACCTGGAGCTGCACCGGCACGTCCAGTTCCGCGCACTTGGCGTAGAAGGGATACCACTTCGCGTGATCGGGCGCGAGCTCGAACCAATGGGGATAGAAATGCGCGCCGATGAAGCCGTATTCCCGCACGGCCTTCTCCAGCTCCCGCACGCCTCGCATGCCTTCCGTGGGGTCGAGTCCGGCCAGGCCGTGGAAGCGGTCGGGATGGCGATTGACCGCCTCGGCCACCGCCTCGTAGGGCACGTGGTAGCTGGCGCGATGCTGCCAGGGCCCTACCTTGGCGGCGATCAGGAAGGCCTGTTCGATGCCGGCGGCGTCCATGCGGCGCAGCATGTCCTCGTGCGACAACCCTTGCATGATGGCCGTATCGACGTTCATCTTGCCGCTGTAGAAGGCATCGCGCTTGGGCCGTTGCGCCAGCAGCTCGGGCGTCCAGATATTGACCACGGCGTCGATCGCCGGGATGTCGTAGCTGTGGGAGGTCATCTCGCTTCCTCGATTACGGCGTCAGGTTGGCGTTGGCGACCGCCTGCTTCCAGGCCGCCAGGTCCTGCTCGATCTTCCTGGCGAACTCGGCCGGGCCGGTCGGATGCGGGTCCAGGCCGCTGGCCAGCAGCCGGTTCCTGATGTCGGGCATCGCCATCGCTTCCTTCAGCGCATCGGCCAGGGCCTGCACCACGTCCCTGGGCGTGCCTGCGGGCGCCATCAGCCCGTACCAGACATTGAAGTCGAAGCCCGGCACGGTCTCGGACACGGCCGGCACGTCGGGCAGCACCGACGAGCGCGACTGGGTGCTGACCGCGATCGCCTTGAGCTTGCCCGCGCGGATCAGTTCCAGCGCGCCACCCAGGCTCACGAAGGCGGACTGGATCTGGCCGGACATGATGTCGACCTGGATCTGCGAAGACCCCCGGTAAGGCGCGTGGACCATCTGGATGCCGGCCATCTTGGCCAGCGTGGCGCCCGCCACGTGCGTGCTGCTTCCTATGCCCACCGACCCGTAGGTGATCTTGCCGGGATGCTTCTTCGCGTAGTCGATGAATTCGCGCATGTTCGAGGCCGGGAACGATGGCGCCACCACCAGCACCGTGGAGCCCGACACGATCTGGTCGATGGGCTGGAAGTCCTTGATCGAATCGTAGCTGGGCTTGTCGGGCAGCCAGGGACTGATGGCGATCGGCCCGACGTTGGCGAACAGCAGCGTATAGCCGTCGTTCCTGGACCGCGCCACGTAGCTGGTGCCTATGCTGCCGTTGGCGCCGCTGCGGTTCTCCAGCACGAAGGGCTGGCCGAACTTCTGCGAGAACTTTTCCAGCAGCGGCCGGATGATGGCGTCGGACGGGCCGCCGGGCGCCCAGGTGTTGACCATCATGACCGGGCGCGACGGATAGTCCTGCGCACGGACCGCGGCCGGCACGCCGGCCGCCAGCGCGGCGCACAGGATGGCCAGGTACTCACGAAGCTTGATGCGGGATCTCATTTCGCCTACCTCATCGTCTACGGGACTGCATCGCATGCCGGGCGGGCCATCCCGCCCGGATCAAACCGGTTTCAGGATCAGATTGCCGTGGTCGTCCGTCGTGGCCGAGAAGCCCGGCTCCAGCCATACGGTGGTATCGGGCTGCTCCAGGATGGCCGGCCCCTCGACTCGCGTGCCCACGGGCAGCTCCAGGCGCGCATGGCGCGGCACGTCCATCCACGCGCCGTTCACGTGCACGCGTTGCGTGTCGGCCGGCCTGGGCCGCGCATCGGCCGGAGGTGCCAGCAGGCGCAGGTCGAATTTGGGCCGCACGCCGATCCGCGCGTAGCGCAGGTTCATGATGCGCACGGCAATGCCCGGCAACAGCCGCCCGAACTCGGTGCGATACGCGGCCTCGAACGCGGCGGCCACGGCCCCGGCGTGCAGGTGGTCGGCCTGGACCGGCACCATCACGGTATGGGTCTGGCCCTGGTAGAGCATGTCCAGGAAGAGTTCCTCGCGCACCGAGGCGATGGCCACGCCGGCCGAGGCCAGGTGCACGTCGCAGCGCTCGCGGAACTCCCCGACCAGCGCGCGCAGGGTCTCGAAATCCACCTCGTGCAGGCCGCGGTTGATGGTCCGCACCGCATCGTGGCGCAGGTCGGCCATCACGCAGCCCAGCGCCGAGGTCACGCCGGGATAGCGCGGCACGATGCCCGTCTCCACGCCCGTCTCGCGCATCATCGCGCACACGTGCAGCCCGCCTCCTCCGCCGAAGGGCATGTAGGCGAACCGGCGCGGGTCGTGTCCCTTCTCGATGGACACCAGGCGCAAGGCGCCCGCCATCTTGGCATTGGCCACGGTCAGGATGGCCTCGGCCGCCTCCAGCACGTCCAGGCCCAGCGGCTCGGCGACGTGGGCGCGGATGGCGGCGCGCGCCAGTTCCGCGTCCAGCGTGCCCAGGAGGCCTCCGCCCAGCGGCCGCGCGGCGTCGATGCGGCCCAGCAGCAGGTTGGCGTCGGTGACCGTGGGATAGGGATTGCCGTGCCCGTAGCAGGCCGGCCCGGGCCGGCTGCCCGCCGACTCGGGTCCCACCTGCAGCATGCCGCCGGCATCCACCTTGGCGATCGACCCGCCGCCGGCGCCTATGGTCTCGATCTGTATCATGGGCGAGCGCACGACCATGCCGAAGGCGATGCTGGTCTGCTCGGCCAGCGCCACCCGCCCGTCCACCACCAGCGAGACGTCGAACGAGGTTCCGCCCATGTCCCCGGTCATCACGTCAGGATGGCCGGCCGCGCGCGCGATCGCGGCGCAGGCGATGACCCCCGCCGCGGGGCCCGACAGCGTCGTGCGCACGGGCAGCTCGCAGGCGGTCTGCCGCGACATCACTCCGCCGTTGCTTTGCACGATCATCAGTTGCCCGCCGAAGCCGCGTTCGCGCAGGTCGCCTTCCAGCCGCCGCAGGTAGCCGCCCACGACGGGTTGCAATGCCGCGTTGAGGCTGGCCGTGGAGACACGCTCGAACTCGCGGATCTCGGGCAGGACCTCGGCCGACGAGGTCACGCAGTCGTTGGGCCACAGTTCGCGCACGCGCGCCACCGCCGCCGCCTCGTTGGCCGGGTTGGCATAGGTGTTGATGAAGAAGACGCAGACCGCCTCGCAACCCTGCGCCAGCAGTTCGCGCACGCAGGCCTCGACCTGGCCCAGGTCCACTGCGGTGTGGATGGAACCGTCGGCCAGCACGCGCTCGTCCACTTCCTTGCGCAGGTCGCGCGAGATGGGAGGCAGGTATTCTCCGCGCAGCCCCCAGGTATGCGGCCGGTCGCGCCGCCGCATCTCGAGCACGTCGGCGAAGCCGCGCGTGGTGATCAAACCCGTGCGCGCGGCCTTGCGCTCGAGCAGCGCATTGGTGCCCACGGTGGTGCCATGGATGATGGTGGCGATGCCGGCCGCGCCGCCGGCGGCATCGTCCAGCCGCGCGATGCCGTTCATGAAGCCGACCGCTTCCTCGCCTCGCGTGGAGGGGACCTTGACCACCGCCACCGACTGGTCCGCCTCGTCCAGCACGAACAGGTCGGTGAATGTTCCGCCCACGTCGACGCCGACGACCCGCTGCTGCCCGCTCACTGCCCACCCTCCGTCACATAGCCCATGGCCCGGTCGCGCTCCACGGCGGCGCCGCTGCGCCGCGCGGGATCGCCATAGCCGCCCCCGCCCGGGGTCTCCAGCCTGACCCTGTCCCCGCGCGAGAGCGGTATCCCCATCATCTTCGACACCATGGGCGGGGTCCGCCACTGGCCGTCCACGCAATAGCTGAACCGGTTCAACGCGCCGTCGCCGCCGCCCGCGATGCCCTTGGGCGCGGACTTGCCGCGCTCGCCGAAGATGAAAGCCTGCGCCGACTGCTCCAGCAGTTCGATCTCGTAGACCGCGCCCAGGCCGCCCCGGTGCGTGCCGGCCCCGCCCGAATCGGGCCGCAGCGACCACTGCGTGAAGCGCACCGGATACGCGGCCTCGATGATCTCCAGCGGCGGTATCGTGGCCGTGGAAATGGGCGCGTTGCCGTGGCTCAGGCCATCGCCGCCGGCATGGCCGCCGTGGCCGCCGCCGAAGAAGCTGAACATCACCCAGCGCTGGCCCCGGCGCCCTTCGTCGCTGCGCAGCCCCGCTATGGACAGCGCGTTGATCGTGCCGTAGGCCTGCGCCACGGCGCGCGCCGGATCGGCCTGCGCCGCCGCGCTGAAGACCACGTCTATCATGCGCAGGATGGTCTCGGTGTAGCCGCCGACCGGCCGCGGCCGCTGCGCCGTGATCAACAGGCCCTCGGGCATCACGAACTCGACCGCATCCAGCACGCCGGCATTGGCCGGCACGTCGGGAAAGAGGTGCTTGAGCGCGACATAGCAGGCCGCTACCGCGGTGGCGCGCGAAATGTTGACCGCCCCCGCGCAGGGGCCCGAGGTGCGCGAGAAATCCAGCACCAGCCGCTCGCCTTCCACCGTCATGTCCAGCGCGACGCGCAGCATGTCGTCGCGGATGCCGTCGTTGTCCAGATAATCCTCGAATGCATAGCGGCCATCGGGCAGCGACGCGATGTGCGCCCGCATCAGCCTGCGCGCCCGTTCGCGCAGCGCGCCCATGGCGCCCGTCACCCGCGCCTCGCCATAGGCCGCGAACAGCTCGGCCAGGCGCCGCTCGCCCAGTTCCAGCGCCGCGAGCTGCCCGTTCAGGTCGCCCCACAGGCTGTCGGGCATGCGCGTATTGGCGCGCAGGATGGCCAGCACGTCGGGATTCACTTCCCCTTGCTGCACGATGCGCACCGGCGGGATCTGGACCGCCTCTTGCCAGCACTCGGTAGCCGCCGGGTTGTAGTTGCCGGGAACGTTGCCGCCCACGTCGTGCCAATGCGCGGCCGAGGCCAGGAAACAGACCAGCCGGCCTTCCAGGAAGAAGGGCTTGACCAGCTTGAAATCATTGGCGTGCGTGCCGCCTTCGTAGGGATCGTTGAACAGCCAGACCTCGCCTTCGCGCATGCCGCCCAGCGGCTGCGCCGCCTGGACCGCCGCCCGCACCGCGAACGCCATCGCCCCGACGAACACCGGCAGCCCCGATTTGCCCTGTACCAGGGTATCGCCGGTCGCACCGTCGTAGATCCCGTGGCAGGCATCGTGGGCCTCGGCAATGATGGGATTGAACGCACTGCGGTAGAGCGTGGCGTCCATCTCATCGGCGATCTGCTCCAGCCGGCCTTTCAGGACGGCCAGGGTGACCGGGTCCAGCTTGACTTCCGACATGCTGCCCTCTTGCATTCAGGATACTCCGGGGGACTTTATTTATGATCTATTGTTCTGTCAATAGGACAATTAGGAAAACGGCATCCCGCACCCCAGCCCTCGCCTACCCGCTCAAGTCCGCCACCGCCCTCGCCTCCAGCCACAACGCGCGGGCCTGGCCATCGTCCAGCACGGTGCCCGCCAACTGGAGGAACTTGCGTTCCACTCCCGTCCTGTCCAACGGCGGCATGTGCGTGCCGCCGGGCGAATAAGGACCGTGCTCGGACGGCGTGCCGTACTCCATCATGCAGGTGCCCGCGCGGCGGCCGCCTCCGCGCAGCGCGATCTCGACCCGCGCCGGCAGGTAGCGCGGATACAGCGCCGCGTACGATTCGTCGACATGCAGGTGGATGCGCGGATACAGGCCGAGCACGCCCGGTTCGACGGCGGGCCGGCGCACGTTCGACAAGTCGTACCGGCCATGGCACAGCGCGCTGGCCACGGTCCACACCACGCTCATCAGCCGATCGTAGAGCTCGTGCGCCGCGCCCGGGGCCTGCCCGAAGCGCAGCGCCACCGGATAGGTATGCACGTCCACGCGTTCGATCTCGTGAGCAGCCACCGGCCCGTCGCTCCAGATGGACTGGATGGCGTCGATGGCCGGCTGGGCGTGGCGGCAGGCGGGCATGGGCTTGAAGTACACGCCGTCCAGCGTCTCGCCCCGCCAGGTTGCCGGATCCTGCGCGAGCCCCCGGCTGCGCAGAACGTCCAGGACGCCCGGATCGGCGCCGCCCTCGAAGATGCGGCCGCCCGACCCCAGGCCGGCGCGCGCCAGCTTCACCGACTCGATGGCGCAGCGCGCCGCCAGGCCGCCATGCAGCGGCACCGCCGAGCCGTGTTCGGTCAGGCCGCGCAGCGCCGCCGCGGGAAACGAGAAGGCGGCGTTGCCGAGCGCGCGCGCCAGGGTGTCTTCGTCCAGCTCCAGCAGGCGTCCCAGGGCGGCGGTCGCGCCGATCGCGCCCGTACACGAGGTCGGCGCCAGCCCGGCCAGCGTCAGGGCCGGATGCGCGCTGGCCGCCAGCCGGTTCGCGACTTCGTAGCCGACCGCGATGGCCATGTGGACCGCTTCCATGGTCCGGCCCTCGCGCATGGACCAGACGGCCGGGATGATGGTGTTGCACGGATGGTTGCCGCCATTGCCGTAGCCGTCGTGCCATTGCAGCAGCGAACCCATGGCGCTCATCGCGATGGCCGCCGATTCCGGGCTCAGGCCCGCCGGCGCGCCGGGAATCCGCACCGCGCCGGGCTGCGCCAGCACGAAAGCCGAACCGGCCTCGGGCAAACTGGATCCGGCCAGCACGCACCCCAGGAAATCCGCCAGGATCAACGCGACCTTCTCGCGCCGCGCCGGCGACAGGTCCGCGCGCCGCAATCCCAGCGCGAATGCCGCCAGGCGCCGCGCCAACGGCCGGCTGCCCTGATCGGTGTCCGGCGGGCGGGCCCTCATTTCAGCAGGGCCCGGGCGATCAGCATGCGCTGGATCTCGGACGCGCCTTCGCCGATGCGGTAGTGCCGCACGTCGCGATAGAAGCGCTCGACCGGCACGCCGCGGATCAGCCCCGAGCCGCCCAGTATCTGCACCGTGCGGTCGGCAACGCGTCCCACCATCTCGGAACAGAACAGCTTGACCATGCTGGTGGCCGTGCCCGCGTCCTGGCCGGCATCGATACGCCGCATGGTGTCGTAGGCCAGCGATCGCGCCAGCGCCAGCTCGGTGGCCGAATCCGCCAGCATCCACTGGATGGCCTGCCGGTCGGCCAGCGGCTGGCCGAAAGTGACGCGGCCCTTGGCGTAGGCCACCGCTTCCTCCAGCAGCCGATCGGCCGTGCCTATGCACGCGGCCGATACGCCCATGCGGCCGCTGGCCAGCGACCCCATGGCGATGCGGAATCCGCCGCCCACCTCGCCCAGCACCGCCTCGTCCGGCACGAAGCAATCGTCGAAGCGGATCTCGGCCAGCTCGATGGGGTCGGAGCCGATGGTCTTGTCCACCCGCGCGATGCACATGCCCGGCGTGCCCCGGTCCACCAGGAAGGCCGTGATGCCGCCCCGCGCGCGCCGCGCCGTATCGGTCACGGCCAGGACCATGACCACCTGTGCGCGGTGCGCGGCGCTGATGAACTGCTTCAGCCCGTTGATCACCCAGCCCCCCGCCCTTTTTTCCGCCGTGGTGCGCAAGGCGGCCGCGTCCGACCCCGCTTCGGGCTCGGTCAGCGCGAAGCTGCCCAGCCATTCGCCGCTGGCCAGCCGCGCGACATACTTGTCGCGCTGCTGGGGCGTCCCATGGCGCGCGATGGCGATCGGGGTCAGGCCGCTGGTGCAATCGAGCATGACCGTGAAAACGCGGTGTGAACGCGCCACTTCCTCCATGACCAGGCAATAGGTGGCCAAGTCGAATCCGCCCCCGCCGTATTCGACCGGCAAGCGCATGCCCAGATAGCCTTGCTGGCGCATTTCGGCCAATGCCGACGGCGCCAATTGGCCGTCCTGGTCCATCTGGCGGGCCAGGGGCTCGAGCCGCTCGCCGACGAAGCGGCGGATGGCCGGCCGCATTTCGGCCAGTTCCGGCGTGCAATCTTGCTGCATGGCACTTGAATAATTCATTATATGAATTGATAATTCGTTTTATGAATTTATTCTGGGCTTCACCTCGAAGGGTGTCAAGGCCCGCTCGCGCCATGAAAGCAACCGATCCGCTGTTCGTCACCGCCCTGGCCCGGGGCCTGGAAGTCCTGCGCTGCTTCACGCCCGCGCGCGGCGAACTGGGCACCACGGAAATCGCCCGGCTGACCGGACTGCCGCAGCCCACCGTCTGGCGGCTGTGCAAGACGCTCGCGGCTCTGGGCTACCTGGTGCCCACGGCCAACGACAAGCTGCGCGTGGGCGCGGCCGCCCTGCTGCTGGGTTACGCCGTGGTCGCGCAGACCGGGATCAATGACTATGCCGTGCCGCTGATGAAGGCCGCCGCCGATGCCCTGGGCACCACGGTGCTGCTGGCCGAGCGGCACGAGGCCAGCATGGTGGTCATCCAGCGCTGCGAACCCGCCCAGGTGCGGCGCGTGATGCTGCACATAGGCTCGACCGTGGGCCTGACCGATTCATCGCTGGGACTGGCCTACCTGGCGGCCCAGCCGCCGGCCGAACGCGAACGCATCATCGCCGGGCTGCAGGCGGAAGGACGATGGGATGCCGGCGGAGGTCCCGGCCGGCTGCGGGCGGCGCTGGACGACTACCAGCGGCATGGCGCCGTGTTCATGCGCTATCCGCAGGAGAACTTCACCGCCATCGGCGTCCCGGTCCAGCCCGCCGACCGTCACCGTACGCTGGTGCTGACCTGCGGCGCGTCGGACGCCCTGTTCACCGACGCCCACGTCGCCGCCACCGTCGCTCCCACCCTGAAGCGCCTGGCCGCCGAATTAGCGCCACTGCTGATAAGGAGATGAACCGGGGCTACCCTATGTTTCCCCAGAGATCGTGATCGTCGGAACGGGCGATGCGCACGGAAATGATGTCCCCGACCTTGTAGCGTTTCCAGGGCTTGTCGACCGGCGCCACGTAGACCTTGCCGTCGATGTCGGGCGCATCGCCCATGGAACGGGCGACGCCGCCCTCGGGGCCCACCTCGTCGACGATGCACTTGATGACCTTGCCGACCCGGCGCGCCAGGCGCTTGCGGGAAACGGCCTCCTGGACCTGCATGAAGCGGGCCTGGCGTTCCTGCCGGACTTCGTCGGGCACGGGATCGGGCAGCTCGTTGGCGGCCGCGCCCTCGACCGGTGAATAGGCGAAACAGCCCACGCGGTCCAGCTCGGCCTCGCGCAGGAAGTCCAGCATTTCCTCGAACTCGGCCTCGGTCTCGCCGGGGAAGCCGGCGATGAAGGTGCTGCGTATCGTCAGGTCCGGACAGACCGCGCGCCAGGCCCGGATGCGGTCGAGGTTGCGTTCGGACGAAGCCGGACGCTTCATCAGCTTCAGGATGCGCTGGCTGGCATGCTGGAACGGCACGTCCAGGTACGGCAGCACGCGACCGCCGTTCTCGTGGACTTCGTTCATCAGCGGCAGGACCTCGTCCACGTGCGGATAGGGATACACGTAGTGCAGGCGGATCCAGGCGCCCAGCCTGGACAGCTCGCGCACCAGTTCGGTCATGCGGGTGCGCACCGCCCGGCCGTCGACGAAGCCCGTGCGGTACTTCACGTCCACGCCGTAGGCGCTGGTGTCCTGCGAAATGACCAGGATTTCCTTGACGCCGGCCTTGACCAGGTTCTCGGCCTCGCGCATGACCTCGTGGATGGGCCGCGACACCAGGTCGCCGCGCATGGACGGGATGATGCAGAAGCTGCACCGGTGGTTGCAGCCCTCGGATATCTTCAGGTAGGCGTAGTGCTTGGGCGTCAGGCGCACGCCCTGCGGCGGCACCAGGTCGCTGAAGGGATCGTGGGGCTTGGGCAGGTGCAGGTGCACCGCCTGCATGACCTCGTGGGTGGCGTGCGGCCCGGTCACGGCCAGGACCTTGGGATGCATCTTCTGCACCACGCCTTCGCCATCGGCCTCCTTCTTGGCGCCCAGGCAGCCGGTCACAATGACCTTGCCGTTGGCCTGCAGGGCCTCGCCTATGGTGTCCAGGCTTTCCTTGACCGCGTCGTCGATGAAGCCACAGGTGTTGACGATGACCAGGTCCGCGTCCTCGTAGGTCTTGGACGTCTCGTAGCCTTCGGCACGCAGCTGGGTCAGGATCTGCTCGGAATCCGAGGCTGCCTTCGGACAGCCCAGGCTGGCGAAGGCCACGCGGGGAATGGCGGTGTTGGTCGGGGAATCGGACGAATGGATGGACATCGGGCGCACCGCGAGCGCGACTCGCGGCCGGAATTAGCGGAATGGGGGCATTTTACCGGGTTACGGCGCGCCCGCCCCCGCGCTACTTGCGCTCGTCGTCCTTGGACGCGGGGGTAAAGGGAAACGTGGTGAACATGGACCGGGTCTGGTTCTGCATCTGGTCCTGCATCTGCACGAACAGGTTCTTGCTCTGCTCGATGTAGTTGCTCATCATGCTCTGGATCATCGGCGTCTGGACGTTCATGAACTGCGCCCACGCCTCGGGGCCGAACTGGCCGCCGTACAGGCCCTTGGACTGCTCGCCCAGCTTGTTCTGGATCTCCATGAAGGCCTGGATGTTCTTCTCCAGGTACGAACCCATGATGCCCTGCATCGCATGGCCGTAGAAACGGATGATCTGGGCCAGCATGGTGGACGTGAACATGGGCGCGCCGGCGGTTTCCTCTTCCAGGATGATCTGCAGCAGGATGCTGCGGGTCAGGTCCTCGCCGGACTTGGCATCGACGACCTCGAACGTCTCGTTGTCCAGCACGAGCTGCTTGACGTCGGCCAAGGTGATGTAGGTGCTGGTCTGCGTATCGTATAACCGGCGATTGGGATATTTTTTTATCAACCGCAACGCGTTGCCGGCTCCGGCTTGCTGCGCCATGCTTGCCCCCAACTTAGATTTGTATGAAACCGGTGCGGTCCGCCGACCGCACCAGCCATCAAGTTTAGTCCAACCCGGCGTGGAACGCGTCGGGCCGGATCGGGGCTTACCCCATGTGCAGGCCGCCGTTCAGCGAGAAATCCGCGCCGGTGGCGAATCCCGCGTCGTCCGAAGCCAGCCAAGCCACGATGGAGCCGATCTCGTCCGGCGTGCCCAGGCGCTTCACCGGGATGGTGTCGACGATGCTCTGGAGCACGTCGGGGCGGATGGCACGCACCATGTCGGTACCGATGTAGCCGGGCGAAACCGTGTTGACCGTCACGCCCTTCGATGCGACTTCCTGCGCCAGCGCCATCGTGAAGCCGTGGATGCCGGCCTTGGCGGTCGAGTAGTTGGTCTGGCCGAACTGCCCTTTCTGGCCGTTGACCGAACTGATGTTGATGATGCGCCCCCACTTGCGCTCGGTCATGTCGCCGATGACCTGCTTGGTGACGTTGAACAGGCTGTTGAGGTTGGTGTCGATGACGGCGCGCCAGTCTTCCAGCGTCATCTTGCGGAAGAGGCCGTCGCGGGTGATGCCCGCGTTGTTGACCAGCACGTCGACCGGCCCGAACTCCTCTCGCACCTTGGCGAACGCGGCCACGGTCGAATCCCAGTCCGCCACGTTGCCCACGGAGGCGTGGAACGTATAACCGAGCGCCGATTGTTCGTTCAGCCACTGCTGAGAGTCGCGATTGGGCCCGCAGCCGGCGATGACGGTGAACCCGTCCTTGGCCAGCCGCTGGCAGATGACGGTGCCTATGCCGCCCATGCCGCCCGTCACGTACGCTATCTTTCCGCTCATGATGCCTCCTTATGAAACGGCGGAACCCACCGCCGCTTGACCCGCAGAATACGCATGTCTCTTGTCATGCCGCCCTGACCCGCACGTACTTGCCCGGCGCGGGTTCGATGACGGGATGGTCGGCGCTGCCCAGCGCGCCCGGCGCCTTGCCCTGGCGCCCTCCGTGCTCCTTGATCCAGGTTGCCCAGTCGTTCCACCAGCTGCCCGGCACTTCGCGCGCCTCGCCCATCCAGGCGGCGGCGTCGGCCGGCAGCTTGTCGTCCTCGCGCACCCAGTAGCTGCGCCGGTTGCGCGAAGCCGGATTGATGACCCCGGCGATATGGCCCGAGGCCCCCAGCACGAAACGCATCGGCCCGCGCAGGAGCGCGGTCGAGGCGTACGCCGAGGTCCAGGGCACGATGTGGTCCTCGCGAGAACCGTACACATAGGCCGGCATGTCGAGGGAACTCAGGTCGAGCCCCACGCCGCACGCGCGCACCTTGCCGGGCACCCGCAGGTTGTTCTCGAGATAGGTATTGCGCAGGTACCAGGCATAGAACGGTCCCGGCAGGTTGGTGCTGTCGGCGTTCCAGTACAGAAGGTCGAAGGCCGACGGCGCCTGCCCCTTCAGGTAGTTGTTGACGACGTAGTTCCAGACCAGGTCGTTCGGACGCAGGAAGGCGAAGGTGGTCGCCAGTTCGCGCGCCGCCAGCACGCCGCCCGCGGCGAACTGCTGTTCGCGCAGCAGCACCTGGGCTTCGTCGATGAAGACGTCCAGCACGCCGGTGTCGGCGAAATCCAGCAGCGTCGTGAGCAGCGTGAGCGAGGCCACCGGATCCTGGCCGCGTACCTTCGCCACCGCCAGCGCCGACGACAGCAGCGTGCCGCCCACGCAGAATCCCAGCGCGTTGACCTGCGGCTGCCGCGAGATGGACGAGACGACGCCGATCGCCTCGAGCACGCCTTCCTGCAGGTAGGCATCCCAGTCCGCATGCTGCACGCCATCCGCGTCGACGGCCAGCGGGTTGCGCCACGACACCATGAAGACCTGCATGCCCTGTTCGAGCGCGAAACGCACGAAGGAATTGTGCGGCTGCAGGTCCAGGATGTAGAACTTGTTGATGCAGGGCGGCACGATCAGCAGCGGACGCGCGTAGGCCCGGGGCCCGAGAGGCTTGTACTGGATCAGTTGGAACAGCCGGTTCTCGAACACCACCGACCCCTCGGTGGTGGCAAGATTGCGCCCGACCTCGAACGACGATTCGTCCGTATGGGAAATGCGCCCCTTCTGCAGGTCCGACACCAGGTTGGCGATGCCCTGCTGCAGGCTTTCGCCGCCGGACTCGAGCAGGCGGCGCTGCGCGTCGGGGTTGAGCGCGAGGAAGTTCGAGGGCGATATGGCCTCGACCCATTGCATGGTGGCGAAGCGCAGCCGGTTCAGGACATGTTCGGGCGCCTGGACGCTGTCGGCCATCTTGAGCATGGTGCGCGCGGACAGCAGGTAGGCATGCGCCAGGAATGCATGCCCGGGGCTGGCGCTCCAGGCTTCACCGGCGAAGCGCTGATCGGTCAGTGGTTCGAGTTCGCCCGCGCCGGCGGCTCGCCAGAGATCGGCCCATTCCTGCGCGAACTCCTGCTGGATCTCCAGCAGCTTCTCGGGGGCCATGGCGTGCCCGCCCGACAGGATGCGACTCGAAGGCGCCGACGACCCAGGCATGTCGGCCTTCTGATTCAACATCTGCTGCCATGCTTCCAGCCACGCCAAGGGGTTCGTAGAATCCTGCCTGGACTGACTCACTAGAACACCTTGCTGATTCGATTACGCTAGATGCCATAGTGCATAGCGCGCCTGCGGCTGTCAAATCGCGCAAGACCCGCGCCAATGCCTGCGCGGCGCGCCGGTCGGACCGGCGTTTCACTCATATTTCATCTTCGCCGACCCATGCATTTTTCCTTCCTCGTCGCCATCGGCTGGCTTTACGTGACACTGCTGATGTCCCTGGCACAGCCCACGGTTCTGGCGGGTATCGCGACCCTGCTTTTCTACGGATTGCTGCCGGTCGCGATCCTGCTGTACATCTTCACCGCGCCCATGCGCAAGCGGCTGCGCCGTGCGCGCGAAGCGGCGTGCGACACCCCGGAAAACCCTGATCAAGAGAAACCCTGATGGCGCCGGCGACCAAGCGTCGCCCCGAGCGCCTGGCGGTCACGGAACGAGCCAGGCCAGCGTCGCGAAGCGTCCGGTGACGCCCTCCTTGCGGTAGGAGTAGAAGCGGTCGTTGCCGGCCACCGTGCAGAGATTGCTGCGCACGACCGTGGCCACGCCCGCGGCACGCAGCCGCTGCTCGGCCAGGGCCGGCAGGTCGGCCAGCCACTTGGGGGCGCCCGCCGCGTCGTGGCCGCCGGTCGGGACGAAGGCGCCCGCAGGCGGTTCGGCCGCGCGCGCGAAAGCCCCCCGCACCTCGTCTCCGACCTCGAAGGCCAGGGGACCGATGGCCGGCCCTATCCACGCCCTCAGGCCTGCGTCCGGCGGCACGCCCATCGCCGCGACGGCATTCTCGAGCACGCCGCCCGCCAGTCCGCGCCAGCCGGCATGGGCCACGGCCAGGACGCGGGCCTCGGGCGCCGCGATCACGACAGGCAGGCAGTCGGCCGTCATGATGGCCAGCACCCGGCCCTGGACGCGCGTGACGGCGGCATCGGCCGGCGCGGGATCCGCTTCGTGGTCGGCGTCGGCCACCCGCGTGCCATGGACCTGGTCCAGCCACAGCGGATCGGACGGCAACAACGCGCGCAGGCGCGCGCGGTTTGCGGCCACCGCCCCGGGGGCGTCGCCCACGTGCGCGCCCAGGTTGAACGAAGCATACGGCGCCGCGCTGACGCCGCCGGCACGGGTGGTGGCGAAGATGCGCAGCCCGGGCCAGTCCGGGCCTTCCTGCACGAACGGCTGGGCGGCGGTCATGCGTCATCCTCCTCGTCCAGGTAGCCGTCCGCGTCCTCCTCGCCATCCTCCCAGGCGATGATGCGCACGACGGCCTGCATGTCGTCCGGCACCGGCGCATGGAAAACGCGGGGCCCGCCATGGACCGGATCGTCGAACTGCAGCCTGGCCGCGTGCAGCATCTGCCGCGCGGCGGGCGCCACCGCCTTGCCGCCGTACAGCGTGTCGGCCAGGAGCGGATGGCCGATGCTGGCCATGTGCACCCGTATCTGGTGCGTGCGGCCGGTCTCGAGGCGGCATTCGACCTCGGTCACCGGCATGCCGCCGGGCGCCCTGCCCAGGCGCAGGGGTTCGAAATGAGTGATGGCCGGCTTGGCGGCGATGGGCCGCTCCACGCTCATGCGCACCGGCACGCGCGGGTCCCGGCCGATGGGCCGATCGATGGTGCCGCCGCGCCGCACGTGGCCCGACACCAGCGCGAGATAGCGCCGCCCCACCGTGCGGGCCTGCAACTGCCGCACCAGCGAGGTTTGCGCCGTAATGGTGCGTGCCACGACCATCAGCCCCGAGGTATCCTTGTCCAGCCGGTGCACGATGCCGGCGCGCGGCACCTGGGCCAGTTCGGGATAGCGGTGCAGCAGGCCGTTGAGCAGCGTCCCGTGCCAGTTGCCCGCCCCCGGGTGCACGACCAGGCCGACGGGCTTGTCGACCACGATCCAGTCGGCGCTGTCGGCCACCACCGGAAAATCGATGGCTTCCGGCGTGAAGGCCAGCGACTCGGGCGCCGCTTCCTCCCAGACCGTGAGCTGGTCACCCGGCCCGACGACCTGCCGCACGGAGGCCGCCTTGCCGTTGACCAGCACGCCGCCGCGCTCGATCCAGCCCTGCAGGCGGCTGCGGGAATGCTCGGGCAGCAGCTGCGCCAGGACCTTGTCCAGGCGATCGGCCCGGGTGCCCGAAGGCAGGTCCAGCAAGCGCGGCTCGGCTTCCTGGCTTTCGATATCTTGGGACGGCAGCGAAGATGACATGTTTCTGGAGGGCCTGGCCGCGAAGCCCGAATATAATCACGGATAGTCTATTGGTGAGGGACACCACCATGCAGTTGAATTCCCTGGCAATGCAAGCGGCCTGCGGGCATCCGGCCCCGGCCCGGCGGCAGCGCCTCGTCGCGCGGCTGAGCCTGGCCCTGGCCTGCCTGCTGGCCTTTTTCATCCTGGCGGGCTGCGCCAATACCGGCAAGGAACCCGACCCCACGGTGGGCTGGACTGCCGAGAGATTGTACAAGGAGGCCAAGGACGAGATGGATACCGGCAACTGGACCCAGGCTGCCAAGTTGCTGGAGAAACTCGAATCGCGCTATCCCTTCGGCGTCTTCGCCCAGCAGGCGCAGATCGACATCGCCTACGTCTACTGGAAGGATGGCTCCAACGCCCAGGCGCTGGCCGCGATCGACCGCTTCGAGCGCCTGCACCCCAACCACCCCAGCCTGGACTACATGCTCTACCTGAAGGGCTTGATCAACTTCTACCAGGACAGCGCCTTCCTGGCCAGCCTGACGCGCCAGGACCCCAGCGAGCGCGACCCCAAGGGCGCGCGCGAATCGTTCGACGCCTTCAAGGCCCTGGTCGCGCGCTTCCCCGACAGCAAGTACGCGCCCGACGCCCGCCTGCGCCTGAACTATCTCGTCAACTCCATCGCGATGAACGAGGTCCACGTCGCCCGCCTGTATCTCGAGCGCGGCGCCTACGTGGCCGCCGTCAACCGCGCGCAGACCGCGGTGCGCGACTTCCAGGGTGCTCCCGCGGTCGAGGAAGCGCTCTACATCATGGTGCTGGCCTACGACAAGATGGGCATGACCGACCTGCGCGACGACGCCTCGCGCGTGCTGAGCATGAACTATCCCGACAGCAGCTTCGTCAAGAGCGGCTTCCAGAAAGACAGCGGTCCCTGGTGGAAGATCTGGTAGCGGCATCGCTTCCGTGGCCAGCGCCCTGCTGATCGACGATCACGCCATGTTCCGGGAGGGGCTGGCGCTTGCCCTGCGGCAAGCGGCCGGCCCCTCGCTGCATCTGCGCACCGCCGTCGGCGGCGCCGAGGCCCTGGCCTTGCTCAAGGACACCACGGCCGACATCGCGCTGATGGACTACTACCTGCCCGACATCGGCGGCACGGCGCTGGTGCGCCAGCTCCGGCGCGCGGGCGCCGGCCTGCGGGTCATGGTGCTGTCGGCCTCCGAGGACCACGAGGATGCCGAGGCGGCCCTGGCCGCGGGGGCCCACGGCTTCCTGCACAAGTCCGCCGACGTCGGGCAGTTGCTGGATGCCATGCAGCGCGTGCTGGCCGGTCAGGTCGTCCGGCCGCCGGAAAACCTTCCGGCATCGCTGGCCGTCCTGTCCGAGCAGCCCCCCGGCCGCCTGACGCCTCGCCAGACCGAGGTCCTGTGCCTGCTGTGCGAGGGGCTGCGCAACAGTGAAATCGCCAAACGCCTGGCCACGACCGAGAAGACCGTCAAGGCCCACATCTCGGCCATCTTCGCCGCGCTGGGCGTGGTCAACCGCACCCAGGCGGTGCTGGCTGCGCGCCGCGCCGGCCTGTTCGGCAAGCCCAGGTAGACCGGGAATGGGCCCTAGCCCAGCATCCGTACCAGGACCTCCCGCAACTCGGCGGGCTCGACCGGCTTGTGCATCAGCGGCCAGGTGCGCGCCGCCGCTTCCGCCAGCCGCTGCGGATCGGTATCTCCGCTGATCAGCATGGCCGGGATGTTCTCGTCGTTGAACTCTTCGTGCAGCGCGTCGATCACCTCGATTCCCGTCTCGTGGTTGCGCAGCCGGTAGTCGCTGATGATCAGGTCCGGCCGCTCGTTGCGCCGGGCGGCGGCCTGGACGATCTCTTCGCCGCTGCCGCCGGCCACGACCCGGCACCCCCAGGCCTCCAGCAGCAGTTGCAGTCCCTGCCGGTTCTCGATGTCGTCGTCGACCACGAATACCAGCCGGCCCTTCAACGCTCCGGCGGAATGACCGGGCGGCGGCGCCTCCGGCTGGCCGGCATGCTGTTCGGCCATGCGGGGCACGGTAATGGCGAAGACGCTGCCGCGCCCCGGCCGCGAGCGCAGGCCCACGGCATGCCCCAGCAGCTTGGCCGTGCGCCGCACGATGGCCAGCCCCAGGCCCAGCCCCTTGCCCCGGTCGCGCTCGGGATTGTTCAACTGGTGGAACTCCCAGAACACTTTGTCCTGCTCGGCGGCCGGAATGCCCGCCCCGGTGTCCCAGACCTCGATGCGCCAGGCGCCCCGCCTGGGCCGGCACGCCAGCAGCACTCCGCCCCGCTGCGTGTTGCGGATGGCGTTGTCCACCAGGTTGCGCAGGATCCGGTCGAGCAGCGCCAGATCGGTATAGACCACCGCCCGCGTGGGCCGCACGCGCAGGACCAGCGACTTGGCATCGGCCTGGGGCGTGAATTCCAGCAGCAATTGGTCGAACAGCGCCGTCAGCGCGAAAGTCCGCCGGTTGACGCGCACCACGCCCGCATCCAGGCGCGAGATGTTCAGCAGCGCCTCGAACAGCGTTCCCAGCGCGGATGCGGCCCGCCCCACGCTGTCGACCAGGCGCCGGCTCTCGTCGGGCAAGGGCTGCTCCTTCAGCACGCCAATGAACAGGCTGAGCGCGTGAACCGGTTGGCGCAGGTCGTGGCTGGCGGCGGCCAGGAAGCGCGACTTGGCCAGGTCGCTGCGCTCGGCCGCCTCTTTCTCGCGTTGCAGGCTCTCGACCAGGGACAGGTTCTCGAAGCGCAGGCGCAGCGAGTCGATCTGCGTGCGCGACATGCGCTGCGCGAACACCAGGGTGACGGCCAGGTACAGCGCCGCCGCCAGCGCCAGCACCGTATGCATGGTGCCCGGAATGGTCAGGATGGCAATGAAAGGTAGCGAAAAATACGGCACCTGGAAGGCGTAGAGCAGCGGCAGGTCGATGCAATAGGCGTAGATCGCACCCGTGCCCAGCGTCAGCAGCGCGACGATCAGGAACATCTGGTGCGGCAGGTCCACGTGCAGCATCCAGTAGGCGAAGGGAATTCCCCACAGCAATCCGGCCACCCCGGTCGTGGCGATGGCGGTCCGGCGCCAGCGCGCCACGCCGCCCGCGTCGCCCGCGCCCCGCCGGTACCTCGACACGCCCCAGGCGCGGACCAGGGTCCAGGCTGCTTGCGCCAGGAACCAGGCCAGCATCTGCCAGGCGGGCACCGCCTCGCGCATCGCCGCCCACACCAGGCCGACCGTCAGCAGCGCCCCGCACAGCGAGAACGGCAGGTTGCGGCGCAGAATCGCCGCCTGTTCGGCCTGGAGCTGCTCGGCAAGGGGCGTGCTGGGTGCGGACATCGGGCTCGTGTTCCAGGAATTGGCACAACGCTATCACGGAGTGGATCGCCAGGCATTGGACCTTGGACCAATGCGCGCGGCAAGACCTTCCGCTACGCTGGCGGCCACGTTTCCCACCCGACAGGTATCGCCCATGCCCCCACGACTCCGCGCCCGGCTCCTGCGCGTGCTGTCGCTGCTATCCATCCTGGCCGTGGCCGCCTGCGGCGGAGGGGAAGAAGCCGCCGGGCCGGCGCCACCTGCGCCCGAGACCGGCCCGCGACTGGCCGTCGATTGCGGCGGGCCGCACTGCGGCGCCATCGACGCCCATCGCTATGCCGGCTCCGGCGTGGGCGTCTGGCAGTACACCAACGATACCGACGACCGCGTGGAAGTGTCCGTCCGGATCGACGGCATACCGGGCAAGGACGTCCATCTTTCCTACGTGAACCACTCGGACACGCGGCAGAAGCTGCCGCCGCTGGAGCTGTTCCTGCGCTCGCCCTACACCGGCACGGCCGCCCTGCTGCGCGCGGCGGCACCCGCTCCGGCCCGGGCGGGTCTTCCGCGGCCCCATGCGCCCTACGACCTGCGCGCCTTGCCCCGCCCGCGTGCGAAGACCGCCTCCGGCCCGGCCCTGGCCCGGATGGCGGCCTCCGCATCCCACCGGGTGGGCGACACCCGGGAATGGTGGGTGAACGATTTTTCCGGCGGTGACAACGCCAGGGCCCCGCGCCCGACCACGCTGCGCCGGCGCTCCAGCCTCGACGGCGCCGATCCCCGGGCGCTGAACATCTGGGTGGAGGACGCGGTCACGGCTGCTGGCGTCATTACCGACGAAGCGCTGGATCAATTGCAGGAGCGTATCCGGTCCACCTACGACCGGATAACGAGGATCGCGGGACCGATCTGGGCGGAAATCCCCTACGAGAACATCATCGGCGCCCATGAAGACCTGAACGTGGTGATCGTGGAACCGCTCGAGGTCCTGGGCTATGTCAACTTCACGGACGCCTACGTGCGGCACTACTACCCGGACTTCCCGAACATCCAGCAGTCCAACGAGGCGCTGGCGGTCTACATGCACGCCCGGAGCATTTACGCCCCCGACGACGTCTACACCGATGCCATCCAGACTTTCTCGCACGAACTCACCCATCTCATATTCTGGTTCTATCGAGGCATCCTCGCAGGCGATGACGACCAGCTCGACTCCTGGCTGAACGAAACCGTCGCGGAAGCAATGAAGGAGCTGGCCTACCATCCCGACGACGCGGCGCCCTCCGATACCGAGGCGCGGTTCCAGAGCTGGTTGTCCTGGGGACAACGCGGTGGCTTCAATTGCGACCTGCGAGACATGTATCCGATCCCGTTGCCGAACCGGGCCTGCTATGGCTACAGCACGGTCAATGCACTGGCCGCCTTCCTGATGCGCCACTACGGTGCCGATCTACTGGTTTCGCTGCTGCACGACTTCAGTTCGAGCGACTCGTTCGAAATCCTCGACCATTCCCTCCGGCAGGCCGGCGGCGACGGTTTCCCGGCCCTCCTGCGGCGCTTCGGGACCAGCGCGGCGCTGTTTCCCGCGGCGGCATCGCCCCCAGGCTTCGGCTATCCCGCGCGGCACGGGCAGGACGTCTTCCTTATCCCGCTCGATGGCGCGCGCTATGCCGACATCAACACCTTACCCGGCCGCGTGCCGCTCTACCTGGAACCCTACGGCTTCTTTCCGTTCGTACGTCCCCTTGTCCAGGGCAGCTACCGCGAAACGCTGCTGGTTCCCCCACGCTCCAGCCTGAGCCTCGTCATCCGATAGCAAGGAATCGCCATGATCACAGTCTCTTCACGTCCATGCCTTCCCATCAGACGCCTGGCCATCCATGGCGTATGGCTGCTGCTGGCCGCCTGCGGCGGAGACGGCGCCGTGGCGCCGGATACGCCCGAACCGCCTGCTCCGGCCGAGGCGCAACTGACGGTCGATTGCAGCGGACCTCATTGCGGCGCGGTCGATGCCCATCGCTACCTGGGTTCGGGCGTCGGCATCTGGCAATACACCAATACGACCGACGATCGGCAGACAGTGGCGATCGACATCTCGGGCCTGGCAGGCAAGGACGTGCAGCTGATCATCACCAACCACGGCGGCACCCCGCAGAAGATGCCCGGCATCGAATTGTTCGAGCGCTCGCCGTATCCGCCGGGCGCGCCCGCCGCCGCGCGGCGCGCTCCCGCCCTTTCCCCCGCCGTGCCGCCCGTCGCGCAACGAGTCGACGCCAGGCAGACCGTCAGCCGACGAGCCCCCGCTGCCACCGCCGCCGTGGGTTCCACACGCACCTGGTGGGTCGATACGTGGACAGAGGGGCGGGTAGAACGCTCATTCAACCTGCTTCGCCAGGGGCAGGCCCAGGGCCCCGATGGCCCGCGCCGGGTCAACATCTGGCTGGAGGACGATCAATACGGCGACGAACTGGTCAACGACGCGATGCTGGATACCCTGTTGCGACGAGTCATCTCGGGTCCGGACTCCATCTACACGCGGGCCACGGACCTCGCCGGCGAACCCTGGGGACAGCACGAGACGGCCGGGGCGATCCCGCCGGCGCAAGACCTGAACATCGTACTGGGCAAGGAGCTGGCCTATGTGGCCTATCCCGGCGCCCGCGACCTTCGCATCCGCCGACAGACGGGCAATCCCGACTTCGACGAATACGTCCGCACCAGCAACGAAGCGCTGGCGGTATATCTGACCTCGGAGCGCTTCTATCAGCCGGACGACTACTACGCGTACGGCGAACCGGCCGCGGCCATGGCGTTGCTGCTGACCCAGATGTCCAACATCTATCATCGCTCGGCACTGCCCGAGACCGACCAGTCCTTCGAACCATGGCTCGACATCATGACGAGCTTCATGATGCAGGACATCCTCTACCTGCCTGGCGTCGATACCTATCAGCTTGCAGGCGACATCTACCGCTGGTATTGGCTGTCGCTGGGCGCCACGGGCAACTTCAACTGCGACCTGACAACGTCACTGGACGCCGACGGATCGGCCTGCTATTCCGACGCGGTGCGGGCAACGTTCGGCGCCTACCTGTTGCGGCAATACGGTATCGGCTTCTATCGCCAATTGCTGCGCAATACCAGTTCGCCGGATTCCTGGGCCATCCTGGACGACGCCATCAAGCAGGCGGGCGGAGAAGGCGCAGATACCGCGTTGCGCCGCTTCGCCACGAACATCGCCCTGCTGCCCGCAGCCGCGTCGCCCAGGGGCTACGGACTGCCTGAACGGACGGACGGCGCCTACACGCTGGCCGCCATCGATGGCGGCACCTACGCCAGCGAATTCACGCTGCCGACCGACACGATCATGACCCTGATGCCGCGCGCGTTCTTCCCCTTCGCCCGGCCGGCCGTGCGGGACAACTACCGGGAGAACATCGTCGTCCCCCCGCATGCCAGCCTGTCGGTCGTCGTACGCTAGGAGCCGACATGAGACCCGCCTCCCCCACGCTTGCCCTGCTTGCCGCCGCCACCCTGATGCTGCTGTCGGGATGCGGGGGCGACGCCGAACCCATCGCCCCGACGGAACCGCCGCCTTCCACCGCGCAGCTCGAGGTCGATTGCAGCGGCCCCCGCTGCGGCGCCATCGATGCCCACCGCTACGCGGGCTCGGGTATCGGCGTTTGGCAGTACACCAATACCGGCGACGAACGGACCGCCCTGCCCATCCGGCTGGCTGGCGTGGCCGGCAAGGATGTGCAGTTGATCTACACCAACCACGGGGATACGCCGCAGCGCCTGCCCGCGCTGGAGCTGTATCTGCGTTCGCCCTATCCGCTCGCTGCGCCCGCCGCCAGGCTGGCGTTCCCGGCCGGCGCGGACGCGGCGGATGTCGCAAGTCCGCGCCGCCCGCGGCACCCCGACCTGCCGCCGATGCAGGCCGATCCGATGCAGAGGCTGAAGAGCCGCAAACCCTCGCCCGCGCACAGAATCGTGGGGCCGAGCCGCACCGCCCACGCGCCCCGGCTCGGGGACGTGCGCACCTGGCGGGTATCCGGCTACGGGATGGGCACGGAAGAAGACGCGTTCCGCCGGTCGACCCTGGTCCGCCAGACCGTGGCCCGCGACGGGCGCGGCATCCATGTATGGATCGACGCGGAGACCCAGGCAGCCGGCAGTGTCACGGATGCAATGCTCGACGGCTTCATCCGCGACGTCGCCCAAAGAGAGGACGCGGTCTACGACAGGACCGTGGCACTCGTCGGTCCGCCCTGGGGCCCGTATCCGGAAGGCGAATTGCCGGCCATCCCTCCCGACGCGGACCTGCACGTCGCCTTCATCCGCGACATGATGGCGGCCGGAATGGTGCATTGGAACGACGTCGGGCTGAACGATCCAGCCGGCCCTCCCGAGGACAATCTCAGCAACGAAGCGCTGGTCCTCTTCATGTCAGACGACAACTTCTACAACCCCGTCCTGGACGAACTGGCCTCCTTCGCCCATGAGCTGACTCACCTTTCCACACGCTACCTGCAGGTCATCTCCAAGGAGCCAGGCCAGGAGTACTTCCATCAATCCTGGTTCATCGAACTGATCGCGCTGATGGCCGAGGATGCCCTTTACCTTCCCGGCCTGAATCGCCACCATGAAAACCGTGATTTCTTCGTCCGCTACTGGCTGCGCGACCAGAACTTCAACTGCGACATCCTGTCGATCGCCATCCTGGACTGGGGCGCCTGCGACAGCTACAACATCAACTCGACCATAGGCGCCTACCTGCTGCGTCATTACGGCATGGACTTCTATCGAAGGTTGCTGAACGAGACCGGCGCGCCGGACTCCTGGCGCATCCTGGACAAGGTCATCCGCGACGTGGGCGGCCCGGGCATCCAGACGACGATGCGCCGCATCGGCACGACCAGCGCACTGTTGCCGGCGGCATCGCCGCCGAACTTCGGCCTGGGGGCGAGAAGCGACTCCGGCTACGACCTCGTGCCGATGGACGGTGCGCTGTACGCGGACTACGGGCTGCCAACGAGCGTACCGATGTATCTGCAGCCGCGGGGATTCTTCCCGTTCGTGCGGCCGGCTGTGCGGGACGTCTACGAGGAGGTCATCACCGTGCCGCCCCGGACCAGCGTGTCGGTGGTGATTCGCTAGGGCCTGCTGGCCCTGGCCGGTGCGGGGTTCCGGCAGCGCACCGCTCAGGCCGCTGGCGACAGCGTCTCGGCGCGCTCGGCGTAGAACGCCTCGACGTCCGCCACGTTGCGGGTACGCGTGAACGGCGGCAGGCCGCGCCACAACAGCTTGCCGTAGGGCTTCTCGACCAGCCGGCGGTCGGCCACCATCAGCACGCCCCAGTCGGTCTCGGTGCGGATCAGCCGTCCCGCGCCCTGCTTGAGCGCGATAGCGGCCTCGGGCAACTGGTATTCGAAGAAGGGATTGCCGCCCCTTTCGCGGCAGGCGCGGATGCGGGCATCCAGCACCGGATCGTCCGGCGGCGCGAACGGCAGCTTGTCGATGGCCACCAGCGTCAGCGCGTCGCCCGGCACGTCTATGCCTTCCCAGAAACTCGCGCTGCCCACCAGGACCGCGTGCGCGCTGGTCCGGAAGCGCTCCAGCAGTTCCCGGCGGGAACGGTCGCCCTGCCTGAACAGAGGCCATTCCCAGCCACGTTCGCGGAAGGCTTCCTGCAGCAGCTCGGCCACCTTGTCCACCGCCCGCAGCGTCGTGCACAGCACCAGCGCCGAACCGCGGCTGGCCGCCAGCACGGGCAGCAAGGCCTCGACGAAGCCTTCGGTGAAGCGCGGATCCTGCGGCGCGGGAATGCCATGCGGCACGAACAGTCGGCCATTGGTCCCGTAGTCGAACGGCGACTCCCAACGGCCGGTCGTGGCTTCGTACAGGCCGAGCTGGCGCGTGAAATGCGAGAAATCCTCGCGCACCGACAAGGTGGCCGAGGTAAGGATCCAGGCCTGCCCCGCCGGCCGGTACTGCGAAAACGCCTGTGCGACGGACAAGGGCGCGGTATGCAGGCGGATGTGGCTGGTGCCGGTTTCCACCCAGCGCACCCAGCCGTCGTCTGCCCGTTGCGGGGGCTGCTCGGTTGGTTGGTCGGCAACGGATTCCGGCCAGGCGGATTCGGCCGGTTTGCCGGTCTGCCCGGCATGGGCCGGCGGCACGCCGTGGGCCTCGGTCCAGCGCGCCAGCCGCGCGATCAGGTCGGGACCGCGCTTGGCCACCATGTCCAGATCGGGGTGGCGCTCACCCACGGCCATCAGGATGCGGCCCAGGGTGTGGACCGCATCGATCACCTGTTGCACCGCCTTGCCGAAGTCCTGGGGATTGGGCAGCGTGTCGAAGGTGCTGCGCTGGCCCGGCATTTTCTCGACCGCCGCGCACGACAGCCGCAGCTCGCGGGTGGCTTGCTCGACGGCCTGTCCCAGCACCGGCCAGTCCGCGCTTTCGCGCGCATGGGACAGGCCGGCGACCGTGGCGTCGCGCGCGAAGTCCAGCAGCTGGTGCGACGACACCGACTCGCCCAGGAAGCGCGTGGCGGCGGCCGGCAACTGGTGGGCCTCGTCGAACACCACCGTATCGGCGGCCGGCAGCAGATCGGTGATGCCTTCGTCCTTGAGCGCGAGGTCGGCCAGGAACAACGCATGGTTCACCACCACCACGTCGGCCTCGATGGCGCGCTTGCGGGCCTGCATGACGAAGCACTCGCGAAAGGCCGGACAGTCCGATCCCAGGCAATTGTCGCGGGTGGACGTCACCTTGTGCCAGATGTCCGCGTTCTCGGGCACCTCGGCCAGTTCGGCCTTGTCGCCGCTGCGGGTGTGCTTGGCGAACACCTCGATCTTGCGCAGCTGGGCGACCTCCGCCCGCGAAGCCAGGCGGCCGTCGCCCACGGTGCGCTCGAGATGGTAGTGGCACAGGTAGTTGGACCGCCCCTTCAGCAGCGCGATGACGACGGGCAGCCCCAGCGCGTCCCGCACGGCCGGCAGGTCGCGGGCGAACAACTGGTCCTGCAGCGTCTTGGTGCCGGTCGAGACCAGCACCTTGCCGCCGTGCATCAGCACCGGCACGAGATAGGCGAAGGTCTTGCCGGTCCCGGTGCCGGCCTCGGCCACGAGCGTGCCGCGATCGCCGATGGCCCGCGCGATGGCCTGGGCCAGCTCGATCTGCTGGATCCGCGGCCGGTAGCCCTTGAGCTTGCGCGCCAGGGGGCCGTCGGCCGCGAACACGGCGGCCACGTCGGCGCCGATGTCCATGATCGAAGCGGTCATGCAGGAATGTCCGGTATGAGCTGCATCTGCAGGGCCACGATGTGGTCCTTGAGCTGGAGCTTGCGCTTCTTCATGCGCTTCAGGCGCAGTTCGTCCACTGCGGCGTCGAGGGCCAGCCTCTCGATCGCGGCGTCGAGGTCGCGGTGCTCGAGCTGCAGCTCGACGATGCGCGCGGTCAGCGCCTGGATCCTGTCGTCCATCACGGCTTCCCGGCAGGCGCCGGCGCGCCCTCTTCCTGCTGCTGCGCCTTCAGGCGCCCGGCCTCTTCCTCGCGCTCGGCCCGGCGCCGGGCACGCTTGGCCTCGGCTTCCTGCCGATCGCGGGCCTGCTTCTCGGCGTACTCGCGCGCCTCGGCCTGCTTGCGTTCGAATTCGGCCCGGTTGCGGGCGCGAACGGCAGGATCGTCCACGGCGCGCGGCGGCCGCGGCGCCGGCGCGGCGGCGGGGGCCGACGGGCGCGGCGGGGGGGCCGGCTCGGCCTTGGGCGGCGGGCGGCTGGCCGCTTCCTCGGCCTTGCGGGCGGCGCGGTCGGCGGCCTTGGCGTCGCGCTCGGCATTGTCGCGGTCGCGCTTCTCGTGCCGCTCGCGGGCTTCTTCGCGCCGGATATAGAGCTCGGCTGCGCGCCGTTCCCCGTCGGCGCGCGTCACGCCCGCATTGCGCTCGAGCCTGGCCTTCTCGGCACAGCTGTTGGCGAAGAACTTGTGCATGCACTCGGCCGCGTCGATGTCGTATTGCCGCTTGATGCGGTCGGACTCGGCCTTGGCGGCGTCGGCGGCCGCCTGGGCCGCCTCCTTCGAGGCGTAGGTCTGCGCGGGGGCGGGCTGCCCGTCCCCCTCGGCCGCCCATGCGGGCGACGCGCAGACGGCCACGGCCACGACCGTGGGCAGCAGCCAGCGCGCCAGCCGGGCGGCCCAGCCGCCCGTGGCGGGCAGGCGGTCGACACATTGCGTAACGCCCGGGCAGAAAGCAATTAAGGACATATTCTCAGACTGTGGCAAAATCCGCGGCTTCATTTTCCAAGGTAGGACGGACTCGATGGCTATGGTCACCGACCGGGGCGAGGCACTCGACACCCAGGCCCAATCCCGCATTATCGCCCAGCTTGCCGAAGAACTCGGCGCACGCCCGGCACAGGTCTCGGCCGCGGTGGAACTCCTGGATGACGGCGCGACCGTGCCGTTCATCGCCCGCTACCGGAAGGAAGTGACCGGCGGCCTGGACGATACCGTCCTGCGCAACCTGGAAATACGGCTGGAATACCTGCGCGACATGGAAAGCCGCCGCGCGGCCATCCTGGCCTCGATCGAGCAGCAGGGCAAGCTGACGCCCGAGCTCAAGGACGCGCTGACCACCGCCGACACCAAGCAGCGCCTGGAAGACCTTTACGCACCGTACAAGCCCAAGCGCCGGACCCGTGCCCAGATCGCCCGTGAAGCCGGCCTCGAGCCCCTGGCCGACGCCATTCTCGCCGATCCGGCCATCGATCCGCAAACCGCCGCCGCGGACTACGTCAACGCCGAGGCCGGCGTGGCCGACGTCAAGGCCGCCCTGGACGGCGCCCGCGACATCCTGACCGAGCGCTTCTCCGAAAACGCCGAGGTGCTGGAGAACCTGCGCGGCTACCTGTGGAATACCGGCCTGGTCTATTCCAAGGTGGCCGAGGGCAAGGAAGCCGAAGGCGCCAATTTCCGCGACTGGTTCGATTTCAGCGAGCCGCTGCGCACCCTGCCCTCGCACCGCGTGCTGGCCATGCTGCGCGGACGCCAGCAGGGCGTGCTGGAACTGCGCCTGGGCCTGGAGCCCGAACTGGAAGAACAGCTTCCCCACCCCTGCGTGGCGCGCGTCGCCAAGCTGGTCGGCCTGGACGGCGTCTTCGGGCTGGACGTCAGCCCGCGCCAGAAATGGCTGGGCGAGGTTTGCCGCTGGACCTGGCGCGTGAAGCTGCTGCCCTCGTTCGAGACCGAGAACCTGGCCCGCCTGCGCGAAGAAGCGGAAACCGAGGCCATTCGCGTCTTCGCCCTGAACCTGAAAGACCTGCTGCTGGCGGCGCCCGCCGGCCCGAAAGCCGTGCTCGGCCTGGACCCCGGCATCCGCACCGGCGTCAAGGTCGCGGCCATCGACCGCACCGGCAAGCTGCTGGAAACCGCGACGGTCTACCCGCACGAACCCCGCCGCGACTGGGACGGCTCGATCGAGGCCCTGGCCCGCATCGCCCGCCGCCACCAGATCGAGCTCATCGCCATCGGCAACGGCACCGCCTCGCGCGAGACCGAGAAGCTGGCCGCCGACCTGATGAAGCGCTACCCGGACCTGAACCTGACCCGCATCGTCGTCTCCGAGGCCGGGGCTTCCGTCTATTCGGCCTCGGAACTGGCCGCCGCCGAGTTCCCCGAGCTCGACGTCAGCCTGCGCGGCGCCGTCTCCATCGCCCGCCGCCTGCAGGATCCGCTGGCCGAACTGGTCAAGATCGACCCCAAATCCATCGGCGTCGGCCAGTACCAGCACGACGTCAACCAGCGCGAACTGGCGCGCATGCTCGACAGCGTGGTGGAAGACTGCGTGAACGCCGTGGGCGTGGACGTGAACACCGCCTCGGTGCCGTTGCTGACCCGCGTCTCGGGCCTGAACGCCGCACTGGCCAAGAACATCGTTTCCTGGCGCGACCAGAACGGCGCCTTTCCCTCGCGCGCCAAGCTCATGGACGTGCCGCGCTTCGGCGACAAGGCCTTCGAACAGGCCGCCGGCTTCCTGCGCGTGGCCAACGGCGACAATCCGCTGGACTGCTCGTCCGTCCACCCGGAAGCCTATCCCGTGGTCGAACGCATCCTGGCCAAGCTCCAGACCGACATCCGCCAGGTCATCGGCAACCGCGCCGCGCTCAAGGGCGTCTCGCCCGCCCAGTTCACCGATGAACGCTTCGGCCTGCCCACCGTCCAGGACATCTTCAGCGAACTCGAGAAGCCCGGCCGCGATCCCCGCCCCGAGTTCAAGACCGCCACCTTCCAGGACGGCGTCGAGACGCTGAACGACCTGCGCCAGGGCATGATCCTGGAAGGCGTGGTCACCAACGTCGCCAACTTCGGCGCCTTCGTCGACATCGGCGTCCACCAGGACGGCCTGGTCCACATCTCGGCGCTGTCCGAGAAATTCGTCAAGGACCCGCGCGACGTGGTGCGCGTGGGCCAGACGGTGAAGGTCAAGGTGCAGGAAGTCGACCTGCAGCGCCAGCGCATCGCGCTGACCATGCGCCTGAACGACGACTCGGTCCCCGCGCGCCGCGGCGACGGCGGCAGCGCCGGCACGGGCCGCCCGGGGGGCGGCGGTCGCGGGCGCGATCGCGGCATGAGCTCGCCGCCGCCGGGAGAAAGCGCGATGGCCGCGGCCTTCGCGAAGCTGAAGCGGTAGGCGGCAACGCCGGACGGCCCGGCGGCAAAAAGCACCCCCTCGGGGGGCAGCGCCGCCGCGTAGCGGCATTTTTCGTCATGATCACGAATAAGTGCGGCCGTCTCCCACCGGCCAGATCGCCGCAAGCCGGGCCACCGTCTCCTTGACCCGCGGGGCGATGTCCTCCAGCGCCTGACGGTTCATCCGGGCGCACGGCGCCGCCAGCGTCACCACGCCCACGCATTCCTTGTGGTCGCCGAACCGGCGCACCATCACGGGCACGCCGATCGCGCCCACGCCCAGGGAATGTTCCTCGTAGGAAATCGAATAGCCCCGCTGGGCGGACAGCTTCAGGTCGTCCAGGATCGCCTCGACCGTGGCGAGCGAATGTTCCGTGGCGGGCTCCAGGCCCCGCTGCAGCACGAGGCCCAGCGCGCGCTCGCTGCTCATCGTGGACAGCCAGGCCTTGCCGGCGGCATGCAGGTGCAGCCGCACCTCGAAGCCATAGCTGGGATTGAGCTGCAGCAGCCGGCTTTGCGCCAGGATGGAGGAGACCCAGGTGATGCTGTCGCCTTCGGCCACGGCCAGCCGGATCAGCTCCCCCGTGGCATCCGCCAGCTCGCGCAGGATGGAATTGCTCTGGTCCAGTAACAGCGATCGGGACATCTTGCGCAGCCCCAGGTTGCTGAGCTTGAACGTCAGGCAATACCGCCCGGACGCCGGGTCGCGGAAGACGTAGCGGCAGGCGACGAGCGTGTTGAGCAGCTTGAAGGCAATGGCCTTGTTCACCGCCAGCAGGCTGACGATGTCCGTGAATGACAATCCGTCCTTGGCGTCCGCCAGGGCCTCCACGACCTCGAACGCGCGCTGCACGGCGGCGATCTGCTCGACCTTGGCCGACTCGCCGGCGTCCGCCGCGTCGCTCAGGGCCGGCGCTTTATGGGGGTCATCCATGGTTCGCAACCATCCGAATTTTCATGAAAACCATAGTTACTCTCCATTAAGTTTTTGATTTTAATGGAATTAATTTTTTATATCCATCCCTTTGACGATTAAAGGTAACCTAGGTTACCTTATAAAAAAAGACGACGGATTTATCACGAGGGTTGGATTTCATGAGAACAGGCAGCAGGCTGGCCGCGGACATCGGAGGCACCTTCACCGACGTGGCCTATTTCGACGCGGGGACCGGCAATTTGTCGCTGGGCAAGTCCCTGAGCACACCCGACCATCTGGTCGAAGGCATCGCCAGCGGCGTCGCCCAGGCGGACACCCGCTTCGAGGATGCCGAGATATTCCTCCATGGCTCGACGGTCGCCATCAACGCCCTGCTCGAGCGCAAGGGCGCGCGCACGGCGCTGCTGATCACCGAAGGCTTCCGCGACATCTACGAGATCGGCCGCATCAACCGGCCCGACGCCTATAACCTTTTCTTCTCCAAGCACGTCCCGCTGGTCGAACGCGCGCTGCGCTTCGAGGTGGCCGAGCGGATGACGGCCGACGGCACCGTCCACGCCGCGCTGGACGAAGCCCAGGTGCATCGCATCTGCGACGAACTCATCGCCCGGGGCGTCGAGGCCGTTGCCATCCTGCTGCTGCATTGCTACGCCAATCCGGACCACGAGGCCCGGGTCAAGGCCATCGTGCAGTCCCGCCTGCCCCACGCCTTCGTCACCGCCTCGCACGAACTGTCGCAGGAATACCGCGAGTTCGAACGCTGCTCGACGGCCGTGGCCAACGCCTACGTCGGCCCCACCGTCAGCCGCTACATCGGCGAAATCGAAGGCCACCTGCAAGAGCAGGGATTCGCCGGCTCGTTCCTGCTGGTCCAGTCGACCGGCGGCTTGTATGTGCCGGACCAGGCCAGGCAGCAATGCGTGCGCATGCTGGAATCGGGCCCTGCCGCCGGCGTCGTCGGCACCCACGCGCTGTGCGCCCGCCTGGGCATCGCCAATGCCGTGGCCTTCGACATGGGCGGCACCACCGCCAAGGCCGGCGTCATCCTGGACGGCCGCATCCTGACCGGCAACCTCGCACTGGTGGGCGGCTACAACGAAGGCCTGCCCGTGCAAATCCCGCTGGTGGACGTCTTCGAGGTCGGCACGGGCGGCGGCAGCATCGCCGAACTCGACCACGGCGGCGCCCTGCGCGTCGGCCCCCGCAGCGCCGGCGCCGCACCGGGGCCGGCCTGCTACGGCCGCGGCGGCGAAGCCCCCACCGTCACCGACGCCAACCTGGTCCTAGGCCGCCTGGGCGCCGACCGCTTCCTGGGCGGGCAGATGCCGCTGGACATCGAAGCGGCCCGCCGGGCAATCGACACCCACGTCGCGTTCCCCCTGGGCCTGGACGTGCAGCAGGCGGCCGAAGGCATCCTGCGCATCGCGGCGACGAAAATGTCCTACGCGGTCAAGGGCGTATCGACGGAACGCGGCCTGGACGCCGCCTCGTTCACGCTGGTCGCCTACGGTGGCGCCGGCCCCCTGCACGCCGCCGCGGTGGCGCGCGAGATTGGCATGCGCCATGTGATCATCCCCCGCGCGCCGGGCCATTTCTGCGCCTTCGGCATGCTGCACTCCGACCTGCGCTACGACTACGTCCGCACCAGCTTCGCGAAGCTGGCCGACGTCGGCCTGGACGACGTCATGGACCAGCTCGACCAGCTCGCCGGCCAGGGCCGCGCGGCCCTGGAAAGCAGCACCGTCCGGCCCCGATCGACCACCGTCGCCTATTCCGCCGACATGCGCTATGTCGGGCAGGAGCATTCCGTGACGGTCGATCTGGACGAAACCGCGCTGCGATCCGGCGACAAGCCCGCCATCAAGGCCCAGTTCGATCTCGTCCACCAGCAGCGGTACGGCACCTGCGCGCCTGGCGAGCCGGTCGAGATCGTGACGCTGCGCGCCGCCACCACCGGCGTCATGCCCAAGCCGCCCATGGAGGAGCTTTCCCCCTCTGCGGAACGATCGGTCGAGGCCGCCCGCGCGGGACACCGCCGCGTCTATTTCTCGGCCCGGGACCGCGACGTCGAGACCCCCGTGTTCCGGCGCGACGCCCTGCCCGCCGGCACCGCCATCGACGGCCCCGCCCTGATCGAAGAACACGCCTCGACCACGGTCGTGTTTCCCGGCGACCGCCTTGCCGTGGACGCCTACGGCAACCTGCACATCGAACTTGGAGCCTGCTGACCATGCCCGCCCCTTCCGCGCTGCCCGACCTGGATACCCCGCGCCCGGACGCCGTCCTGACCGAGATCGTCCGCAACGGCGTCCTGGCCGTGACCGAGGAAATGAAGACCAACCTCATGCGCACGGCCTACAACATGATCATCTACGAGGCGCTGGACTTCACCGTGGGCCTGTTCACCGCCGACGGGCAGACCGTCTCCATCGGCATCGGCCTGCCCAGCTTCATCCGCGGCATGGCCAACACCATCAAGGCCAACCTGGACCGGTACGGCAGCGACGGCATCGAGCCCGGCGACATCCTGGTGACCAACGACGCCTACATCACCGGCAGCCATCTCAACCACTTCACCTTCAGCCAGCCCATCTTCTTCGACGGCCGGCTCACGGCCTGGGCCTGCTGCATGGCGCACTGGCCCGACGTCGGCGGCGCGCTGGGCGGCGTGACCTCGGACATCTATGCCGAAGGGATACAGATCCCGGTGCTCAAATACCAGCGGGCCGGCGTGGTCAACGAGGATCTGGTCGAGATCATCCGCAGCAACGTCCGCCTGCCCGAACGGGCGATGGGCGACCTGCGCGCGCAGATCGTCGCGGTCACCACCGGCGCGCGGCGGTTCTCCGAACTGCTGGAGCGATACGGCCGCGGGCCCGTGCTCGGCGCCATCATGAACATCATGGACCAGTCCGAGGCCGCGGCCCGCCAGCGGACGCTGTCGATTCCCGACGGCGTGTACGAGGCGGAATCCTTCATGGACGACGACGGCCTGGACATCGGCAAGCGCGTGCCCATCAAGGTGCGCGTGATCAAGCAAGGCGACGAATTGACCGTCGATCTGTCCGACATCAGCCCCCAGGTGCGCGGCTTTTTCAATTCGGGTCCCAGCACCGGTTATTCCTGCGCGCAGGTCGCCTACAAGTGCCTGACCTCGCCCACGGACTACCCCATCAACGAGGGCAGCTTCCGGCCGCTGAAAGTGATCGTGCCGCAGGGAACGGTGGTCAGCGCCATCAAGCCCGCGGCCATGCGCAAATGGATGACCTTCCCCATGACCGTGGTCGACACCATCTTCAAGGCGCTGGCAAGCGCGATTCCCGACCGCACCATCGCCGCGCACCACGCCGATCTCGTGATCGCCATGTTCCATGGCATCGCGCCGGCGGACGGCCAGTTCTTCATCGGCTTCATCGGCCCGACCGGCGGCGGCTGGGGCGCCAAGCAGTCGGCCGACGGCATGAGCGGCGTGGTCTGTTCCAACGACGGCGACACCCACAACAGTCCTTGCGAACAGCTCGAATCCAAGTACCCCATCCTGATCGAACGCCACGCCCTGCGCCCCGATTCCGGCGGCGCCGGCAAGTACCGGGGCGGGCTGGGCACCGAGGTCGTCGTCCAGGCGCGCTCGACCCTGTCGGTCGACGTCCAGGCCGACCGCATGCAATGCGCGCCCTGGGGACTGCACGGCGGCCACGCCGGCCTGCCCAACGAGGTCATCGTGACCCGCCACGGCTCGGGCCGGCCCGAGACGGTGGCCGGCAAGATACGCAACGAACGCCTCAAGACCGGCGACACGCTGCACCTGCGCGCGGGCGGCGGGGGCGGCTTCGGCCCGCCCGCCGAAAGGGATCCCGAGTCCGTGCTCGACGACGTGCGGCAGGGCTACGTCAGCGCCGGCAACGCGCGCGACATCTATCAGGTCGTGATCGACGACGACAGAATCGACGTCACGGCAACACGGCGGCTCAGGCAAGACGCCCGCCGCTGATCGTTCCACCCCAGAGGAGACACCATGACGTCCGAAAGACTCGATTCGTTGCAAGCGGTCCGCATGGCCGCGATAGGCGCCGCGGCCTGCGCCGCCCTGGCTGCCGGCCCGGCCGTGGCCGCCGACCCATTCCCCTCGCGGCCGGTCATCCTGGTCGTTCCCTACGCCCCGGGCGGCGGCGCCGACATCCTCGCCCGCACCGTCGCCAAATACCTGGGCCGCGAATGGAACCAGCCCGTCGTGGTCGAATCGCGCGCGGGCGGCGGCACCACGATAGGCGCGAGCTACGTCGCGCGGGCCAGGGCCGACGGCTACACGCTCCTGGTCAGCGTGACCCAGCACGCCATCGCGCCGTCGCTGTTCAAGCAACTACCCTACGACTATCTCAAGGACCTGGCGCCGGTGGCACTGCTGTCCGACAGTCCTTTCATCCTGACCGTGCCCGAACGCTCGCCCTACGCGAACCTGTCCGACCTGCTGACGGCGCTCCAGCACAAGGGCAGTTCCATGAATTTCGGCTCGTCGGGCCCAGCCAGCGTGCCCCACCTGGCCGGCGAGATGCTGAACCAGGCCACGGGCGCCAAGGCCACGCACATCCCCTTCCCCGGTACGGCGCCGGCGTTCACCGCGCTGCTGGGGGAACAGATCGACTACCTGTTCGGCGACACCTCGGTGCTGCCTAGCGTGCTGGCCGGCAAGGTCAAGGCCCTGGCCGTCACGACCCGCGATCGCAGCCCGGCGCTGCCCAACGTGCCCGCCATGTCCGAGACCATTCCGGGTTTCGCGCTGTCGTCATGGGTGGGACTGGAAGCGCCGGCGGGTACGCCCCCGGCCATCGTCACGGCGATCAACGCCACGGTGCAGAAGATCCTGAAGGATCCGGACCTGCTCAAGTCCTTCGCGGAAACCGCAAAGGTGCCGCTGCCCTCGACCCCGGCCGAATACGGCGACTTCCGCAAAGCCGAGGTCGAGAAATTCCGCGCCCTGACGCAGAAGATCGGAGTCAAGCTCGAGTGAGCACGCCGCGCGCCACTTCCTCACGGCTCAAGGCCGTTGCGCTGGCCGGCCGCTGGCAGGGCCTGGTGCAGCGCCACCTGCCGCTGCGCGGCGGGCCGTGCTCATGCGTCATGGGCATCGGCAACATCACCGTTGCCGATTTCGAGATCGACCTGCTCGATTTCCTGCGCAGGAAATATGCGGGCGATGGATCGCTCGATCCGAATTTCGCGCACGCCGGCCATGAAGAAGCCAACGCGGGCAGCCTGCTCCTGCTGTTGCAGTCGCTGGCCCGCGACCCGGCGCTTCCCGAAAGCGCCGCCGACCTGCTCGACGGGCTCGAAGCCTCGCTGGGATCGCTGGAAGCCGGCCACTGATCGAACCGCCCCCCGGGGCGGCTACAAGACCACCGTTTCCCGCCGCTCGGCATCCAGGTATTCCCTGGACTGCATCTCCAGTATCCGCGACACCGTCCGGTGGAATTCGTTGGCCAGCGCCCCTTCGGTATAAAGCTCCTCGGGTTCGCAGGCGGCCGACATGATCAGCTTGATCTTGTGGTCGTAGAACACATCCACCAGCCAGGTGAAGCGCCGGGCCTCGGACGCCTGCCGCGGCCCCATGGCGGGCACGTCCGACAGGATCACCGCGTGGAAGCGGCTGGCCAGTTCCAGGTAATCGTTCTGCGAGCGCGGCCCGCCGCACAGCGTCGCGAAGTCGAACCACACCACCGTCCCGCTCAGCCTGCGGGCCTTGACCTGGCGATTCTCGATCGACAGCACCGGCGGCTCGATGGGCGGGGTGTCGGCCAGCGCGGCAAAGGCCTTCTCCAGCGCTTCGTCCGCCTCCGGGCCCAGCGGGCTGTGGTAGATCTCGACCTGTTCCAGCGCCCGCCGGCGATAGTCCACGCCGGAATCGACGTTCATCACGTCCATCTTTTCCTGGATCAGCGCGATGGCCGGCAGGATGCGGTCGCGGTGCAGGCCTTCCGGATACAGGGTCGAGGGCTCGTAGTTGGACGTCATCACGAACGAGGTCCCGTTGGCGAACAGCGCCAGCAGCAGCCGGTACAGGATCATGGCATCGGCCACGTCCGAGACGTGGAACTCGTCGAAGCAGATCAGCCGGTAGCGACGCGAGATGCGGCGCGCCACCTCGTCCAGCGGGTCGGCCATGCCCTTGACCTCGTCCAGCTCCCGGTGCACGCCACGCATGAATTCGTGGAAATGCAGCCGCGTCTTGCGCTGTACCGGCACCGTGGCGTAGAAGGCGTCCATCAGGAAGCTCTTGCCCCGGCCCACGCCGCCCCACATGTAGACGCCGCGCGGCACGCCCGGGCGGTTCAACAGGCGCTTCAGGGCATTGGAACGCAGCGACTTGAACTCGACCCAGTCATCGTAGTAGCGCTGCAGGCGCTCGATGGCGGCACGCTGGGCCGCATCCGGGGTGAACCCGCGCTCGGCCAGGGCTTGCTCGTAGTATTCGCGGACGTTCATTACGGTCGGGCAAAAGACGAAAGTATACGTCCAGCAAGCGGCCGCCCCTCCCGCGTGCCCTGGCCCGCGATAACACTCTGCTACCAGTTCGCCAGGATTTTCACCGCCTCTGGCCCCAGCCTCGGATATGCTGGACGTGACGATTCCGCTACACAAGGGGGAACGGCCATGGCCACCACGGCACGCACACTCTGGAAAGGCGCCATCAGCTTCGGTCTGGTCCACATTCCGGTGGCGCTGTACACCGCCACCCAGGAAAGCGAACTGGATTTCGACTGGCTGGACAAGCGCAGCATGGACCCGGTGGGCTACAAGCGCATCAACAAGCGCACTGGCCGCGAAATCACGCGCGAGAACATCGTCAAGGGCATCGCCTACGAAGATGGCCGCTACGTCGTGCTGTCCGACGACGAGATCCGCGCCGCCTATCCCGAATCCACGCAGACGATAGAGATCGAGACCTTCGTGGCGGCCGACTCCATCCCCTTCATCTATCTCGAACGGCCTTACTACCTGGCCCCCCTGGGCAAGGGCGCCAAGGTCTACGCCCTGCTGCGCGAGGCCCTGTTCAAGACCGGGCGGATAGGCGTGGCACGCGTGGTGATCCAGACCAAGCAGCACCTGGCGGCGCTGATTCCCGCCGGGCCCGGCCTGGTCCTGAACCTGCTGCGCTGGGGCGACGAGATCCGCTCGTGGGAGAACCTGGACCTGCCCGAGGAAGGCAGCCATGCCGAGGGCATCTCGGCGCGCGAGATGAAGATGGCCGTCCAGCTGATCGAGGACATGGCGGGCGAATGGGATCCGCAGCAGTTCCACGACGAGTTCAAGGAGAAGATCCTGCAACTGGTGCAGACCAAGATCGAAGCGGAGGAAACCCAGGCCGTCCATCCCATCGAATCCCTGGAGGAAGCCCGGCCCACGGCCGACATCGTGGACCTGACGGAACTGCTCAAGCGCAGCCTGGAAAAACACAAGGGCAGCGGTGGCTCCAGCGGCAAGGGGCATGCCCGAGGCGGCAAGACCCGGCGCAGCGCCTGACCGCGGCCACCGGAGCCTCGCATGGCCAGGAACGACGCCCTCCGCACCTATCGCGCCAAGCGCGATTTCGCCCACACGCCCGAACCCGCCGCGGGCGGCAAGCCCGGCACGCACGCCCTGTCCTTCGTCGTCCAGCGCCATGCGGCGCGGCGCCTGCACTACGACTTCCGGCTGGAGCTGGACGGCACGCTCAAGAGCTGGGCCGTGCCCAAGGGCCCGAGCCTGGATCCGGGCGTCAAGCGCATGGCGGTCCAGGTCGAGGACCATCCGCTGTCCTACGGCAGCTTCGAGGGCCGCATTCCCGAGGGCCACTATGGCGCCGGCGACGTCGCCATCTGGGACGCCGGGACCTGGATTCCGCTGGAGGATCCGCGCAAGGGCTACCGCGCGGGCAAGCTCAAGTTCGAGCTGCGCGGCGCCAAGCTGCACGGCCAGTGGGCGCTGGTGCGGATGCGCAAGGCCGAGAAGCAGCCAGCCTGGCTGTTGATCAAGGAAAAAGACGACTACGCGGTCACCGGTCCCGAGGCCGATGCCGAGGAAGCCTCCGCTCCCGCGCCGGCCTACGCGAAGCTGCCCGCCACGCTCGAACCGCAACTGGCGACGCTGGTGAACGCGCCGCCGCCGGATCCCGAGCATTGGCAATACGAACTGAAGTTCGACGGCTACCGGATCCTGGCCCGCATCGAAGGCGGCCAGGTTCGCCTCTACACCCGCACCGGCAAGGACTGGACGCACAAGCTGGAAGAACTGCGCGCCGCGATCGAAGCAATGAAGTTGGCCGATGCCTGGCTGGACGGCGAGATCATCGTGCCCGACGAACACGGCATCCCCGACTTCCAGTCGCTGCAGAATGCGTTCGAGACCGGCTCCGCGCGCGGCGCCGTCTACTACCTGTTCGACCTCCCCTTCTACGCCGGCCGCGACCTGCGCCGCCTGCCGCTTGCCGAGCGGCGCACGACGCTGCGCAGCCTGCTGGAGGACGCCGATCCGGCGCGCCTGCGCTTCAGCGACGCGTTCGAGGCCGCGCCGCGCGACCTGGTCGCCTCGGCATGCCGCCTGGGCTTCGAGGGGGTCATCGGCAAGCGCAAGGACGGCGGCTATCGCTCGGGCCGCTCCGCCGACTGGATCAAGCTCAAGTGCCAGAACCGCCAGGAATTCGTCATCGGCGGCTATACCGACCCCCAGGGGACGCGCTCGGGACTGGGTTCGCTGCTGCTGGGCGTGCACGACGAAGAGGGACGGCTGCGCTACGCGGGCAACGTCGGCTCGGGATTCGACCAGCGTACCTTGCTATCCCTGAAGAAGCGCCTGGACGAGCTGGCCGCGCCGCGCTCCCCGTTCGAAACCAACACGAAGGGCCTGGGCCGGGCCCACTGGGTCCGGCCGGAGCTTCTGGCCGAGGTCTCGTTCGCCGAATGGACCGGCGGCGGCCACATCCGCCAGGGCGTCTTCCGCGGCTTGCGCGCCGACAAGCCCGCCAGCGCCGTCACCCGCGAACAGGCGGCCGCGCCGCCCAAGGAATCCGAGACCATGCAAAGCAACGGCCTGCCCGCCTCCTTCCGCGTGACGCACCCGGGACGGGTGATCGACAAGCAGAGCGGCATCACCAAGCTGCAACTGGTCCAGTGCTACGCGGCCATGGCCCCGCTGCTGCTGCCGCACCTGAAGAACCGGCCCGTGGCCCTGGTGCGAGCGCCGGACGGCGTGGGCGGCGAACTCTTCTTCCAGAAGCACGCCGACCGCGCGGCGCTGCCCGGCGTGGTCAGGCTGCCCCAGGAGATCGACCCGGGCCATCCACCGCTGATGAAGATCGACGACCTGCAGGGCCTTTTGTCCGCGGCGCAGATGAACACCATCGAACTGCACACCTGGAACGGCACGGACGACGCGATCGGCACGCCCGACCGCATGACCTTCGACCTGGACCCCGGCGAAGGCGTGGGCTGGCCGCGCATCCGCGAAGGCACCCAGCTCGTGCACGCCTTCCTGCGCGAACTGGGCCTGCCCGCCTTCCTGAAGACCAGCGGCGGCAAGGGCATGCACGTCATCGTGCCGCTGCGGCCGCAATACGACTGGGATACCGTCAAGGCCTTCTCGCGCGCCATCGTCCAGCACCTGGCGCAGACCCTGCCCAGCCATTTCGTGGCCAAGAGCGGGCCCCGGAACCGGGTGGGCAAGATCTTCATCGACTACCTGCGCAACGGCTTCGGCGCCACCACGGTGGCGGCCTGGTCGGTACGCGCGCGGCCGGGGCTGGCCGTGTCGGTGCCCGTGGCCTGGGAGGAACTGGACGGCCTGTCGAGCTCCGCCCACTGGACGCTGCACACGCTGGGCGACCGGCTGGCCACCGGCAACACGCCCTGGGCCGACTACGAGCGGTCGCGGATCTCGCTGGCGGACGCGATGCGGCGCATGGACTTCGATCCGGGCGAGGACGGCTGAAGCATGTCCCGGCCTCCTGGCATCAGGGCGGCCGCGGCGGCGCAATCCTGGAAAGACCAGCGCATCATCCAGCCCATGGATACCGACTATCCAGCAAACCGGCTGGCCGGGCCGTCTCATCCGCTCGTAGAGTGCCGGGATGACTTCCCCGCTGGAAGGCCCTGCCCGTGCTTAACTCCAAGCTGCTTACCTGCTTCCTGGCCGTAGTGACGCATCGCACGCTCACGGCGGCCGCCGACGAGTTGTGCATCACCCAGCCGGCGCTGTCCAAGAGCCTGCGCAAGCTCGAGGAACAACTGGGCGTACCTTTGTTCAAGCGCACCGCCGCCGGCATGGTGCCAACCGCGTACGGAGCGACGCTGGCGCACCGCGCCCGCCTCATCCAGCTGGAATCGCAGCGTGCCCATGACGAAATCCTTTCGATGAAGGACGGCGGCGTGGGCATGCTGAATGTCGGCGCCGGCCCGCTCTGGTCCGTCCATCTACTGCCAGACGTCGTGGCGGAACTGGCGCAAACCCATCCCAGCCTGCGCGTACGCGTGGTGCCCGGCGTGCTGAGCACCTTGCTGCCGCAATTGCTGCGCGGCGAACTCGACATCATCTGCGCCGCGCTGGATTTTCCCGACCACGACGACATCGAGAAGGAATACCTGATCGACAGCAGCCATGTTTTCCTCGCGCATCGCAGCCATCCCCTGCACCAGGCGGGCGAGGTCTCCGACGTAGAACTCAGTCGATGCCGATTCGTCGGCCCGCACAATGACTATGCCGTGCTGGAACGCATGAAGCGATACTTCGCGCTGCGCGGGCTGGACACGCCAGGCTTCGCCGCCGAGGCCGATTCGCTCGAGATACTGCTTTCGCTTGTCGCGACCGGCCAGTTCGTGGCGACGCAATCGCACCAGGTGCTGCCGCACGCGCGCAAGCTCGGCATCGACGTCCTGCCGACAGCACAAGGCATCTGGCGCTTCCGCGGCGGCCTGGCACGGCGCAGGCACCCGGTTGCCCTGCCGCTGATCGATCTGTTCGGCGATTGCATGCGCAGGCACGTGGCGGCGCGGGAGTCTTCCGGCGGCCTATAACCCCAGGGAATGAGGCATGAAAACATGCCATTGGCCCCCGCGCCGTCCCACCGATAAGCTGACCGGACTCAACGAGACACGACAAGCCCATGCCCCACTCCAATGCACCTATCCGATTGCTGGTCCCGTACGTGAAAGACGGAGGCAGCGATCAGCGCGCCCGACTCATCGCCAGGCACCTGGGACGAAAACTCGGGCGCACCATCGATGTGGTGAATCGACCCGGCGCCGTCTCCGGCCACCAGGCCATCGCCGATGCCAGCGCGGACGGCACGGTGCTGGGCCTGATCACCGGCGAAATCGGCATGATGCACTGGCACCCCGGCCTCACCTCGCTGACTCCCTCCGACTACACGCCGCTGGCGGTGCCGTTCGTCGAGTCCTCGGCCGTCATCGTGCCGGCCGGCTCGCCGTTTCATGATCTGCGCGCTTTCCTCGAACATTGCCGCCGTCATCCGATCATCGGCTCGGGCGGGCCCAATTTCAGCGTCTGGAAATTCTCCTTGGCCGGTTTGATGCACGTCAACGGCATTCCGCTGGAGCACCTCCAATGGATAGAGACGCATAGCGGCGAACAGGGGCTGGAGCACGCGCTGGCGGGGCGCGCGCATGTCGCGCCCATCACCATGACCGACGCCCGCGGGCCGCTCCAGGCCGGCAGCGCCCGTGCGCTGGCGACCATGGAAGACCAGCGCCACCGCTCGTTTCCCGACGTTCCCACGGTGCAAGAGGCGGCGGGCGTGCCGTGGTCGGTCGCGCACTGGCGGGGCATCGTCGCTCCGCGCGGCCTCCCCGGGACGATCACCCGCGAATACGTGGAGGCGCTGGGCGCCGTGGCCGATGACCCCGATTTCCAGGCCGAAGCCCGAGCCAGTTTCTTCACGACCCGCTGGCGCCTGGGCGACGAGTTCGCGCAGTACATGCAGGAAGACGACAAACAGTTCGGAGACGTGATCAAGGCATTGGGCTTGTCGGCTGCCGGCCAGACGTCGCTGCACTGAAAACCGAGCGGCCAGGCGCCGCCATCGAGGAGACCACCATGCATTCCACCATCCGCCGCGCGGGGTTCGTCCTCGCGCTGACCGCTTGCGTCCTGTCGCCTGCCGTCCAGGCCCAGGACGACTACCCCACGCGTCCTGTCAAGCTGATCGTACCGATCGCTCCGGGCAGCGTCACCGACGTCGTGCTCCGGGCCGCCACGCCGGCGCTCGGCCAGCAATTGGGACAGCCGATCGTCGTCGAGAACCGCCCGGGCGCCAGCGGCATCGTCGGCGCCGAGGCCTGCGCGAAGGCCCCCGCCGACGGCTACACCCTTTGCGCGGTGTATCACGCCACCATGTCATTCAACCCGTTCATGTTCGAGAAGCTGCCCTACGACCCAGCCCGGGACTTCACGCCGATCAACCGCCTGTTCTACGTCACCGAAGGGCTGGTGGTGCCGGCAGCGCTTCCCGTGCGCTCGGTGGCTGAATTGCGCGCCTATGCGAAGGCGCACCCGGATGCCGTCAATTTCGGCACCCTGGGCTCCGGTTCGCTGCAGGAATTGCTCGTCGCCTGGCTCAACCGGGAATGGGGAACGCGCATGGTGGGCGTCCCGTACAAGGGCGGCGGCCCCATCGCCAACGCCGTCACGGCCGGCGAGATCCAGCTTGCGCAGATGGGCCTGGGCAACTTCATCGGCCTGATCCAGAGCGGCCAATTGCGCGCCATCGCCGTGGCGGGCGCCCAACGGTCGCCACAATTGCCAGATGTGCCGACCATGGCCGAAAGCGGCCTGGGCGGTTTCCCCAGCCGGCCGTGGTGGGGCATCGCCGCCCCCGCCGGTACGCCGTCCGGCATCGTGGCGCGCATTCATCGCGCATTCACCGCCGTGTTCCAGGATCCGAAAATGGTCGAGGTCATGCAAACCCGCTACGTGGAAAGCGCTCTTGACACGCCCGAGCAATTCGTCCGCTTTCTCGCCCAGGACCGCCAGGCCGCGGGCATGCTGGTCGAATTGGCCCGTGTTCCCAAGCAACCCTGACGCACGATCATGGCCCGCCTGGACCGCACCTTTGCCCTCGATGATTTCGAAGCGCTGGCCAAGCGGCGCCTACCCGGGCCGATCTTCGATTTCTACGCCGGCGGGGCGGACGACGAACACACCCTGGCGCTCAACCGCAATGCCTTTCGGCAGGTGGGATGGTCTCCCCGTGCGCTGGCCGGCGGCGCCTCGCCCGACGCGTCCACGCTTCTGCTGGGGCGTGCCGTCGCCATGCCGGTGGCCGTGGCGCCCATGGGAGCGGTCGGGTACGGTTGCCTGGACGGCGACCGGGCCATCGCGCGCGCGGCGGCCCAGGCGGGCATCCCCTACATCTTGTCGACCACCGCCACGACCACGATCGAAGCCATCGGCGAGGCATCGGCCGGCGCCAAGTGGTTCCAGCTCTACCCGCTTCGCCAGCGGGACCATATGTGGCGCCTGCTCGCACGCGCGCTTGCCGCCGGCTTCGAAGCCCTGGTCGTGACCGTGGACGTGCCGGTAGGCGGCAAGCGGGAACGGGACCTGCGCAATGACTGCGCCATGCCTTTCCGGTTTACCGCTCGCAATGTCGCCGCGTTCGCGGCCCGGCCGCGATGGGCTCTGGGCATGCTGCGCCATGGCGTACCCGCCATGGCCAATCTCGCTGGCCTCGACCCGGCCGGCGCGCGCGGCTCCACGCTTGCACCGTCGGTAGGCGCCGAATTCGATCCCGCGTTCGATTGGAGCGGCCTGGCCGAGATCCGCCGGCGCTGGCCCGGCCCCCTGCTGGTGAAGGGCGTGCTGCGCCCAGACGACGCGCTGCGGGCACTAAGGGCGGGATGCGACGGCCTGGTGGTCTCCAACCATGGCGGAAGGCAACTCGAGACCGGCGTCCCCGCCCTGGCCGCGCTGGCCGCAGTCCTGAGGGCGGTCGGTGACAAGGCGCAGGTATTCCTGGATGGCGGCGTGCGCCGCGGCGCCGACGTGGCCAAGGCGCGATGCCTGGGCGCTGCCGGAGTCCTGGTCGGACGCCCGTTGCTGTTCGGCGCCTGCGTGGCCGGCCAGGCGGGCGCAGCGCGCGTGCTGGACATCCTGCACGACGAGCTCATACGGACGATGCGCCTGTGCGGTGCCGCCAACGCAGCCGCCTTGACCTCCGAATTGCTCTGGCACGCTGGCATCCCGGCCGCCCCGCCCAACGGCCAATCGCCGCCGACTTGACGATTCGCGACCAACTGGTAGCATGCGGCTGCCGCGCCCTGTCTTCCCGGGGCGCGCCGCAATCCGCCCACAGGGTTGCAACTGCCCGGAAACAACCATGCCTGCTTGCCCCGCCGTGTCCTGCCAGCGGTGGCCCGCCCTGACGGGGCCCCGCCTGTGGCGTCTTGCGCCAGGCCCGGCGGTGCACGGCGATTTCGCGCCCTACAGTTTCCCCCATGCCCTGCGGAAGCGTTTCCTGGACGCCCAGGAAGCAGCGGCCCGTTCGGCCTACGCCCGGTCCAAGCCCGGCTAACGAGCATCCAGTCCCGCATCCGTTCCGGCGTCCGCCTCCGGCCGCCCGGAACGACTGTTTTCGCCCGCGTGCAGCCTTGCTCCACGCGGGTGCTCTTGCTCATCGCCAGCGCCAGGCACCATGGAACTCACCAAGCAATTCGTCAAAGCCAAGAACCCCTGCACCGGCGGCTACCGCTGGTTCATCCGAGACCACAACGGACACGGAGACTATCAAGCCATCCTCGATGCCCTGGTGGCCGATGGCCGGGTCGACGACGCCTGCTGGCTGCTGGACCAGTTCGGACCGGTGGACACCGTCTTGCGACTGGACACGGTCGACGCCCACGCCATCGTGTTCGCGGGCACGCTCGAAGTCCGCAGCGGCATCAATGTCGACACGCTGGTGCGCGCCGGCCGCCATCTGTGCACGGGCGGCGGCATACGCGCCGGCACCGCCATCGTGGCCGGCAGCGACATCGAGGCCGCGGGCAACCTGGCCAGCGGCGGCCATATCCGCGCCGGCGGCGACATCTCGGCCGGATGGGGCATCGAGGCAGCCACCCTGCTCGACGCGGGCGGGCATTGCCGCGCCAAGTGGGACATCCAGGCCGGCGGCGACATCGTGGCCGGGCTGATGCTCCAGGCCGACGGCAGCATCCAGGCCGGCCACGCGCTGCGCAGCGGCCGCGGCATCAAGGCAGGCGCCGACATCGGCGCCGGGCACGACCTGGTGGCCGTCCAGGGCATCCTGGCCGGCGGCAACGTCACGGCCGGCAATCACATCGAATCGGCATGGGGCATCAAGGCCCTGGGCGACATCCTGGCCCAGGGCTCGATCCGGGCCGGCGAAGGGGTCGAGGCGGGCGGCGAGATCGGCTGCGGCGCGGGCTACGGCATCTATGCCGGCCTGCAGGTCCGGCGCGACGCCTGGGCGGACAGCGCCCGCGTCCAGGCCCGGCAACGGCCGGACGGCCTGGTCAGCGGCCATTGGGCCGGCAGCGCGTGCTGAAAGCCGCTGGCGGGAGCGTCAGGGCCGCCAGGCGCTGGCCACGTGGGACAAACCATGGTCCGGCCCGCCGGACAGGCCCTCGGACAACTCCCGGGCGGCCAGGAGCACGCGCTCGGAGAACTCGCGCAAGCGGCGCGGCTTGAATCTCGCATCGGGTCCGGAGACGCCGATGGCCGCGATGACGTGGCCCATGCCGTCTCGTATCGGCGCCGCCACGCCGCTGACCGCCTCGCGCCACTCGCAGCGATTGACGGCGTAGCCCCGCTTGCGGATCTGCGCCATCTCGGCCGCGAAGGCGGCCGGATCGACGATGGTGTGAGGGGTATATGCCACCAGCTCCTGCGACATCGCCTGCAGCCACTGCGCAGTGCGAAAGGCGATCATCGCCTTGCCGGTGGCCACGCAATGGGCGGCCGCGCGTCCGCCTATCTGCGAATAGGCCCGGACCGGATTCAGGCTTTCGACCTTATGGACGTAGACGACCTCCTTCTGGTCGAGGACCGACAGGTGCACGGACTCGCCCGTGGCGTCCATGAGGGCATCCATGACGCCTTCCGCGTGGCGGCGCAGGTCGAACCCCGACAAGGCGGCCGAGCCCAGCTCCCAGAGCTTGATCGAAATGCTGTACGAACCGCCGTCGTGGCGGATCACGTAGCGCTGCCCGGCCAGCGCCTGCAACAGCCGGTGCGCGTTGCTCTTCGGCAGGCCCAGCGCCCGGGCGATGTCCGTGACGCCCATGGCGCCCTGGCTGCGCGCCAGCAACTCGATGACGGCCAGCCCCTTGAGCAAGGTGTTGTTCATGGTGATGCCTCGCTAGATCGTTCCATATTCTAGAACAGTTGTACCTCTTCTGAGAACGCTCATAAGCTCTCTCCAATTCGACAAGGAGACATAGCCCCCATGAGCGACATCGAACCCCGCGAACTGCCGTTGGCCGGCATCACCGTCATCGAGTTCTGCTCGATCGCGGCCGGCCCGTTCTGCGGCATGCTGCTGGCCGACCTGGGTGCCGAGGTCGTCAAGGTGGAGGCGCCCGGGGGCGACGCCATGCGCGCCTGGCCGCCGCTCAGCGAGGGATACAGCGAGAACTTCGCCTCGTTGAACCGCAACAAGCGCTCGGTGGTGCTGGACCTGAAGAACCCCGCGGACGCCGCTACCGCGCGCGCGCTGGTGGACAAGGCCGACGTCCTCATCGAGAACAACCGCCCCGGCGTCATGGACCGCCTGGGACTGGGCTACGCGGCGCTGTCGGCGCGCAATCCCGCCCTGGTCTATTGCTCGATCTCCGCCTACGGGCAGAGCGGCCCGCGCGCCCAGGAAGGCGGCTTCGACCTGACCATGCAGGCAGCCGCCGGCGTGATGAGCGTGACCGGCGATTCGGACGCGCCGGTCAAATGCGGCGTCCCGATCTCCGATTTCTCGTCGGGCCTGTACGCGGCCTTCACCGTGGCTTCATCGCTGCTGAAAGCGGTACGGACCGGCCGTGGCGCGCACCTCGACATTCCCATGTTCGGTTGCACGCTCGCCATCGGCGCGCTGCAGACCAGCGAATACTTCGGCACGGGCGTGAACCCGCGCAAGCTGGGCTCGGCCCACCCCCGCAACGCCCCCTACCAGGCCTATCGCGCCGCGGACGGCCATTTCGCGATCGCCGCCGGCAACGACAACCTGTGGCGCGCGGTCGTGCGCGCCGTCGAACTTCCCGAGCTGGCGCACGACCCGCGCTTCGGCAGCATCCTGGACCGGGCGCGCAACCAGGAGGCGCTGAAGGACATCCTGGAGACCCGCTTCGCGCTGCACGGGGTGGACTATTGGATCGATGTCTTCCGGCAGGCCGGCGTGCCCCATGCCCGCATCAACGACTACGCGTCGGCGCTGGCCGACCCCCAGGTCGAGCACATGGACTGGGTACGGGGACTGCGCCTGCCCGGCGGACGCGAAACGCGCACCTTCGCTTCGCCGGTCCGCCTGGACGGACGATCGCCGCCGATACGGCGTACCCCGCCCGCGCTGGGCGAACACGACGACGAAATCCGCAACGCCTTGAACCGGGAGCCCCAGGCATGACCGCCACGATCCCCCTACCCGGCCGGTTGGCCGCCTTCGTCCGCGGCATGGACGCCGCCCTCGGCACCGCGCCGGACGAGCCTCATGCCGTCGAGGCCTGCGCGGCGTTGCTACGCGAGCTCGTGGCTCACGACGACTGGCTGCCCGGGGACTGCTCGCGTCCGCACCCGGTCCATTATCAGCAATACCTGCTGCACCGGGATCCCGCCGGCCGCTATTCGGTGGTCAGCTTCGTCTGGGGCCCGGGACAGCGCACGCCCATACACGACCATTGCACCTGGGGCGTGATCGGCATGCTGCGCGGCGCCGAATACTCGCGCGCCTATGCCCGCGAAAACGGACGCCTGGTTCCCGCTGCCATCGAAGAGCGCATCGAGCCCGGGCAAACCACTTGCGTGTCCCCGTCCATCGGCGACATCCACCTCGTGCGCAATGCCTACGACGATCGGGTCTCGATCAGCATCCACGTCTACGGTACGGACATCGGCAAGCAGTCCCGCCATGTCTACGACGCCGAGACCGGCGCCGCCAAGTCCTTCGTCTCCGGATACGCCAATGCCTGAAGCCTTGCTCCAGATCGAGACCGATGCCGGCTCGGGCGTGCGCCGCCTCGTGCTCGACCGGCCGGCCTGCGGCAACGCCCTGTCGGCCGCCCTCGTCGCCGCGCTGTCCGAGGCCGTAAACGCCTGCGTCCGGGACGATGTGCGCTGCCTCGTGATCGAGGGCGCGGGCCGTCACTTCTGCACCGGCGTGGACCTGTCGGCCCTGGACCGGGAAACCGACGACTCCCTGCTTGCACGTTTCATCCGCATCGAACTGCTGCTGCAGGCCGTGCACCGGGCTCCCTTCGAAACGGTCGCCGTCGCCCACGGCCGGGTCGCCGGCGCCGGTGCCGACCTCTTCGCCGCCTGCCGGCGCCGGATCATACGCGACGACGCTTCGTTCGCCTTCCCGGGCGCCGCCGGCTTCGGCCTGGTGCTCGGCACGCGCCGCCTGGCTGCGCTGGTGGGCGGCGACACGGCCCAGGACTGGATACGCTCCGGTCGCTGGATCGACGCCGACGAGGCCTTGGCGGCCGGCCTTGCCCAGGCACGCATCGATGCGGCGCGGAACCTGGATGCGCCTGCCGCGCACGCCCCGGACGCCGGCACCCAGGCCCTGCTGGACCAGGCGATGCGGACGGCGCGGGCCGACGATCCCGACCTTGCGCTGCTGGCCCGCTCGGCCGCCCGGCCAGGGCTCAAGCAACGCATCCAGGAGTACGCCGCGCGCGTGCGCGCGGCCAGGCAGCAGTAATCCCTTCCACCACAAGCGCCCTCGCAGAGGCGCCCGACAGGAGACATCCATGCTTCATCGTCTTGCCGCAGGCGCGGCACTGGTATTGCTGAGCCCGTTGTCCCAGGCGGCTTCCGATACCGCGTCCTTCCCGACCCGCGCGGTCAAGATCGTGGTCGGCTATACGCCCGGCGGCGGCACCGACATGACGGCCCGCCTGCTCGCGCAGCAGCTCGGGGAAAAACTCGGTCAATCCGTGATCGTCGAGAACCGGCCCGGCGCGGGCCAGAACATCGGCGCCACCTACGTTTCCCGGGCCGACCCCGACGGCTACACCCTGTTCTTGAGCTCGTCGGCGCTGGCGATCAACGTCAGCCTGTTCCCCAAGCTCGACTACGACCCCGTCAAGAGCTTCGCGCCCATCGCCGTATTCGGCCAGAGCCCCAACCTGCTCGTGGTCTCCAGCAAGCTGCCGGTCAAGGACGTCAAGCAGCTCGTCGCCTATGGCAAGCAGCATCCGGGGGCGTTGAACTTCTCCTCGTCCGGACACGGCAGCACCCAGCACCTGTCCGCCGAGCTCTTCAAGCTGCGGACAGGCATCTCGGCCACGCACGTTCCCTACAAGGGGTCGGGGCCGTCCATCAACGGCGTGCAGACCGGCGAGGTCCAGTTCACCTTCATCAACATCCCGTCCATGTCCGCGCTGATGGGTAGCGACAAGGTCAAAGTGCTCGGGCTGACCAGCTCGAAGCGGTCCGCCGCCGTGCCCGACATTCCCACGCTGGCGGAGGCCGGCGTGGACGGCATGGACGTGGCCGCCTGGTACGGCCTGCTGGCGCCGGCCGGCACCCCGCCGGCCATCGTCAGGCGCCTGAACCAGGCGGTGAACGACGCGCTGGCGGACGAGAAATTCCGCAACCAGCTGATGCAGGCCGGGGTCGAGCCCATGAACAGCACACCGGAATTCTTCGCCTCTTTCCTTGCCGACGACATCGCCCTCTGGAAGAAGGTGATCAGTGCCGCCGGCACCAAGGTCGATTGACACGTCCCCATCCCCATAGACAGGAGCAACACATGTTCGAGAACTGGAAGGAACTGCTGGGCACCCTGCGCCAGTCGTCCAACAAGCTGGGCAACACCAACCCCAAGGTACTGGAGGCCTACCGGGGCCTGAATGCCGCGCTGGGCACCAACGGCGCGCTGGATGCCAAGACGCGCGAGCTGATCGCACTGGCCGTGGCCGTCACCACCCGCTGCGACGGCTGCATTTCCTCGCATGCTGCGGCGGCGGTCAAGGCCGGCGCCACCGAAGCCGAAGTCAGCGACGCGCTGGGAACGGCCATCGCGCTGAATGCCGGCGCGGCCTACGTCTATTCGCTGCATGCCATGGAAGCCTTCCAGCAGAACGCCTCCGCGTGAAAGCGGATTGCGCCCGGCATCGCCCATTCACGCCCATCGACAGGAGACAAACCCCATGAGCGCCTACGTCATCGACAGCGCGCTGTTCCGAGACCAGTTCAGCACCGCCGCCACCCGGGCCATTTTCAGCGACGAACAGACCGTCCAGAAATGGCTGGACGTGGAAGCCGCCCTTGCTCGCGTGCAAGCCCGCATGGACATCATTCCCCGGCACGCCGCCGACGAGATCCAGGCCAAGGCCAGGGTGGAGCTCATCGACCTGGCGGAACTGAAGCAGGAAATGGATCGCACCAGCCACCCCATCGTTCCGCTGCTGCGGGCCATGAAGAAAGTGTGCGACGGCGACACCGGGGAATTCATCCACTGGGGCGCGACGACGCAGGACATCGTCGACACCGGCACCATCCTGCAGGTCAAGGAAGCGCTGGAACAGATCGAGGGCAACTACCGCCGGGCGCATGCCCATGTCATCGCGCTGGCCGAGCGGCATCGCGACCAGACCATGGCGGGACGCAGCCACGGCCAGCAGGCCTTGCCCATCACCTTCGGCTTCAAGGCCGCGGTATGGGCGGCCGAGATCGGCCGCAACCTGGAGCGCCTGCGGCAGATGAAGGAACGGGTGCTGGTCGGCCAGTTCTCGGGCGCGGTCGGGACGCTGGCCGCCCTGGGCGACCGCGGCATCGAGGTCCAGGAGGCCCTGTTCAAGGAACTGGGCCTGGCCTGCCCCGAGATCTGCTGGCACGTGGCGCGCGACGGCATCGCCGAACTGGCCTGCGTGCTGGCGATCTGCACCAGCACCGCCGGCAAGATCGCCCACGAGATCTACAGCCTGCAGAAGACCGAGACCGCCGAACTCGAAGAGCCCTTCACCCTGGGCAAGGTGGGCAGCAGCACCATGCCCCACAAGCGCAACCCGCCCGCCTGCGAGGGCATCGTGGCGATCTCGCGCGTCGTCCGCAGCACCGTGGCGCTGGGGCTGGAAGGCATGATGGCCGAGCACGAGCGCGACAAGATCGTGCTCCAGACCGAACGCGAGTTCGTCACCCGCCTGTGCTGCATGGCCGACGCGGCCTTCGCCAAGCTGGCCTACGTCACCGCCGGCCTGACCGTCCGGGGCAACAACATGGAACGCAATCTGTTCGTGCAGAAAGGCCTGCTGCTGTCCGAAGCCGTCATGATGAAGCTGGGCGACCACCTGGGCCGGCAGGAAGCCCACGAGCTGGTCTACGAGATCTGCATGGACGTATTCGAGCGCGGCGGCACGTTCAAGGACGGCCTGCTGGCCAACCCGACCATCGCCCGCCACCTCAAGCCCGAGGACATCGACCGCATGCTGGATCCCCAAGCCTACACCGGCGCCGCCGGCGCCTTCGTCGACCGCGTCGTGGCCGCCCACCGCGGCGCCACGGCCTGACCACCCTTCAAGGCAAAAAAAACGGCCTCACGGCCGTTTTTTCTCAGCATCCCGACTCCAGGGCACAGCGGATCCGGCTCCGCCGGTCCGCCAGTACCGCCCCCTTGAGGGGGCGCCCGAAGGGCGTAGGGGGTGGGCTTCCCTTGTCAGAAATTCAAAGAGCGCTTGTCCACCGCCAGCGCGGCTTCCTTGACCGCCTCGGACAGCGACGGGTGCGCATGGCAGATGCGGGCGATGTCTTCCGACGCCGCGCGGAACTCCATGGCCACCACGCATTCCGAGATCAGTTCGGAGGCCTGCGGGCCGATGATGTGCACGCCCAGGATCTCGTCCGTCTTGGCGTCGGCGATGACCTTGACCATGCCGGTCGTGTCGCCCAGCGCGCGGGCGCGGCCGTTGGCCAGGAACGGGAAGGTTCCGGCCTTGTAGGCGCGGCCTTCGGTCTTGAGCGCCTGCTCGGTCTGGCCCACCCACGAGATCTCGGGCGAGGTGTAGATGACCGACGGGATCGTGTTGAAGTTGACGTGCCCATGCTGGCCGGCGATGCGCTCGGCCACGGCAACGCCCTCTTCCTCGGCCTTGTGCGCCAGCATGGGTCCGCGCACGACGTCGCCGATGGCCCAGACGTTGGGCAGGCCGGTGCGGCAGTCCTCGTCGACCACGACGAAGCCCCGCTCGTCCAGCTTCAGTCCCACGCCTTCGGCGTTCAGGCCCTGGGTATTGGGCACCCGGCCGATGGACACGATCAGCTTGTCGACGACCAGCGACTGCTCGGCGCCGGCGGCGTCGGTGTACTTGACCGTGACGTTCTTGGCGGACGACTTCACGTCGGAGATCTTCACGCCCAGGTTGATCTTCAGGCCCTGCTTGGTCAGGACCTTCAGCGCTTCCTTGGCGATCTGCTCGTCGGCGGCGGGCAGGAAGGTCGGCATGGCTTCCAGGATGGTCACCTCCGAACCCAGGCGGCGCCACACGCTTCCCAGCTCCAGGCCGATCACGCCGGCGCCGATCACGCCCAGGCGCTTGGGCACGGCACCGATGGCCAGCGCGCCGTCGTTGGACAGCACCTGCTTTTCATCGAACGGCAGGTCGGGCAGCGCGCGCGGGCTGGAACCGGTCGCCACGATCACGTGCTTGGCGACGAGCTCTTCCTCGGCCGGGCCGGAAACCTTGATGGACCAGCCGCCGTCGACCTGGCCCGAGAACGCGCCCGTGCCGTGGAAGAAAGTGACCTTGTTCTTCTTGAACAGGAACAGGATGCCGTCGTTGTTCTGCTTGACGACGGTGTCCTTGCGGCTGATCAGCTTGTCCAGGTCCAGGCCCAGGCCCTTGACCTCGATGCCGTGATCGGCAAAGTGATGGCCGGCATGCTCGTAGTACTCGGACGATTGCAGCAGCGCCTTCGAGGGAATGCAGCCCACGTTGGTGCAGGTGCCCCCCGGGGCCGGACCGCCCTTGGCGTTGCTCCAGGCGTCGATGCAGGCCACCGACATGCCCAGTTGTGCGGCGCGGATCGCGGCGATGTACCCGCCAGGACCGGCACCGATGACGACGACGTCGAATTGCTTACTCATTTCATTTTTCCAGTTAGAAGGACCCAACTACCCCAAGTGCCAACGCGGGTCTCAACCCAGGGCACCGCCGATCCGGCTCCGCCGGTCGGCCAGTGCCGCCCCCCTGGGGGGCGCGCGTAAGCGCGTAGGGGGGATTAAATGTCTAGCAGCAGGCGCTGCGGGTCTTCCAGGGCTTCCTTCATCGCGACCAGGCCCAGCACGGCCTCGCGGCCGTCGATGATGCGGTGGTCGTAGGACATCGCCAGGTAGTTCATCGGGCGGATGACGATCTGGCCGTTCTCCACCACGGCGCGGTCCTTGGTGGCGTGCACGCCCAGGATGGCCGATTGCGGCGGGTTGATGATGGGGGTCGACAGCATCGAGCCGAAGGTGCCGCCATTCGAGATCGAGAACGTGCCGCCGGTCAGGTCGTCCAGGCTGAGCTTGCCTTCCTTGGCCTTCTGGCCGAATTCGGCGATCTTCTTCTCGATGTCGGCCAGGCTGAGCTGGTCGGCGTTGCGCAGGATGGGCACCACCAGGCCGCGCGGGCTGCCGACGGCGATGCCGATGTCGAAGTAGCCGTGGTAGACGATGTCCTTGCCGTCGACCGAGGCGTTGATGATGGGATAGCGCTTGAGCGCGGCCACGGCGGCCTTCACGAAGAAGGACATGAAGCCCAGCTTGACGCCGTGTTCCTTCTCGAACTTGTCCTTGTACTTGGCGCGCAGGTCCATCACGGCCTGCATGTTGACCTCGTTGAACGTGGTCAGGATGGCGTTTTCCGCTTGCGATTGCAGCAGGCGCTCGGCCACGCGGGCGCGCAGCCGGCTCATCGGCACGCGCTGCTCGGGACGGCCGTTGACCAGGGTCGCGGCTTCGTTGACGATGGGCGCGGCGGCGGGCTTGGCGGCCGGGGCGGAGGCGGCACCCAGGGCGTCGCCCTTGGTGATGCGGCCACCGCGGCCCGTGCCTTGCACGGACTCGGGGGCGATGCCCTGCTCGGCCAGCAGCTTGGCGGCGGCGGGCGACGGGATCGAGGTGGCAGGCGCGGCAGCCGGGGCAGCGGCAGGAGCCGCTGCGGGAGCCGGCGCGGCGGCGGCCGGAGCGGGCGCAGCGGCGGCGGGCGCGGCCGCGGCACCGGCCTTGCCTTCCGTGTCGATCTTGGCGATCACTTCTTCCGAGGTGACGGTGCTGCCGTCGGCCTTGACGATCTCGGCCAGCACGCCGTCGGCGGGGGCCGGCACTTCCAGCACGACCTTGTCGGTCTCGATCTCGATCACGATTTCATCGCGCGAGATGGCTTCGCCCGGCTTCTTCTTCCAGGTCAGCAGCGTGCCTTCCGACACCGATTCAGAAAATTGGGGGACTTTTACGTCGACTATAGCCATGTCAGTTATTCCGCAAGTATGGGGAGTTCTTTCTTGGTCCGGCGCCACGCGGCCGGGAGCCGGGGCCGCCTGCAAGCGGCGGTCCCGGACGTAAGGATCACTTGGTCAGCACGATGCCCTTGAGACGGCCGAAGGCCTGGTCGAGCAGCGCCTTGAGCTGTTCCATGTGCTTGGAGTAGTAGCCGACGGCCGGCGAGGCCGAGGCCGGGCGGCCGGCGTAGGCGAGCTTCTGGCCTTCGCCCATGTTCTCGTACAGGTGATGCTGCACGTAGAACCACGGGCCCTGGTTCTGCGGCTCGTCCTGCACCCAGATCACCTCGGTGGCGTTCGGGTACTTCTTGAGCTCGGCGGCCAGGCTCTTGTGCGGGAACGGATACAGCTGTTCGACACGGGCGATGGCCACGTCGTTGGCGCCGCGCTCCTTGCGGGAGTTGACCAGGTCGTAGTAGACCTTGCCCGAGCAGACCAGCAGGCGCTTGACCTTGGAAGCGTCGATCGTCTCGTCGACTTCGCCGATCAGCGTCTGGAACGATCCCTTGCTCAGGTCGGACAGCGGCGAGGTGGCATCCTTGTTTCGCAGCAGCGACTTGGGCGTGAAGATGACCAGCGGCTTGCGGAACTGGCGGATCATCTGGCGGCGCAGCAGATGGAAGATCTGCGCGGCGGTGGTCGGCTGCACCACTTGCATGTTGGTATCGGCGCACAGTTGCAGGAAGCGCTCGATGCGGCCCGACGAGTGTTCGGGGCCCTGCCCTTCGTAGCCGTGCGGCAGCATCAGCACCAGGCCCGACTGGCGGCCCCACTTGGCTTCGCCCGAGCTGATGAACTGGTCGATCACGACCTGGGCGCCGTTGGCGAAGTCGCCGAACTGGCCTTCCCAGATCACCAGCGAGTTGGGCTCGGCGGTCGAGTAGCCGTACTCGAAGCCCATGACGGCCTCTTCCGACAGCAGCGAATCGATGACGCGGAACGGCGCCTGCGCCTCGGACACGTTCTGCAGCGGCACGTACACGCCCGAATCCCAGCGCTCGCGCTTCTGGTCGTGCAGCACGGCATGGCGGTGGGTGAAGGTGCCCCGGCCCGAATCCTGGCCGGTCAGGCGCACCGGGTAGCCGGCGGCCACCAGGCTGGCGAAGGCCAGGTGCTCGCCCATGCCCCAGTCCAGGTTCATTTCACCGCGCGCCATGGCGCGGCGGTCGGCCAGGACCTTCTCGACGATGGGGTGGACCTTGAAGCCTTCCGGCACCGTCGTGATGCGCTCGCCCAGGCGCTTGAGCTCGGCCTGCGGCATGGCGGTGTCGGCGGCGTCCGTCCACTTGCGGCCCAGGAAGGGCGACCAGTCGACGGCGTACTTGTTCTTGTAGTCGGTCAGGACGGGATCGACCGTGTGGCGGCCTTCGTCCATGGCGGCGCGGAAGCGCTTGACGTATTCATCGCCCTCGTCCGGGCCGATCACGCCCTGCACCGCCAGCTTGTCGGCGTACAGCTTGCGGGTGCCGGGGTGCTGGCCGATGCGCTTGTACATCAGCGGCTGGGTCAGCGCGGGCGTGTCCTGCTCGTTGTGGCCCAGCTTGCGGAAGCAGACGATGTCGACCACGATGTCCTTCTGGAACTCGACGCGGAAGTCCAGGGCCAGGCGGGTGGCGAACACGACGGCTTCGGGATCGTCGCCGTTCACGTGCAGCACCGGCGCCTCGATCATCTTGACCACGTCGGTGCAATACAGCGTGGAGCGGGTGTCGCGCGGATCGGAGGTGGTGAAGCCGATCTGGTTGTTGATGACCAGGTGCACCGTGCCGCCCGTGCCGTAGCCGCGGGTCTGCGCGAGGTTCAGGGTTTCCATGACGACACCCTGGCCGATGAAGGCCGCGTCGCCGTGGACCAGCACGGGCAGCACCTGCTTGCCGCCTTCCATGCCGCGGCGCTCCTGGCGCGCACGGGCGCTGCCCTCGACCACGGGGTTGACGATTTCCAGGTGCGACGGGTTGAACGCCAGCGACACGTGGACGGGACCGCCGCGGGTCGAGATGTCGCTCGAGAAACCCTTGTGGTACTTCACGTCGCCGGCAGCCAGGCCGCCGTCGTCGTACTTGCCTTCGAATTCGGCGAACAGGTCCTTGGGCATCTTGCCCAGCGTGTTCACCAGCACGTTCAGGCGGCCGCGGTGGGCCATGCCCAGCACCACTTCCTGGATGCCGCATTCGCCGGCATGCTGGATCAGCTCGTCGATGGCCGCGATGAAGCTTTCGCCGCCTTCCAGCGAGAAGCGCTTCTGGCCGACGTACTTGGTGTGCAGGTAGCGTTCCAGGCCTTCGGCGGCGGTCAGGCGGTCCAGCACGTGCTTCTTCTGCTCGGCCGTCAGGCTGGGCGTGGCTTGCGTGCTTTCCAGGCGCTGCTGGATCCAGCGCTTGATGACCGGGTCGGACACGTGCATGAACTCGACGCCGATGCTGCGGCAGTACGTGTCGCGCAGCGCCTTCACGATCTCGCGCAGCGTCATGTGCTCGGCGGTCGTGAAGTAGGTGTTGGTGGCGGAGTAGACCTTGTCCATGTCCGCTTCGGTCAGGCCGTAGAAGCTCGGCTCCAGCTCGGGGATGGCCGGGCGCTCCTGGCGCTGCAGCGGGTCGAGATCGGCCCAGCGCGCGCCGAGATAGCGGTAGGCGGCGATGATGGACTGGACGTGGACCTGCTTGCCCGCGACCGACAGGTCGCTTTCGGCGGTACGCGGCAGGAAGGCATTGGCGCGCGCGCGCTGGGCAAAGGATTCGATGACCGGCGCATGGGCCTGGTCGCGGGTGGATTCCTGGCCGTCAACCGCCGGCGTGTGCTGCAACTGGTCGAAATAATTGCGCCAGTTGTCGGGAACGGAACCCGGATTGTCGAGGTAGGCCTCGTAGAGCTCTTCCACGTACGGCGCATTACCCCCGAACAGATACGAGGTGCTGGATTCTTGGATGCTGGACATGATTTGCGCTTCACCTTGCCGGGTGTTTCACCCGTTCGATGCAGGACGGACCTTCCGCGACACGGCTCGGCCGATTAGCGGATAGCTAGTGCAGAAGGCGGTTGATGGAACCTTTCGGTTGGAAGGAATTAAATCAATAAACCTGTAAAGCATAGCACTTAGGGACTTCCCTCGCTCGGAAAAGCCAGGCGAGTGTGGCGGTTTGAACGACAGCCACTGTACTGGATGACCCCGCGCATGTCCTTAAGTTCCGGTGCTGCAACGCAGCGCCTGTCCGCTCCCGATGCGGTGCATGCACCACACCGGGAGCCATCACGCCCTCTTCACGCTCACGCCACTTTCTGCTCGGCATGCTCCTCGAATTGCTCGGCCTCGGTCGAGCCGTGCAGCGCGGTGGTGGACGACCGCCCGCCCTCCACCGCCTGCGTCACCGCGTCGAAATAGCCGGTGCCGACCTCGCGCTGGTGCTTGACCGCAGTGAAGCCGCGCTCGGCTGCCGCGAACTCCTTCTGCTGCAGGGCAACGAACGCCGTCATCTGCTCGCGGGCATAACCGTAGGCCAGGTCGAACATGCCGTAGTTCAGCGCATGGAAACCGGCCAGCGTGATGAACTGGAACTTGTAGCCCATGGCGCCCAGTTCGCGCTGGAACCTGGCGATCGTGGCGTCGTCCAGGTTCTTCTTCCAGTTGAACGACGGCGAGCAGTTGTAGGCCAGCAGCTTGCCCGGATACCGGCTGTGAATGGCCTCGGCGAAGCGGCGCGCGTAGTCCAGGTTGGGGGTCGAGGTCTCGCACCAGATCAGGTCGGCATACGCCGCATAGGCCAATCCGCGGGAGATGGCCTGGTCGATGCCCGCCCGCGTGCGGAAGAAGCCTTCGACCGTGCGCTCGCCGGTAATGAACGGCCGGTCGTTCTCATCGACGTCGCTGGTGATCAGGTCGGCCGCGTCGGCGTCCGTGCGGGCCAGCAGCAGCGTCGGCACGCCCAGCGTGTCGGCGGCCAGGCGCGCGGCGATCAGCTTGGAGACGGCTTCGCGCGTGGGCACCAGGACCTTGCCGCCCATGTGGCCGCACTTCTTGACCGAAGCCAGCTGGTCCTCGAAATGCACGCCGGAGGCGCCCGCGTCGATCATGGCCTTCATCAGCTCGAAGGCGTTCAGGACACCCCCGAAGCCGGCCTCGGCATCGGCCACGATGGGTGCGAAATAATCGATGTAATCCGGGGTGCCCGGCCGGCCGCCCTCCATCCACTGGACCTGGTCGCAGCGCTGCAAGGCATTGTTGATACGGCGCACGACCGACGGGACGGAGTTGGCCGGATACAGGGACTGGTCGGGATACATCTCGCCCGCCAGATTGGCGTCGCCCGCGACCTGCCAGCCGGACAGGTAGATGGCGCGCAGCCCGGCCTTGACCTGCTGCATGGCCTGGTTGCCCGTCATCGCGCCCAGCGAGTTGACGAAGGGTTCCTCGTTCAGCATCTTCCAGAGCTTCTCGGCGCCACGGCGGGCCAGGGTGTGCTCGGGCTGCACCGAGCCCCGCAGCGCCACGACGCGTTCGGCGTCGTAGCCCCGGCGCAGGCCCTTCCAGCGCGGGTTCTCGCGCCACTCCTGCTCCAGCTTCTCGATTTCGGCGTTGCGTTGTGACATGAATGTCTCCTTCAAGGGTAGGGAACGACGGTTGGAAATCCTGGCGGCCGCGGTGCCGGGTAAGAAACAATCTATAGATATGCTGCAATGCAATCAATCTTTCTTCTCTTGTATAAGAATTATTTTTTATTTAAAAAAATCAATAACTTAAAATTTAAATTCCATGATGAGAAACAAAAAACCGGCCTATGAAAGCCGGTTTTTTTGCGAAGCAACGATCGGCTTCGCGCGATTTTGCGATGTGCGGGATCGAACCAAGATACGAGAATTGGCCATCTTGATGGACAATTTCCGCCCATTTATTTAGAATTATCTAAATTAGATTTTACTAATCAATCAAGACCATGCCCTTATCCCCGGAAGACAGGCGCTTCATGCAAGAAGGAGCCGCCCAGGCCGCGGCGCTGCTGCGCTCGGTAGGCAACGAATCCCGGCTGCTGGTGCTGTGCCTGCTGATCGAACACGGCGAGCTCACCGTGGGCGAACTGCTGGCCCAGGTGCCGCTCAGCCAGTCCGCGCTGTCCCAGCACCTGGCCAGGATGCGCGACGAAGGCCTGGTCTCGTTCCGCAGGACGTCCCAGACCCTGCACTACCGCATCGCCAACCCCGACGTGGCGCGGCTGATCGCCACGCTCAAGGCGATCTTCTGCCCCCCTTCCAAGGACAGCACATCATGACGCCCCGCCTGCTTCCCCCCCACGCCGCCTCCGCCCTGCTCGACCAGGGCGCCCTGCTGGTCGACATCCGCGATGCCGACGAACACGCGCGGGAACGCATCCCGGGCGCGCGCCACATACCGCTTGCCCGGCTGGCCGACGCCGGGCCGCTGGCCGTCCCCGGCACGTCCATCGTCTTTCACTGCCGATCCGGCAACCGCACGCGCATGCATGCGCAGGCGCTGGCCGCCCAAGCCCCTGGCGACGCCTGCATCCTGGAAGGCGGACTCGATGCCTGGAAACGCGCCGGCCTGCCCGTGGTGCGGGATCGCTCCCAGCCGCTGGAGCTCCAGCGGCAGGTCCAGATCGTTGCCGGCACGCTGGTCGTGCTGGGCGTGGTCCTGGGCGTGACGATCAGTCCCTGGTTCCACCTGTTGTCCGGGCTGGTCGGTGGCGGGCTGGTATTCGCCGGGCTGTCCGGCTTCTGCGGCCTGGCCCGTGTGCTGGCCAGGCTGCCGTGGAACCGGCGCGGCCTGGCCGCCCGAAGCCTCTGACCCGCGGCGATGCTCCCTCAAGGGGGCACTTTTTCTTCTTGGGACGGCCCGGCGATGAAAAAAACCCGCCTGCAAGCAGGCGGGTTTCGGGGAAGGACCTCGCTCGCCGGCGGCAAGCCGCCGGCCAAGGGATCAGCGCTTGCCCAGGTCCGGCACGTCGCGCGCGGGCGAACCGGTGAACAGCTGGCGGGGACGGCCGATCTTGTAGTCGGGATCGGAGATCATTTCGTCCCACTGCGCGATCCAGCCCACGGTGCGGGCCAGCGCGAAGATGGCCGTGAACAGCTGGGTCGGGATGCCGATGGCGCGCTGGACGATACCCGAGTAGAAATCGACGTTCGGGTACAGCTTGCGCTGGACGAAGTAATCGTCTTCCAGGGCGATCTTTTCCAGGGCCATGGCCAGCTTGAACAGCGGATCGTCCTGCAGGCCCAGGGCTTCGAGCACTTCGCGGCAGGTTTCCTGCATCAGCTTGGCGCGCGGATCGTAGTTCTTGTAGACGCGGTGGCCGAAGCCCATCAGGCGCACGCCCGAGTTCTTGTCCTTGACCTTGGCGACGAACTCGCCCAGCTTGTCGACGCCGCCGGCGGCCAGGAGGTCTTCCAGCATCTGCAGCGCCGCTTCGTTGGCGCCGCCGTGGGCCGGACCCCACAGGCAAGCCACGCCCGCCGCGATGGCCGCGAACGGATTGGTGCCCGACGAGCCGCACAGGCGCACGGTCGAGGTCGAGGCGTTCTGCTCGTGGTCGGCGTGCAGGATGAAGATGCGGTCGAGCGCGCGCTCGATGACCGGATTCACCTGGTATTCCTCGCACGGCGTGGCGAACATCATGCGCAGGAAGTTGCCGGTGTAGGACAGGTCGTTCTTCGGATAGACGTAGGGCTGGCCGACCGAGTACTTGTAGGCCATGGCCACCAGCGTAGGCATCTTGGCGATCAGGCGGATGGCCGAGATCTCGCGGTGCTTGGGCTGGGTGATGTCGATCGAATCGTGGTAGAACGCCGACAGCGCGCCGACAAGGCCGGTCAGCACGGCCATCGGGTGGGCGTCGCGGCGGAATCCGCGCAGGAAGAACTGCAGCTGCTCGTTGACCATGGTGTGATGGGTCACCAGATGGTCGAAGTCGGCCTTCTGCTTGGCGTTGGGCAGCTCGCCGTTCAGGATCAGGTAGCTGGTTTCCAGGAAGTCGCACTTGACCGCCAGCTGTTCGATCGGATAGCCGCGGTACAGCAGTTCACCCTTGTCGCCGTCGATGTAGGTGATGCTGGACGAGCAAGCCGCCGTCGACATGAAACCAGGGTCGAGAGTGAACATCCCGGTTTGCGCGTACAGCTTGCGGATATCCACGACCGACGGGCCGATCGTGCCTTCATAAACCGGAAACTCGGCACCCTGGCTCCCATCGGAGAAGGTCAGGATCGCTTTCTTGTCGGACAGTTTCATCGGATGTTCCTCTTCCATCAAAATCAGTTCACATGGACTCGGCCGCTCACACCGAGCGCAGCCGCTTCAGCAAGTCCTGCATGGCCGGCGTGGCAAGGTCTCCCTCGGGTTCCTTGCGAGCCAGCAGACAGTCCATCAGCTCGTTGTCGGACAGCTCGAGCAACCGGGTCAACTCCGCCACGTCGGCGTCGGTGAGCCGGGATTCGTACGCGTCCAGGAAACGCGTCAGTATCAGGTCGTTCTCGAGCAGCCCGCGCCGGGCGCGCCAGCGCAGGCGCGTCCGGTCATGCAGGGAAAACTCCGGCACCACGGCGTCAGATCGCCCGCCGGGCCATCATTTCCTTGATCTTGCCTATTGCCCGGGTGGGGTTCAGCCCCTTGGGACAGACGTCGACGCAGTTCATGATGGTGTGGCAACGGAACAAACGGTATGGATCCTCGAGGTTGTCCAAACGTTCCCCGGTCGCCTCGTCGCGGCTGTCCGCGAGGAAGCGGTAGGCCTGCAGCAGTCCGGCCGGCCCCACGAACTTGTCGGGGTTCCACCAGAACGACGGGCACGACGTCGAGCAGCAAGCACACAGAATACACTCATACAGGCCGTCCAGCTCTTCGCGGGCCTCGGGCGACTGCAGGCGCTCCTTCTCGGGCGGCGGCGTGTCGTTGATCAGGAACGGCTTGACCGAGTGGTACTGGTTGAAGAAGTGGGTCATGTCCACGATCAGGTCGCGGATGACCGGCAGGCCGGGCAGCGGCTTGAGCACGATGGGCTGCTTCAGGTCGAGCAGGTTGGTCGTGCACGACAGGCCGTTCTTGCCGTTGATGTTCATGGCGTCGGACCCGCACACGCCCTCGCGGCACGAGCGGCGGAAGGACAGGCTGTCGTCGACGTCGTTCTTGATGCGCACCAGCGCGTCAAGCAGCATCTTGTCGTTCGGGCCCAGCTCGACCTCGAGCTTCTGCATGTAGGGACGCTCGTCCTTGTCGGGGTCGTAGCGGTAGATTTCGAACTTCACAACACGTTTAGCACTCATCAGAGCACTCCAAAAAAGTTGGGGTCCTCACCCTGGGCGCCGCGGATCCGGCTTTGCCGGTCCGCCAGCGCCGCCCCCTGGGGGGCGCGCGTCAGCGCGTAGGGGGGTTAAAAAGTCCTAGCTTTGGGCGGGAAGCTGTCGACGGTCAGCGGCTTCATCGTCACGGGCTTGTAGTCCAGGCGGTTGCCTTCGGAGTACCACAGCGAGTGGCGCAGCCAGTTCTGGTCGTCGCGCTCGGGGAAGTCGCTGTGCGCATGGGCGCCGCGGCTCTCGTTGCGGGCCGCGGCCGACACGATGGTCGCCTTCGCCACTTCGATCAGGTTCTCCAGCTCCAGCGCTTCCACGCGTGCCATGTTGAAGACCTTGGAATGGTCCTGGAAGGCCACGCTCTTGGCACGCTCGGCCAGTTCCAGGATCTGCCCCACGCCCTCGTCCAGCAGCGCCTGGGTGCGGAACACGCCGCAGTGGCGCTGCATGGAGTTGCGGATGTCGTTGGCGACGTCCTGCACGCGCTCGCCCTGCTTGCGGCTTTCCATCGCGTCGACGCGGCCCAGCGTGAAGTCGGCGGCGTCGCCCGGCAGGGCCTTGTGGCTGCGGCGCTTCAGATCGGCGCCGACGATGTGGTTGCCGGCCGCGCGGCCGAACACCACCAGGTCGAGCAGCGAGTTCGTGCCCAGGCGGTTGGCACCGTGCACCGACACGCACGCGCACTCGCCGATGGCGTACAGGCCGTTGACCACGGCATTGGGATTGCCGTCCTTGGGCACGACCACCTGGCCGTGGTAGTTGGTCGGGATGCCGCCCATCTGGTAGTGGATGGTCGGAACGACCGGGATCGGTTCCTTGATGGGATCGACGTTCGCGAACTTGATCGCGATCTCGCGGATCGACGGCAGGCGCTTGTTGATGGTCTCGGCGCCCAGGTGGTCGAGCTTGAGCAGCACGTAGTCGCCGTTGGGGCCGGCACCGCGGCCTTCCTTGATTTCCTGGTCCATCGAGCGCGAGACGAAGTCGCGCGGCGCCAGGTCCTTCAGCGTGGGCGCGTAGCGCTCCATGAAGCGTTCGCCATCCTTGTTCAGCAGGATGCCGCCCTCGCCGCGCACGCCTTCGGTGATCAGCACGCCGGCACCGGCCACGCCGGTGGGATGGAATTGCCAGAACTCCATGTCTTCCAGCGGCAGGCCCGCGCGCGCCGCCATGCCCAGGCCGTCGCCGGTGTTGATGAAGGCGTTGGTCGAGGCGGCCCAGATCCGGCCCGCGCCGCCCGTGGCCAGCACGGTGGTCTTGGCTTCGAAGATGTAGATCTCGCCGGTTTCCATTTCCAGCGCGGTCACGCCCACCACGTCGCCCTCGGCGTCACGGATGAGGTCCAGCGCCATCCATTCGACGAAGAACTGGGTACGGGCGGCGACGTTGCGCTGGTAGAGGGTGTGCAGCAGCGCGTGGCCGGTCCGGTCGGCGGCGGCACAGGCGCGCTGCACCGGCTTTTCGCCGAAGTTGGCGGTATGGCCGCCGAACGGACGCTGGTAGATCGTGCCGTTGGGGTTACGGTCGAACGGCATGCCGAAGTGCTCGAGCTCGTAGACCGCGTTGGTGGCCTCGCGGCACATGAATTCGATGGCGTCCTGGTCGCCCAGCCAGTCCGACCCCTTGACGGTGTCGTACATGTGCCAGAACCAGTTGTCCTCGCTCATGTTGCCCAGCGAGGCGCCGATGCCGCCCTGCGCCGCGACGGTGTGCGAACGGGTCGGGAACACCTTGGAGAAGACGGCGACGCTCAGGCCGGCCTGGGCCAGCTGCAGCGAGCAACGCATGCCGGATCCACCGGCGCCGACGACCACCACATCGAACTGGCGGCGCGGAAGAGAAGATTTAACGGCGGCCACGACTTAGATTCTCCACAGAATTTGAGCGGCATAGACGACGGAGCCGACCAGCCACAGAACGGTCAGGACTTGCAGCGCCAGGCGGATGCCCGTCGGCTTGACGTAGTCCATCCAGATGTCACGCACGCCGATCCAGGCGTGATAGGCAAGCGACAGGAAGGCCAGCATGGCCAGCAGCTTGCCCAGGGGAAAGCTGAGCACTTCGAAATTGAACAGGCGCACCCAGTTTTCGTAGGTGAATTCCGGAGTGACCAGCGCGCCGATGCCCAGCACCAGCGTGTAGACGACCAGGATGACGGCGGTGATGCGCTGGAGGATCCAGTCCTTCACGCCGTAGTGCGCGCCGACGACCAGGCGCTTGGGACCGATATTTTGCGGGGCCGACATCAGAATACTCCGAACAGTTTCAAACCGAAGACGACGGTCAGCGCCAGGCTGACGACCAGCACGATGCCCGCGGTGCGCTGGGCGGTGTGCTTTTCCAGTCCCTTGTGCAGATCCAGCGCCAGGAACCGGATGCCCGCACAGAAATGATGCAGGTACGCCCAGATCAGGCCCAGCAGGACGATCTTGACCAGGGGATGGGAAACGAAATCGTGGAACTGCGCGAAGCCGATCTCAGAAATCAGGCTGCGCTCGAACAGCGGCAGCAGCACCAGCGGCAGCGCCAGGAACAGCGCGAAGCCGGAAACGCGGTGCAGGATCGACACCTTGCCGGCCAGCGGCAGCCGGTAGCGCGCGATCTGCGTGATATTGATGTTTCTGAACTGTGGGCGGGGTTTTGCGGCAGAGTCGGACATCACGACCTCGGGTAAAGTAAGCGAACCATGAAAAAAACCATTGTTGCGAGACTGGGCGTCAGGAGTCGTCTAGGAAAACCGGGCCGGCAGGCCAGGCTCTCGTCGGGGTTCCAGGAGCCGGCGTCGCAAAGCCGCCCGAAAGCCGCCGAGTAAGGCAAACCCTGCTATTTTCGCCCATTCAGCGCCACCGTATCAAATCGTGTCCCAAAACGGCATCAATTGAGGCTGTTCCGGTAGTGGTAGCGCGAAGTCAGATACAGCCCACGGCGCATCTCGACCGGGCGATCGCCGTAGGTGAACGAGATCCGCTCCACCTGCAGCAGAGGCGTTCCCGCCTCGATATCCAACAGCTCGGCCTCCGGCTCTCCGGCCGGGACCGCGCGGATCTTCTCGTCGGCGCGGATCATCCGCACGCCGAACTCGCTTTCGAACAGGCCGTACATCGGGCCCTTGTATTCGGCCAGGCGTTCGGCCGTCAGCCCCCTGAACAGGGAACCCGGCAGCCAGATCTCGTCGATGACGGTGGGGACCTCGCCGAATGAGAGCACACGGCGTACCAGCACCACGCTGTCGCCCGCGCGCAGCTCGAGCGCCTTGGCCACCTCGGCTGGCGCGCGCAGGCGGCGGCACTCCAGGAAGCGGCTGCGCGAGCGGGCGTGCTGCCCGTCGTCGGGCGCCAGGCGCAGGAAGCGGAACCGGACGCGGTCCTCGTGATGGGTGGCGACGAAGGTGCCCTTGCCCTGCCGGCGCAGCAGGATGTTGTCGGCGGCCAGTTCGTCGATGGCCTTGCGCACCGTGCCCTGGCTGACCTTGAAGCGGGCAGCCAGGTCCAGCTCGCTGGGGATGGCCTCGCCCGGCTTCCATTCGCCGCGATCCAGGCTTTGCAGGATCAGGCCCTTGATTTGCCTGTATAAAGGACTGAATGCCGCGCCCGGGGCACCCGGCTCCGGGGCCATGGCCGGGCCAGCCGTCGCGGGCGCGTCGGTCGAGGCGGACAGGCAGGGCGGATGGGGCTTGAACGGCATGGCCGGGATTGTGTCACAGCGTAACCCGCGATGTCCAACCAAACCCGTAAAAAATCTTATATCTTATATAAAACATAAGATATGTTTATTGACGCTCAACGGCGATTTTCCTACACTCCCACGATCATGCCGACCCACGCTTGCCGCGCCGCCCGCAGCACCCTGGCGCCCAGCCGCCCTGGCCTGGCCGTGGCCGTCGATCTCCCGTCCCCGGTTCTCCATCGTGTATCGCGCCGTGCCCTTCCCTCGCGGAGTTACACTGCGCGTCGCGTCATTCTCACTCACCCCCATCCTCTTCGGAGACTCATATGACCAAGCCCGCAATGCGCGTCGCCGTCACCGGCGCCGCCGGCCAGATCGGCTACGCCCTGTTGTTCCGCATCGCTTCCGGCGAAATGCTCGGCAAGGACCAGCCGGTCATCCTGCAACTGCTGGAAATCCCCGATGAAAAGGCGCAGAAAGCGCTCAAGGGCGTCATCATGGAGCTCGAGGACTGCGCCTTCCCGCTGCTGCAGGAAGTCACCGCCCACAGCGACCCCATGACCGCCTTCAAGGACGCCGACGTGGCCCTGCTGGTGGGCGCGCGCCCCCGCGGCCCCGGCATGGAGCGCAAGGACCTGCTGACCGTCAACGCGCAGATCTTCACGGCCCAGGGCAAGGCCCTGAACGCCGTCGCCAGCCGCAACGTCAAGGTGCTGGTCGTGGGCAACCCCGCCAACACCAACGCCTACATCGCGATGAAGTCGGCCCCGGACCTGCCCGCCCGCAACTTCACCGCCATGCTGCGCCTGGACCACAACCGCGCCCTGTCGCAACTGGCCGCCAAGGCCGGCTGCGCCGTCGGCGACATCGAGAAGCTCATCGTCTGGGGCAACCACTCGCCCACGATGTACCCCGACTACCGCTTCGCCACCCTGGCCGGCAAGCCCGCCCTGTCGGTGGTCAATGACGACGAGTGGAACCGCAACGTGTTCATCCCCACCGTCGGCAAGCGCGGCGCCGCCATCATCGACGCCCGCGGCCTGTCCTCCGCCGCCTCCGCCGCCAACGCCGCCATCGACCACGTCCGCGACTGGATCCTGGGCAGCAACGGCAAGTGGGTCACGATGGGCGTTCCCTCGGACGGCTCGTACGGCATCCCCGAAGGCATCATCTACGGCGTTCCCGTCATCACGAAGAACGGCGAATACGCGGTCGTCAAGGACCTCGAGATCGACGCCTTCTCGCGCGAGCGCATGGACCTGACGCTGAAGGAACTGACCGAAGAGCGCGACGGCGTCAAGCACCTGCTGTAAGGGAAGCCCACCCCCCTACGCCCTTCGGGCGCCCCCTCAAGGGGGCGATGCGGGTGGACCGGCAAAGCCGGATCCACCGCATCCTGGGGTAACACCGGGCTGGCGTAGAACGGCGTTCTTTTGGCCCGGCAAGGAAGCACGCGAGTACGATATCGTCTCGCGTGTTTTTTTTCGCCCCTCTGCCCCCTGCGGCGCGACAATATTCGCTGCCGCAGGCCGTGTCCGGGGCGATGGGCTGGCGGGGCGCATTCGGCGCCGCCGGTTTTGTCAGGCTTGGCGGGGAAGCAAG